>NZ_JAZDQE010000011.1:0-259131 GCF_037963805.1 Cohnella sp. 56 | reverse complement strand
CCACAACCTGTTTTCCAAAACTTCCTTACAGGTCCTACGCCATCGGTTAAACGGCGGCTCCATCACAGTTGAAATAATCCGCGAAACAGCCGGCTCTTCACACGGGAAAGCTTGGGCGCAGGCCAAGGTGGAGCGAATACAAGCGTTACCGCCTTTAAGTCAGTCAAGTAAAGCGCAGCAAACGGCGCTGCTGTGTATGGTGGAGACGATACTCGCACAGCAAGAACAGCTTCGCCAACTGGAGGAAGCCATCGAGGAGACGGCACTGACGATCCCGGAAGTAGAGCTACTGAAGACCATTCCCGGCGTAGGAGATAAGCTCGCGGCTGCCATCGTGGCGGAGATCGGGGATGCGGCTCAATTTGGGGCGCCCAAGCAGCTCGTCGCCTATGCGGGTCTAGATCCAGGTGTGCATAGCTCGGGGAAGTTCACCGCCAGCCGCAACCGCATTTCGAAGAGGGGCTCCAAACGCTTACGAAAAGCGCTCTATGTTGCCGTGACGTGTGGACTTAGAAATGGCGTGAATGAGCGGCTTAGAGCTTATTACGACAAGAAAAGAAAAGAAAAGAGGGCAAGCCCTATAAGGTAGCCGTGATCGCTTGCGCCAACAAGCTTTTGCATCACGTATATGCCATCCTCGTAAAAGGCGAGCCCTACAAAGCCTAAATACCATATTCACCCAGAAGCATCCGTACCACCGGAGGGCTTCTTTGTCTTACTCAAAAACAGTATAGCAATAACGCTGTCGCAATCCAACCCCAGAGGGTTGACAAACATTAGCTGGTTTGCAGGTTTTTTCGTTCGCTTTTTCGCCCCATCCGATAGAGTGCGCAATTTAAATTTTATTGCTGTTAAGGTTCCCACCTTGACAACGTCCGGTCAAAAAGCTTATGATGTTTTTCGGGTGCGGCGTGTCAAGTCGTTTCCCTTGACAGCATAGGAGTGATCGTGATGCAGGGAGACAGCGCACTCGCGAAGACGACCCGGATGAACATGCTGTTCGACTTTTACGGGCCGCTGCTGACCGACAAGCAGCAGACGTTCCTGAAGTTTTATTACCACGACGACTACTCGCTCGGCGAGATCGCGGCGGACTTCGAGATCAGCCGGCAGGCGGTCTACGAGCATCTGAAGCGGGCGGAGCAGGCGCTCGAGGGCTACGAGGACAAGCTCGGACTGATGGCGCGGCATATCCGGCTGCACGGCTGGCTGGACACGCTCGACCGGCAGATCGACGGACTCCCGCAGCCGCATCGCGAAGCGCTGGCCAGGACGGCGGCGAATCTGCGAGGCTCCGAAGAGGGCGAGCTTTGAACAGTAACGGGACAAATGATATGATTGAACGAATAGATGCAAGATTATCGAAGAAGGGAGGGACCGGCTAATGGCATTCGAAGGATTGACGACAAGACTGCAAAATGTATTCGGCAAGCTGCGGGGCAAGGGCAAGCTGTCCGAGGACGACGTCAATGAGGCGATGCGCGAGGTCCGGCTGGCGCTGCTCGAGGCCGACGTCAACTTCAAGGTCGTCAAGGACTTCATCGCCAAGGTGAAGGAGAAGGCGGTCGGCCTTGAAGTGACCAAGAGCTTCACGCCCGGCATGGTCGTGGTCGATATCGTCCACAAGGAATTGATCGAGCTGATGGGCGGCACCCAGTCCAAGCTGGCGAAGGCGAATCGCCCGCCGACGGTCGTCCTGATGGCCGGCCTGCAGGGCGCGGGCAAGACGACGCTCGTCGGCAAGCTCGCCAAGCTGCTGCAGTCGCAGAACCACAAGCCGCTGCTCGTCGCCGGCGACATCTACCGTCCGGCCGCGATCAAGCAGCTCGAGGTGCTCGGCGGGCAGATCGACGTGCCGGTGTTCTCCCTGGGCGACCAGGTGAGCCCGGTCGAGATCGCCCGGCAGGGCGTGGCGCGCGCCAAGGAAGAGGGCCGCGACTACGTGCTCATCGATACGGCTGGCCGTCTGCAGATCGACGAAGCGCTGATGGAAGAGATCAAGCAGATTCACGAGGCCGTCAAGCCGGACGAGGTGCTGCTGGTCGTCGACGCGATGACGGGCCAAGAAGCCGTCAATGTCGCGAAGGCGTTCCACGAGCAGCTCGCGCTGACCGGCGTCGTGCTGACCAAGCTCGACGGCGATACCCGCGGCGGCGCCGCGCTGTCGGTCAAAGCGGTGACGGGCTGCCCGATCAAGTTCGCCTCCACGGGCGAGAAGATCGATCAGCTCGAGGCGTTCCACCCTGATCGGATGGCATCGCGGATTCTGGGCATGGGCGACATGCTGTCGCTCATCGAGAAGGCGCAGACGAACATCGACGAGGAGAAGGCCAAGGAGCTCGAGCGCAAGATGCGCACGGCCGAGTTCACCTTCGACGACTTCCTCGAGCAGATGGAGCAGGTCCGCAAGATGGGGCCGCTCGACCAGCTGCTCGATATGATGCCCGGCATGAACAAGCTGAAGGCCAATCCGAACTTCAAGATCGACGAGAAGCAGATATCGCGCACCGAGGCGATCGCCAAGTCGATGACGAAGGCGGAGAAGCAGAAGCCTGACATGATCAACTACAGCAGGCGCAAGCGGATCGCGGCCGGCAGCGGCACGACCGTGGCCGACGTGAACCGGCTGCTCAAGCAGTTCGAGGACATGAAGAAGATGATGAAGCAATTCTCCGGCATGATGGGCCCGAAGGGACCCAAGGGCGGGATGAAGGGCCTCAAGAATCTGCTCGGCGGCAAAGGCGGCAAGGGCATGAAGTTTCCTTTTTAAATGAAACGAGATCTCGTTAAGGAGGTGAAAGTTTACAATGGCAACTCGCATTCGTCTTAAGCGTATGGGCGCTCACAAAGCCCCTTTCTACCGCGTGGTCGTAGCTGATTCCCGCTCCCCGCGCGACGGTCGCTTCATCGAGGAGATCGGCATCTACAATCCGGTCGCTCAACCGGCTGAAGTGAAGATCGATGAGGAGAAGGCACTGAAGTGGCTGCAATCCGGCGCGCAAGCGTCCGATACGGTCCGCAATCTCCTGAGCAAGGCAGGCGTTCTGAAGAAGTTCCACGAATCCAAGCTCTCGAAGTAATACGTCGGAGTCCCGGAGGCTGACAGCCATGGAACAACTCATACGGGTTATTGCACGGGCATTGGTGGATCATCCGGAAGACGTACAAATTCAGGTCAAGGAAGACGCGCGTGGCCTGGTGTACGAGCTTACCGTTCATCCCGGCGATGTCGGCAAGGTCATCGGCAAGCAGGGGCGGATCGCGAAGGCGCTGCGCACGGTCGTCTCGTCCGCCGCGGTCAAGAGCCACAGACGCGTCATCGTGGACATCGTGTCCGAATAGCATGCAGCCGAAGTCCGGAACGCGTACGCGCGCTCCGGACTTTTTGTCCTGTAGCGCATACGCATGCCGCCGGGACTCGCGGGGGACGGATCGGGATATTCTATCGAAAAAGGGGGCGTTCCCTTGTCAGATCAACAATTGCTCAACGTCGGCAAAATCGTCAACACGCACGGCGTGCGCGGAGAGATCAAGGTGTGGCCGCAGACGGACTTTCCGGACGTTCGGTTCAGAGCGGGCAGCCGGCTGCTGCTCGTGAATCCCGAAGCGGGCGGGCAGCCCGTCGAAGTCGAAGTCGTCGGCGCCCGCGAGCAGAAAAACATGTTTGTCGTCCGCATCAAGGGCTGGGACGATATCAACCAGGTCGAGAAATACAAAGGCTGGGAGCTGAAAGTCGAAGCGGAAAACCGCGTGGAGCTCGAAGCGGACGAGTATTACTTGAGCGATATCGTCGGGTGCGAGGTCGTGACCGAAGAGGGCGAGACGCTCGGCCATATCAAGGAGATTCTGTCTCCCGGCGCGAACGACGTCTGGGTCGTGAAGCGTCCCAAGGGCTCAGACTTGCTGCTGCCGTTCATCGACGAGGTCGTCAAGGAAGTCGACGTGGCCGCCCGCAAGGTCAAGGTTCATCTCATGGAAGGGCTGCTCTAGCGATGAGAGTGGACGTATTGACGCTGTTTCCGGAAATGTTCGCAGGCGTGTTCGGCAGCAGCATTCTCGGCAAGGCGCGCGATCGCGGACTCGTCGAGCTGAACACGGTCAATTTCCGGGATTATTCGAACAACAAGCACAATACCGTCGACGATACGCCCTACGGTGGCGGCGGCGGCATGGTGCTCAAGCCCGATCCGATCTTCGCGGCCGTGGAGGCGGTGACGGGGAAGACATGGCTGGCGGATGAACCTGACGCCGCGCGGGCCGCAGCGCAGGCCGCGTCCGGGCAGCCGGCTGACGGCTTCGCAGCCGACGCATGCACAGCCGACGCATGCACAGCCGATACCCCTGCGGCCGCTGCCGAGGCTGCCGACGGCTCAGCCCCCGACCCTTCTTCAGCGGATATCTCTGTTACCCCGCGGCCCCGCGTCATCCTCATGTGTCCGCAGGGCGAGACGTTTACGCAGGCCAAGGCGCAGGAGCTGTCCCGCGAGGAACATCTGATTTTTATATGCGGCCATTACGAGGGCTACGACGAGCGGATTCGCAGTCATCTGGTGACGGACGAGCTGTCGATCGGGGATTATGTCCTGACGGGCGGGGAGCTGCCCGCGATGACCGTCATCGACGCGGTGGTGCGCCTGCTGCCCGGTGTGCTCGGCAACGAGAGCTCTGCGGTCACCGATTCGTTCAGCGACGGCCTGCTCGAATATCCGCATTATACCCGTCCCGTGAACTTCAGAGGGCTCCAGGTGCCGGACGTACTGCTGTCGGGGCATCATGCGGAGATCGACAAGTGGCGCAGGCAGCAGTCGCTGCTGCGGACGTGGACGCGGCGCCCCGAGCTGCTGGAGCGGGCTGCCCTGACGGACAAGGAAAAGCAATGGCTGAACGAAACGACGCAAAGAGAACAGCGTTTTTGACGCTGTCAATGCGCGCCGTCCGCCGGTCGGTCCGTCCGACTCTTTCGATTCGCCGCTTTTTTGCACTTGATTGCAGCGGGCGTTTGTGATAGAATTTCAAATGTTGTGTATGTCGATGCCTCTGTTCGGCTTTAGGCCGTCGGAGTCCGGCATGATTAATCGGGCGGTCCTCTGCTCGCTAAGATCCGGGTACTAATATCCGGGGAGCGGCAAGAACGTCTATGGCGGAAGGAGGGCATACCCCTATGAGTCTGATTCTTGAGATTACCCAAGAGCAACTGCGCAAGGACATCCCGGCATTTCGTCCTGGCGACACGTTGAAGGTTCACGTTAAAGTCGTCGAGGGTTCCCGCGAGCGGGTTCAACTTTTCGAAGGCGTCGTGATCAAGCGTCGCGGCGGCGGGATCAGCGAGACCTTCACGGTTCGCAAGATTTCCTACGGCGTCGGCGTCGAGCGTACTTTCCCGGTTCATTCGCCTCGCCTCGATAAGATCGAAGTGGCGCGCCGCGGCAAGGTTCGCCGTGCGAAGCTCTACTACCTGCGCAACCTGCGCGGTAAGGCAGCCCGCATCAAGGAAATTCGATAATGAAAAAGCAAGGGGGCTTGGCATTCGTTCAAGCCCTCTTTTGCGTTCTTTGCGCATAAGCATGCATGCCCTGCGAGGGGAATACTTAGCAATAGTCAGAAAAGAGGCGAGCTAATGGATCAACCTGACAATCGGAACGACAAGGAGCTATCGGATACGGGGCTGGGCATATCTTCCGTACCCGGCTCGCCTTCCGGGCAGACGGCCCAGGATATGACCCCCGCGGAGCCCGGTTCGACTGTGCCGTCTCAGACCGGGCCTGGCGCGAAGAACTCCAAGGCCGGCAAGGAAGTGTTCGAGTGGGTCAAGGCGCTGGCGATCGCGGGCGTACTCGTCATTCTGATCCGCTGGCTGCTGTTCAACCCGTTTATCGTCGACGGCGAATCGATGCAGCCCAACTTCTGGAACGGCGAACGCATCATCGTGAACAAAGCCGTGTACGACATCCGCAAGCCGAAGGCGGGAGAGGTCATCGTCTTCCATGTGCCGGACGAGCATCGGGACTACATCAAGCGGGTCATCGCCGTCGGCGGAGACACCGTGAAGGTGCAGGGCGACGACGTGTACGTCAACGGTACCAAGATTGAAGAGCCCTATCTCAAGGATACGTATGAAGAGATGCACGGAGTAGGCCAGCTGTACAACGAACAAAAGTGGAGCAGCGACTTCCCGAACGAGACGTACCCGGACGGCAAGGTGCCAAGCGGCATGCTGTACGTTATGGGCGACAACCGTCCGAACAGCAAAGACAGCCGCATGATCGGCTATGTGCCGATCGATCGGGTCGTCGGCCGGGCGGAGCTCGTCTTCTGGCCGCTCGACAAGATCAAATACATCGGCCGCGGCTATTGAGCCGACCGAAGCGCCCTGCGTCATTGACGACGGCGGCGACAGCCGGAGGGCCGGCGCTGGCCGAAGCGATAACACAAGGAGGCCGTTTCATTTGACCATCCAGTGGTTCCCCGGTCATATGACCCGGGCCAAAAGGCAGATCGAAGAAAAGCTCAAACTGATCGACGTCGTGTTCGAACTGCTGGACGCGCGCGTCCCCGAAGCGAGCCGCAATCCGATGATCGACGAGATCGTCGGGAGCAAGCCCAGGCTGATCCTGCTCAACAAGGCGGATCTGGCGGATCCCGCCGCGAACGATGCCTGGCTGGCGCATTATCAGGCGCTCGGGCATAGCGCGCTTCTGATCGACGCGAACACCGGCACCGGCGTCAGGGAGATCGCGGTTCGCGTCCAGACGCTGCTCAAGGAAAAGATCGATCGGCAGATCGCCAAGGGGCTGAAGCCGCGGCCGGCTCGTGCGCTCATCGTCGGTATTCCGAACGTAGGGAAATCGACGCTGATCAACAAGCTGGCGGGGCGCAGCGCGGCCGTGACGGGCGACAGGCCGGGCGTCACCAAGGGACAGCAGTGGATCCGCACCAGCGGCGGACTGGAGCTGCTGGATACGCCGGGCATCCTGTGGCCCAAGTTCGAAGACGCGGATGTCGGCTTCAGACTGGCGGCGACGGGTGCGATCAAGGAAGAAGTGCTGCACGTGGACGAGGTCGGCTGCACGCTGATCCGTTATCTCGCGGACGAATACCGGGACACGCTGGTCGAGCGCTACGGTCTCGCCGAGCTGCCGGCAGCCATCCCGGATACGGCGGCGGCGGCCGAGGTGCTGGCGGATATCGGCCGCCGCCGGGGCTGCCTCGGCAGCGGCGGCCATGTCGACTACGACAAAGCCGCGGGCGTCCTGCTCCGCGACCTGCGCTCCGCCAAGCTGGGCCGAATCTCGCTCGAATTGCCGCCGCATACTTGATACTGGGCTCGCCGGAATATGCCGGCGGGCCTTGTTTTTATGACCTGCAAAAGACCTGTTGTACGGGGATGTGCGACAGTCGGCAATGCCGGCGCCCGCGCGGGCAGAGAAAAACAGTTGCCGGTTCGTCCGACTTGTCGGACAATAGATGCATTGAAGGAACGAAGACAGCGTATTGAAGGCGGTAGATAAGCTTGAAAAAGGCAGAACAACTCGAAATCGACAGATTGAGCTATGAACGCGCGCTGTGGGCGGAAGGCGTCAACGCGGTCGCAGGCGTGGACGAAGTGGGGAGAGGCTGTCTGTTCGGCGACGTCGTCGCAGCGGCCGTCATTTTGCCTGCGGGTCTGGTGCTCGACGGGATCAACGATTCCAAGCAGTTGAGCGAGAAGAAACGGGACGAACTGTATGACGTCATTGTTGCGAATGCGGTTGCCTGGTCCGTCGGGCGCGTCGACGCGGAGACGATCGACCGCGTCAATATCAGGCAGGCTTCCCGGCTGGCGATGAAGCTGGCGGTCGAAGGGCTCGGCACGGCGCCGGATCATCTGCTCATCGACGCGGAGACGGTCGATCTGCGGCTGCCGCAGACGAAGATCGTCAAGGGCGACATGCTCAGCCAATCGATCGGCGCGGCGTCGATCGTCGCCAAGGTCACGCGCGACCGGCTGTGCGCGGACATATGGGATATCAACTATTCGGGCTACGGCATCAAGGATCACAAAGGCTATGCGACCAAGGTACACCGCGAGGCGCTGCTGGCGCTCGGGCCTACGCCGCTTCATCGCAGATCGTTTCTGTCCCGCTATGCGACGGAGCAGCAGACATTGTTTTAATGTGACGGGAGCAATCGGCCGATAGCATACATAGAGAGACAAATTCCGGGTGGGCCGATGGGGCAGGCAAGCGCCTGCCTGGAGGAGGTGCGCGGGTGGATATGAATATCGGCTCGCTGATGCGGGCGCTCATCAGAGACAGCCAGCCGTCCGACGTGAAGGCGCTCGAGCTGCGCGTCGGGCAGATCGTGCGCGGCGTGCTGGTGGAGATGCTGGACGGCCAGGAAGGCTTGATTAACATAAATGGCGTTCCCGTCAGGGCCAGGCTTGAGGCGGAGCTGCGCATCGGGCAGGGCACGCTGCTGCAGGTGCAGGCGGAGTCCGCGTCGGGACTGGTGTCACTGAAGCCGCTGGGCGATGCCGCCGCCGCGGCCTCGCTCGACGAGGCGCTGCTGCGCGACGGCGCGAAGGCGTTCGGACTGCCCGAGCAGGCCTGGAGCCGGGAGCTGCTGCGCGGTCTCGCACGCGACGGCTATCCGGTCTCGCGCGAGACCGCCGACTGGTTCAAGGCTGCCGCGGCGGCGATGCCGCAGGGCGCGGACGTCCGGGAATGGATGGACGCGGCCGGCGTCGCGTTCAGGCGGGGGCTGCAGCCGACGGAGACGACTGTCGCCTCCTTGCGGGAGGCGCTGTACGGCCGTCCGCTGCACGAGCAGCTGTCGTCGCTTGCGAGCCTTGTCGGAGAGACGGCCGCGGATGCGTCCGCGGCGCCCGGACTGTCGGCCGCGGCTAAGCGGACGGAGCGGCTCTTGGGCGAGATCGTCGGGCTGATCGGCGCGGCGGCCGGCGAAGACATGGCGACGGACGGTCAGCTCGTGCGCGAGTCTGGGGGGCGTGCGGCAGGGGCGCAGACTGCGGCGCAGAACGCCGCAACCCAAGGTCAGGAGCAGGCGGAGGAGGCGCCGGCTGCCGGTGCGGGCCGGATGCCGGGACCGGGCGGCGGCCAGGGCTCGGTCGTGCCGGGGCCGGCGGGCGGACCGGGGGCCGGGCAATCGGGCTCAGCCGCAGCCGCGAGTGCGCCAGGGACGCGCCCAGGGGCGCCGGGCGGACAGGCGGCCCGCGGCGCCGAAGCCGGGATGGCGCCAGCCGGAGCAGATGCTGCGGGGCGGCTTGGCCGGGAGACGGCTGCAGCGGCCGGTGGCGAGCCGCGCGCAGGGGCGTCTGCCGATCTCCAGGCCCGCGCCCGCAGCGAGAGCGAGAGCGGGCAAGCGCCGGACAGCGGGACGCGCCCCGAGCATGCGGCGCAGCGCGGCGAGCATGCGGGCACGGCGAGAGCCGGCAGAGCCGCGGACGAACCGTGGCTCGGCAAGCTGCTGACGGCGCTCGGCGCCGGACATGAGCGGGCGGCGGCGCAGAGCGGGATCTGGTCCGATCCGCAGCAGGGAGGCGCAGGAGAGGCGCCCGGACAGGCTGCGGATGCGGGGCGGCAGCAAGCGGACACGCTCAAGGCTGCGCTGCTCGGATTGTCCAGGATGGAGGATGCGCCGCCGGCGCTCCGCGAGGCTGCGCAGACGCTCGTTCAGCAGATTACCGGCCAGCAGCTTCTTCTGTCCGCCGAGCGGCAGAACACCGCGATGATGAGCCATATGACCCTTTTTATCCCGATGAAAAACAAAGACGGAGAGACGACTGCCAAAGTCCATGTCGAAGCGCGCAGAAGCCGAAAGGGCGAGTGGGACGCGGACAACTGCAGGCTGCTGTTCGATCTTGAGCTGCAGCATATGGGGCATACGGTCGTGGACGTCCAGGTCGTGGACAGATCGGTGTCGCTGCGGCTGCTGAACGATCGGCCCGAGGTCGCCGAATGGATCGAAGGCGCGAGAGCGGAGGCGGCGAGCGGTCTGCAGTCAGCCGGCTACAGGCTGATGTCGCTGACGGCCGCTCCGTATCCCGAGCGATCGCAGGGCGATTCGGCCGGCAGCGGGGGTACGAAGGCGGCGGGCGCCTACGCGGCCAGACCGTACAAAGGTATCGACTATAAGGCATAGCGATTCATCATGGACCGCGGGGAGGCGGAGCGCATGCGACATTCGGAAGAGGCCGGCCGGCGGGCTTCGCTCCCGGACGGAAGGGGCGGCGGAGAGGGCCGGGAAGCTGACGGCCAGCGGTATATCCCGCGCAAGGCGGTGGCGCTCAAGTATAATCCGCAGACGCGGTCGGCGCCCGTCGTCGTAGCCAAAGGCAAGGGCGTCGTCGCCGAAGGGATATTGAAGCGCGCTGCGGAGAACGGCGTGCCTGTTCAAGAGGATGCGTCCTTGGTCGAGGTGCTGTCCAAGCTGGATCTGGAGCAGGAGATTCCGCCCGAGCTGTACCAGCTCGTCGCCGAAGTGCTGAGCTTCGTCTATCGCTCGGACAAGCGCGCGGCGGCCAGAGGCGGAGGCGAGCGATCATGAGCGAAGCGGACAAGCGCGAGCGGCGCAAGCCCGACATGCGCAGACAGCGCGGGCTGGCGGCCGAATCCGAGGCGGCGGCATATTTGAGCCGGATCGGCTATGTCGTCTCCGAGCGCAATTGGCGCTGCCGGAGCGGAGAGCTGGACCTGATCGCCGCGGACGGCGATACGATCGTCATCGTGGAGGTTCGCTCGCGCACGGCCGGCGGCCGCTTCGGCACGGCCGTGGAGGCGGTCACGCCGCGCAAGCAGGCCCAGGTCCGGGCGACCGCGCAGGTTTATTTGAGATTCGCAGGCAAGGAAGGCATGCGAACCCGGTTCGACGTCGTCGCGGTGACTTTCGACAGGTCGGGCGGGCTGGAGGCGCTTCGGCATTTGCAGGGCGCTTTTTAAGAACATGAACAATCCTGTTGACAGGCAGCGGCTCGTTCGACTAGACTATTGTTATAAAATAACGACGGAAATGCAGGGAAGCACCTTGCTCCGGCGACGATTACACGTTGCGGAGGGAAGGTGCTTTTTTGCATGTACACGAAGCTGTTAAGCGCTACGGTGTCCGGCGTCGAGGGCAGGCTGATCGAGGTTGAGGTCGACATATCGCCCGGATTGCCCCAGGTGAACGTGGTCGGGCTGCCGGATCCGGCCGTCCGCGAATCGATCGACCGCGCGCGGGCCGCGATCCACAACGGCGGGATGAAGTTTCCACTGGACCGCATCACGGTCAACCTGGCGCCGGCCGATATGCGCAAGGAAGGGAGCGCCTTCGATCTGGCGATCGCGGCGGGCATCCTGTGCGCGAGCGGCCAGTTCCGGCCGGACGCGCTCGCGGGGGCGCTCATAATCGGCGAGCTCTCGCTGAGCGGCGAAGTCAAGCCGGTGCCAGGCGTGCTGGCGATGGCGGAGATGGCGAGGCGCTCTGGCCTTCGGCGGGTGTATGTGCCGGCGGCGAGCTGGAGCGAAGCCGCCCTAATCGAAGGCATCGAGGTCATCGCCGTGCGCTCGCTGTCCGACTGGACCCGCGGAGTTGCGGCGCTTCCCGAGGTTGATGGAACCGGCCTGTCTGAGGAGGGGCGGACCGCCGGCGGCGAGCCGCGCTCCGCGCTCGATCTTGGCGATGTCGCAGGCCAGCTGCAGGGCAAGCGGGCGCTGCTGATCGCGGCGGCAGGCATGCATAATCTGGTGTTTATCGGCCCTCCGGGCACGGGCAAGACGATGCTGTGCCGCAGGCTGCCGTCGCTGCTGCCGCGGCTCGAAGACGATGAAGCGCTGGAAGTGACCAAGATTTACAGCGTGAGCGGCAAGCTCGCGGGCCAGCGAAGCGGTCTGATTCGGGAGCGGCCCTTTCGCGCGCCCCATCACACGATATCGATCTCGGGCTTGGTCGGAGGCGGTCAGTTGCCGAGGCCCGGCGAGGTGACGCTGGCGCATAGAGGCGTTTTGTTTCTGGACGAGCTGCCCGAATTCGGACGCGGCGCGCTTGAATCGCTTCGACAGCCGCTCGAGGATCGCCATGTGACGATCGGGCGGGTGCGGGGCGTGGCGCGTTTTCCGGCGAGCTTCATGCTGGCGGCCGCGATGAATCCTTGCGCCTGCGGCTTCTGGGGCGGCGACGATCGCGAGCAAGGCTGTACCTGCTCGGCAAGCTCGCTCGCGCGGTACCGCTCCCGGATGTCCGGTCCGCTCGCCGACAGGATCGATCTCCAGGTCGAGCTGCCGAGACAGGCGATCAGCTTCAGCGATGCGCCTGGGATGACGTCGGCCCAGGCCAGAGAGCTGCTTGGCGTCGCATACGACAGGCAGAGCCGCCGCTATGCGGACAGCGGCATCCGCTGGAACAGCGAGCTGTCGGGACGCATGCTGGCGGCGCATGTGAGATTGACGTCGGATGCCGAAGCGCTGCTCGCCGGCATGTACAGCAGACTCGGCCTGAGCTACAGGGCGCATGACCGCATCCTGAAGCTCTCCCGCACGATTGCCGATCTGGACGACTGCGACGGAATTGCCCTCGAGCATGTCGCCGAAGCCGTTCAGTACCGCGCGCTCGACCGCCAGCTGCCGACGATGTCCGCGGAGGCGGCTGCCCGATCATGAGGCGGGGCGCGAGTCCTTTCGACCGTCATCGAATCCATGAATGCGACCGTGCCGCATTGGGCTATTCTAATGAAGGAATGTGCCGTCCGTTCTCTTATTTAGATGAAATCGTTGCCAAAGTCATCTAAAAGTTTGATGAAAAACAGAGGAACGGCCAAGCGAAAAGTGATACAATGGGTAAGGTTTGGTGCTTGCAAGAAGCGCCTACAGGGTTGTTATGATGCGTTTTAAACGGGAGGATGCTAGGCCATGAATATTCATGAGTATCAAGGCAAGGAAGTCTTGAGACAGTACGGCGTCGCCGTACCTCGCGGCAAGGTCGCGTTCACGGTCGAAGAGGCGGTCAAGGCTGCCGAAGAACTCGGTACTGGCGTTTCGGTCGTCAAAGCTCAGATTCATGCAGGCGGACGCGGCAAGGCCGGCGGCGTCAAGGTAGCGAAGAGTCTGGACGAGGTTCGCCAGTATGCCTCCGAGATTCTCGGCAAGGTGCTCGTCACGCACCAGACCGGTCCGGAAGGCAAGGAAGTCAAGCGTCTGCTGATCGAAGAAGGCTGCGACATCAAGAAGGAATATTATGTCGGCCTGGTCGTCGATCGGGGCACGGGACGCGTCGTCCTGATGGCATCCGAAGAAGGCGGCACGGAGATCGAAGAGGTCGCCGCGCATTCTCCGGAGAAGATTATTAAGGAAGTCGTCGATCCGGCAATCGGCCTGCAGACGTTCCAGGCTCGCCGTATCGCTTACGCGATCAATATTCCGAACGAGCTTGTGAACAAAGCCGCCAAGTTCATGCTGTCGCTGTATCAGGCGTTCGTGGACAAGGACTGCTCCATCGCGGAGATCAATCCGCTTGTCGTAACGGGCGGCGGTGACGTTATGGCGCTCGACGCCAAGCTGAACTTCGATTCCAACGCGCTGTTCCGCCACAAGGACATCGTGGAGCTGCGCGACCTCGACGAAGAGGACGACAAGGAAATTCAGGCTTCCAAGTACGATCTGTCCTATATCGCGCTTGACGGCAACATCGGCTGCATGGTCAACGGCGCAGGCCTTGCCATGGCAACGATGGACATCATCAAGTACTTCGGCGGAGAGCCGGCCAACTTCCTCGACGTCGGCGGCGGCGCCACGAAGGAAAAGGTAACCGAAGCGTTCAAGATCATCTTGTCCGACGCGAACGTGAAGGGCATCTTTGTCAATATTTTCGGCGGCATCATGAAGTGCGACATCATCGCCGAAGGCGTAGTGGCCGCAGCTCGCGAGCTCGGCCTGGACAAGCCGCTCGTCGTGCGTCTCGAAGGGACGAACGTCAAGCTCGGCAAAGAAATCTTGAACAATTCGGGCCTCAACATCGTGGCCGCGGATTCGATGTCGGACGGCGCTCAAAAGATCGTAGCGCTGGTGAAATAATCAGGGAGAACCGGGGAGTGTGAAGTCATGAGCATCTTGATCGATAAAAATACGAAGGTCATTACCCAAGGCATCACGGGAGCGACTGGCGCATTCCACGCCAAGGGCGCGCTCGAGTACGGCACGCAGATGGTCGGCGGCGTCACGCCGGGCAAGGGCGGCCAAACGATCGATTTTGATCTGGAGAACGGCACGAAGGTCACGCTTCCGATCTTCAATACGGTCCGCGAAGCCGTCGCCAACACCGGCGCTACCGCGTCCGTCATCTATGTCGCACCTCCGTTCGCTGCAGACTCGATCATCGAGGCGGTCGACGCCGAGCTGGATCTCGTCATCTGCATCACCGAAGGCATCCCGGTGCTTGACATGGTTAAGGTCAAGCGCTATATGGAGGGCAAGAAGACCCGTCTGATCGGTCCGAACTGCCCGGGCGTCATCACGCCCGATGAGATCAAGATCGGCATCATGCCGGGTTATATCCACAAAAAGGGCCACGTCGGCGTCGTATCCCGTTCGGGTACGCTGACCTATGAGGCCGTACACCAGCTGACGACGCGCGGCATCGGGCAATCGTCCGCGGTCGGCATCGGCGGCGACCCGGTCAAGGGCTCGGAGTTCATCGATATTTTGCACCTGTTCAATGAAGATCCGGATACGTACGCGGTCATCATGATCGGCGAGATCGGCGGCACGGCCGAGGAAGAAGCGGCAGAGTGGGTCAAGGCGAACATGACCAAGCCTGTCGTCGGCTTCATCGGCGGCGCGACGGCTCCGGCCGGCAAGCGCATGGGACACGCCGGCGCCATCATCTCGGGCGGCAAGGGTACTGCGGCCGAGAAGATCAAGGTGCTGGAGGAATGCGGCATCCGTGTCGCGCCGACGCCGTCCGACATGGGCGCCACCCTGGTCTCGGTTCTGGAAGAGCGCGGCCTGCTCGAGAAGTGCAAGGGCTAAGCCGCAACTTGTGAGCGAATGAGCGGCTTGAATTAAAAGGAAAGTCATAACATACGGCAGGCAAGCAGCCTTCCGCCTTCCTTCGGGAATGTGGAGGGCTGTTTGCATTTGCCGCGCTGCGGAAGGAGCGGGGAATGTTGCTGGAGCAAATGCGGGACGCGTTGGCGGCGCTCCATGAGACGGAGGGCGTAGGCTGGGAGACGATCAAAGCGATTATGGCCCAGGACGGGCTGAAGGAAGCGGACAAGCGGAGGCCGGCGGACTGGCGGGCGCTGGGGATGTCGGCGCGTCGCGCCGAAGCGATCGCCCGAAGCCTCGAGCCGTCGCAGATGGCCAGGCGGCGCGCCAGATGGGCGAGAAGCGGCCTGAACGTCGTGACGGCGCTGGACCCGGAATATCCGGAGCGGCTGCGGCAGATTTTCAAGCCGCCGTGGGTGTTTTATTGCATCGGACGGCTGGCGCTGCTCGCCAAGCCGCAGATTGCGGTCGTCGGCACGCGTCAAGCGACAGCGTACGGCAAACGGGCGGCGGAGGACCTGTCCGCGTCCTTCAGTCATGCCGGCCTCACCGTCACGAGCGGGATGGCCAAGGGCATCGACGCGGCGGCTCATACGGGAGCGCTGCGGGGGCGTGGGAGCACGATCGCCGTGCTGGGGTCGCCCGCGGATGTCGTCTATCCGCCCGAGAACAGAGCGCTCTACAGGAGAATCGCGGAGGACGGCCTGATCCTGTCCTTGACGCCGCCCGACGTGCCGATACATCCGGGGATGTTCCCCATGCGCAACCGGATCATAGCGGGGCTGTCGCTCGGCGTAGTTGTCGTAGAAGCCGCTGCGCGGAGCGGCGCCTTGCTCACCGCGATCGAAGCGACCAAAGAAAACCGCGATGTCTATGCCGTGCCCGGTCCGATCAGCTCGCCTCGCAGCCGCGGCGCGCTCGAGCTGATCAGGGACGGGGCAACGCAGGTGCTCGATGCGGAGGACGTCATCAAGCACTACCGCCATTATTTGGACGGCGTATTGATCCCCGGGATGCCTTCGTGGAACGAACCGCAGCTAAGCGCAGACGAGGCTAAAATCTATCGTTTGCTTGAAGAGGGGCCGGCCTCTGCGGAGGAATTGTGCCACCGCAGCGGGTTGACGTTTGGACTTTTACACGCGGTTCTGATATCTTTACAAATAAAGCAACGAATACACCAGCAGCCCGGTTCCGTATATATAGCCCTGTGAGCCGCGCCCGTCGTTTCCTCAACCGGACGACAGGCAGAGCCCCGGGCCCGTTGACCGTAGGAGAGGAGGTTTTGACGTGGCGGATTCCCTTGTCATCGTAGAATCCCCGGCCAAAGCCAAGACGATCGGCAAATATTTAGGCAGCAAGTACATCGTCAAGGCGTCCATGGGGCATATCCGCGATTTGCCGAAGAGTCAGATCGGCGTCGAAGTAGAGAACGATTTTCAACCCAAGTATATAACGATCAGAGGAAAAGGCAGCGTACTGAAGGAATTGAAGGATGCAAGCAAGCGGGTGAAGCGCGTCTATCTCGCGGCCGACCCCGACCGCGAAGGCGAAGCGATCGCATGGCATCTGGCGCACTATCTGGAACTGAACGAGCAGGATTCCTGCCGTGTCGTATTCAACGAGATTACGAAGCAGGCCGTCAAGGACGCGTTCAAGACGCCGCGCCCGATCAATATGGACCTGGTCAATGCGCAGCAGGCGCGTCGCGTGCTCGACCGTCTGGTCGGCTACAAGATCAGCCCGCTGCTGTGGAAAAAAGTGAAGAAGGGCTTAAGCGCCGGCCGCGTCCAGTCGGTCGCCGTCAAGCTCATCATGGACCGGGAAAATGAAATCAAGATGTTCGAGCCGGTCGAGTATTGGAGCATCACCGCCCATCTGAAGCAGGGCGCGTCCGCCTTCGAGGCGAAGTTCCATTCGCTCTCCGGCGACAAGAGCGAGCTGCACACCGAGGACGACGTGAACAAGGTGCTCGCCAAGGTCGGCTCGCAGCCGTTCACGGTCGGAGAGATCAAGGAAAAGGAGCGGCTGCGCAATCCGTCGCCGCCGTTCATCACAAGCTCGATGCAGCAGGAAGCGGCCCGCAAGCTTAACTTCCGCGCGTCGAAGACGATGCAGGTCGCGCAGCAGCTGTACGAGGGCGTCGATCTCGGCGCGGAGGGCACGGTCGGTCTGATCACGTATATGCGTACGGATTCGACCCGCATCTCTCCCGTCGCCCAGGAAGAAGCGAAGAGCTTTATCGAGGAAAAATACGGAGCGAGCTTCTATCCGGAGACGCCGCGCGTTTATCTGAAGAAAAACGCCAATGCCCAGGATGCGCACGAAGCGATTCGTCCGACTTCCGTCCTGCGGACGCCCGAAGAGGTCAAGTCGTATTTGTCCAGGGACCAGCTGCGGCTGTACAAGCTCGTATGGGAGCGTTTCGTGGCGAGTCAGATGGCTTCCGCCGTGCTCGACACGATGACGGTCGATCTGATGAGCGGCGAAGCGACGTTCCGGGCGAACGGCTCCAAGCTCAAGTTCGCCGGGTTCATGAAGGTGTACGTAGAAGGAAGCGACGACGAAGCCGCGGACGAGGAGCGGCTCCTGCCGGCGCTCAAGACGGGCGACAAGGTCGTGACCGAGTCGATCGAGCCGAAGCAGCACTTCACGCAGCCGCCGCCGAGATATACCGAGGCGAGGCTCGTGCGCTCGCTCGAGGAACTAGGCATCGGACGTCCGAGTACGTATGCGCCGACGCTCGAGACGATCCAGAAGCGCAACTACGTCGCGATCGAAGAAAAGAAGTTTTTCCCGACGGAGCTCGGCGAGCTGGTCATCCAGCTCATGGAGGAGTTTTTCCCCGAGATTCTGGACGTGGAGTTCACCGCACATATGGAAGGCGATCTCGACCAGGTCGAGGACGGCAAGGAAAATTGGGTCGGTGTCATCGGCGACTTCTACAAGTCGTTCGAGAAGCGGCTTGAAGTCGCGGAAGAAGAAATGAAGGAAATCGAGATCAAAGACGAGCCTTCGGACGAAATCTGCGAAAAATGCGGCAGTCCGATGGTATACAAGATGGGCCGCTTCGGCAAGTTCCTGGCTTGCTCCGGATTCCCGGAATGCCGCAACACGAAGCCGATCGTGAAGGCCACGGGCGTCACCTGCCCGAAATGCAAGGCGGGCCAGGTCGTAGAGCGGCGCAGCAAAAAGGGACGTATGTTCTACGGCTGCGACCGTTATCCCGAGTGCGACTTCGTCTCGTGGGACAAACCGGTGCCCAAGCCTTGTCCGGAATGCGGCGGCATGATGGTGGAGAAGCGCGTGCGCGGACAGACCGAATGGCACTGTACGGCCTGCTCCCATCAGGAAGAAGCCGCCGAGCTTGAAGAAGCGCTCGATTGACTCGTAGCACCCGGCACCCGTCGGCAGTCCAGTCTGCCGGCGGTGCGGGCGCTTCCATGCTTTATGCGATGCAGGAGGTAACTATAGTGAGTACATATCCAGCCGTGACAGTCGTCGGGGCGGGGCTTGCCGGCAGCGAAGCAGCCTGGCAGATCGCCTCGCAGGGGGTGCCGGTCAAGCTGTACGAGATGCGGCCCGTACGCCGGACGCCCGCCCATCATACCGATCGCTTTGCAGAGCTCGTCTGCAGCAACAGTCTGCGGGCCAACGGTCTGACGAACGCCGTGGGCGTGCTTAAGGAAGAAATGCGGCTCTTGAGCTCTCTTATTCTATCAGCCGCCGATCGCCACGCCGTGCCGGCGGGCGGCGCGCTTGCCGTCGACAGGGACGGCTTCTCCGGCGAGGTGACGAGCCGTCTGCGCGAGCATCCGCTCATCACCGTCGTGAACGAGGAGCTGGCCGGCATTCCGCAGGACGGCATCGTCGTCATCGCGACCGGCCCGTTAACCTCGCCGGAGCTGTCCGACCGGATCAAGGAACTGTTCGGCGAAGAGTATTTTTACTTCTACGACGCGGCGGCTCCGATCGTCGAGAAGGACTCGATCGACATGGACAAAGTATTCCTCGCATCGCGCTACGACAAAGGCGAAGCCGCCTATTTGAACTGCCCGATGACCGAGGAGCAATTCGACGTATTCTATGAAGCGCTGACGACGGCAGAAACGGCGGAGATCAAAGACTTCGAGAAAGAAATGTACTTCGAAGGCTGCATGCCGATCGAAGTGATGGCCGGCCGCGGCAAGCAGACGGTGCTGTTCGGCCCGATGAAGCCGGTCGGCCTCGTCGATCCGCGCACCGGCAAGCTGCCGCATGCGGTCATCCAGCTGCGGCAGGACAACGCTGCCGGCACGCTGTTTAACCTCGTCGGATTTCAGACGCATCTGAAGTGGGGTGAGCAGAAGCGCGTATTTTCGCTCATCCCCGGACTCGAGAACGCAGAGTTCGTTCGCTATGGCGTCATGCATCGCAATACGTTTATCAACTCGCCGAAGCTGCTTCGCTCCACCTATCAGTTCCGCGGCAGGGACACTTTGTTTTTTGCCGGGCAGATGACAGGCGTCGAAGGCTATGTGGAGTCGGCCGCCTCCGGTCTGATCGCCGGTCTGAATGCAGGCAGGCTCGCGCGCGGGCTTGAGCCCGTCTCCCTGCCGGCGCATACGACACTGGGCAGCATGGCGCATTATATTACGACAGCGGATTTCCGACACTTCCAGCCGATGAACGCCAACTTCGGGCTGTTCCCGCCGCTCGGCCGCAAGGTGAAAAGCAAGAAAGAAAAAAACGAGGCGATTGCGGAACGCGCGCTCGAAGCCATTCGGGCATTCTCGGGCGAGCTGCAGTTCGCGGGCTCATGATTCGCGAGCATAAGAGGCAGCGGCAGCGGTTTCAGCGCTGACCGCTGTTTCGTCGCTGTCGGCGATCGCGCACATTCGCGCACGGACAGCAGCGTCCGCAGCGCCGATTCACAACCAGATGCACATGTCGATGCTCAACTCGATGCAGGACACGGCGTATTCATTTTAAAGGAGGAGATGGGATGAACGCTTCGTTCCACGCGACAACCATATGCGCGGTCCGGCACAACGGCAAAGGCGCCATCGCGGGCGACGGCCAGGTGACGTTCGGCAACAGCATGGTGATGAAGGCTTCTGCCAAAAAAGTAAGACGGCTGTATCGCGGCCAAGTGCTCGCAGGCTTCGCGGGCTCGGTCGCGGATGCGATCACGCTGTTCGAGAAGTTCGAAGGCAAACTGGAGGAGCATCATGGCAACCTGCAGCGGGCCGCGGTCGAGCTGGCCAAGGATTGGCGCTCCGACCGTGTGCTGCGCCGGCTTGAGGCGATGCTGCTCGTCGTCGACGCAGCCGGAATGCTGCTGCTCTCCGGCAACGGAGAAGTGATCGAGCCGGACGACGGCATACTCGCGATCGGATCGGGAGGCAGCTTCGCGCTGTCCGCCGCCCGGGCGCTCAAGCGGCACGCTCCGCAGCTGTCCGCTGCGGAGATCGCGCGCAATTCGCTGCAGATCGCATCGGAGATCTGCGTGTTCACGAATGACAATCTGGTCGTCGAAGAGATATGAATTCGGTACAGGAGGGATCGCGATGAACGATCAATTGACCCCGAGGCAGATCGTATCGGAGCTTGACAAGTACATCGTCGGACAAAAACCGGCGAAGCGTTCGGTCGCCGTCGCCCTGCGCAACCGCTACCGCAGAAGCAGGCTGCCCGACGAGCTCAGAGACGAGGTCGTACCCAAAAATATATTGATGATCGGACCGACCGGCGTCGGCAAGACGGAGATCGCCAGAAGGCTGGCCAAGCTCGTCCACGCGCCGTTCATCAAGCTGGAGGCGACCAAGTTCACCGAGGTCGGCTATGTCGGCCGCGACGTCGAGTCGATGATTCGGGACCTGGTGGAGACTTCGATCCGCATGGTGAAGGAAGAGCGTACCGAGAAGGTCAAGGACAAAGCCGTGCGCGCCGCGAACGAGCGCCTGGCCGCCTTGCTCGCGCCGTCGCAGGCCAAGTCCAAGCCGCAGCGCAACCCGCTGGAGATGCTGTTCGGCGGGGGCGCCTCCGCGCAGCAGGAAGAGCCCGAGCCGGTTGATCCGGAGCTGTCGGGCCGCCGTGCCGACATTCTGGCGAAGCTGGAGGCCGGCAAGCTGGAGGGCGAGATCGTCGAGGTCGAAGTCGAGGATCAGACGCCTTCCATGATGGATATGTTCTCCGTGCCGGGCCAGGAGCAGATGGGCCAGAACATGCAGGAGATGCTGAGCCAGTTCATGCCCAAAAAGCGCAAGAAGCGCAAGCTCCCGGTTCGCGACGCGCGCAAGGTGCTCGTGCAGGAGGAGGCCGGCAAGCTGATCGATATGGACGAAGTCGTCGCGGAGTCGGTGCGCCGCGCGGAGCAGTCCGGCATCATTTTCCTCGACGAGATCGACAAAATCGCGAGCACGGGGCGGGGGCAAGGACCCGAGGTGTCGCGCGAAGGCGTGCAGCGGGATATTTTGCCGATCGTCGAAGGCTCGACGGTCGTCACCAAGTACGGACCGGTGAAGACGGACTATATATTGTTTATCGCGGCAGGGGCGTTCCACGTCTCCAAGCCGTCCGATCTGATCCCCGAGCTGCAGGGGCGCTTCCCGATTCGGGTCGAACTCAGCAGCCTGTCCGACGAGGACTTCGTACGTATCCTGACCGAGCCGGAGAATGCGCTGACCAAGCAGTATGCGGCGCTTCTGCGGACCGAAGGCATCGAGATCGAATTCACGCGTGAAGCGATCGGCGAGCTGGCGGCGATGGCGCAGGATGTCAACCGCAATACGGAAAACATCGGCGCCCGGAGACTGCATACGCTGCTCGAGAAGCTGCTCGAGGATCTCTCGTTCGAAGCGCCGGAGCTGCAGCTCGAACGGCTTGATATTACGCCCGAGTATGTGAGGGAGAAGCTCGGTTCGATCGCCAGCAACAGGGATTTGAGTCAATATATTTTGTAGACGTTGCTAAGGTCAGGCAGGAGGAAGCAGTCATGACGCTTTTGGAGAAGACCCGCACGTTAAACGCCGTGCTTCAAAAGGCTGCCGGCAAATCGCTCAGCTTTCGCGAGATGGCGGACGGTTTGCGGGACACGCTGACGGGAAGCGTATTCGTCGTCAGCAGGCGGGGCAAGATTTTGGGGGCTGCCGTTCCGGCCCATTTTCAGGATTGGATGTTGAAGCAGGAAGGGCAGGACGGACTGCGTTTTCCTGCGGATACGAATGATCGCCTGCTCAAGATCGCGGAGACGGCGGTCGATGTGGAAGTTGGGACATTGCTTGCGCCGGTCGATGCGGCATTCGCCGGAAGTTGTGTGACAATTGTTCCAATTATTGGAGGGGGCGACCGATTAGGGACTATAGTCCTTGCCCGTGAAAGCGGCGCATTCGGCGACGACAACTTGATCTTGGCGGAGTACGGTTCGACGATCATCGGGATGGAGATTCTGAGAGAACGTGCCGAAGAGGCCGAGCTTGAGACCCGCAGCAGGACTGTCGTCAGCATCGCAGTCAGTTCGCTGTCGTTCAGCGAGCTTGAGGCAGTCGATCAGATTTTTGAGGAACTTGAAGGAAAGGAAGGCCTTCTCGTCGCTTCGAAGGTCGCCGACCGAGCCGGCATCACCCGCTCCGTCATCGTCAATGCGCTTCGCAAACTTGAGAGCGCCGGCGTCATCGAGACGCGTTCGCTGGGCATGAAAGGCACCTATATTCGGATCATGAATGCGAAGCTGCTGCCGGAGCTTGCCGCACGCCGCGCCTGAATCCGTCATATTCCATACAAAAAGGCCCCGATCTTCGCGTTCGAAGATTAGGGCTTTTTTCTTATTGTCATGTGGGCCCCACTAATAGATGATATCTTTAGAAAATTTTAATCTCCTATATATCGACGATTTTCAATCAGAAGTGAATAGATTGTCGAAAAAAAGAGGATTTTTAAAATTAAAGCAGAATTTAATAACGTAGAGTATTAATAATTTTTTATAAACAAGGGGGGTATAGACATGGATTTGCTGAGCGGTGTCAGCTATCAGCGTCTCGAAGGCGCGCTGCATGCAGCTTCGGCCAGGCAAGCCGTCCTGCAGAACAACGTCGCCAATGTCGATACGCCTAATTTTAAACGATCGGACGTTCAATTCGAACAGCTGCTCGAGCAAGCGATGAGCGGCGATGGGCAATCGGCCCTGATCGGCAGGAGAACAGACGCTAGACATATCGCAATCGGCGCGTCAGGCCCGGTTCCGGAGGCCCGGATTCGGACGGATCGTTCGACGGCATTCAACAATAGCGGCAATAACGTGGATATCGACAGCGAGATGTCGAAGCTGGCTGAGAACCAGCTGCGATACAATCTATATATCCAGCAGATCAATCACGACGTGAAGATGGTTCGGATCGGGCTGGGCAAGTAACATCAAGCTGCCTCGTGCTATGCCCTATCACGCTACAAGAGGGAGGGACAATTAATGATTCTGGGGAGCTTCGACATTAGTGCTTCCGCTCTGACAGCTCAAAGACTTCGCATGGACGTCATATCGTCCAACATCGCGAACGCGGAGACGACCCGCGCCTCCTATGTAAACGGAAAGTTTGTGCCGTATCGCCGCAAGATGGTAGAGATCGCGCCGGTGGACACGACTTTTAAAAATATGTTGAACGACAAGCTTGACGCTACGGGCGCTCAAGGGGTAAAGGTGACGAGCATCACGGACGACGAGACGCCATTCAAACAAGTGTACAATCCGACACATCCCGACGCGGACGCCAACGGGATGGTCAGCATGCCGAACGTGGACGTGCTCAAAGAAATGGTCGATATGATCTCGGCCACCCGGTCTTACGAAGCGAGCGTGACGGCGCTTAATGCCAGCAAATCTATGTTCAGCAAAACTTTGGAGATCGGGCGCGCTTGATTTAATGTTATTGGCGCGGTTCGGCATTCGCGATGCAGTTTATTACCCAGGCGAGGATGGATTGAATCATGATTATAAATAATCTTTTACAAAGCGCGGGATTGTCGCCCGCATCGCTCTCGTCGCTTCAGAACAAGCCGGCCGGAACGACGCCTTCCGAAGCGACGGCGAGCTTCGCGGATTTCTTGAAGAAGGCGATCGACGGCGTCGCATCCCAAGAGCAGAACGCGCATGCGGTCACGGATCAGTTCCTGATCGGAAAAGCGGACGTCAGCGACGTCATGATCGCTTCTACCAAAGCAGAACTCAGTCTCGAAATGACTTCCCAGGTGCGCAACAGAGTAGTCGAGGCCTACCAGGAAGTTATGCGGATGCAGATGTAGATATTAAAAAATGCAGCATCCCAGTCCGCAGATGAGGTGAAATCGTGAACGAAAGATGGGCCCGCTTAAAAGAGAAGCTTACCGGCTTCTGGAATCAATACAGCAAAAAGCAAAAATGGATTCTCGCTTCGTCTGCAGCATTTATCATAATTTTCATCATTTTTATCGCCGTTTTGTTGACGCGTACCGAGTACGAGATTGCTTTTCAGGATTTGGACAGCGGCGACGCCGCAGCCATCATGGAATATCTGAACGGCAGCGGCATCCCTTACAAGCTAGGCGACGGCGGCGCGAGCATATCGGTGCCGAGCGCATCCGCGGATAAAGTCAGGGTTGACGTCGGCTCCCAGGGGCTCGTGCAGAACGGCAGCATCGGGTTTGCGGAGCTGAGCAAGTCCTCCTCGACGATCGGCACGACAGACCAGGAATTCAAGGTCAAGTACCGCAACGCGCTTAACGGCGAGGTGCAGCAGCTGCTGCAGGGCATGCAGGGCGTCAAAAAAGCGAAGGTGCTGATCAATCTGCCGGAGGAATCGGTGTTCCTGAACGATGCCGACAGAGAGCTGGCTACGGCTTCCGTGCAAATGACCTTCAAGCCTGGCTACCGGCCCAAGCAGGAAGAGATCGACAGCTACTACAAGCTGGTCAAGACATCGGTGCCGAATCTCGAATACGACGGCATCACCATCACGAGCACGACCGCGGATCTGGCGCCTTCTGCCAAGCTGGGAGGCACGGGTACGCTCGGGGGCACCGCGCTCGATCAGCAGTTCGCGATTCAAAAGCAATACGAGAGCGGCGTCAAGACGAACATCCAGCAAATATTGGCGAAGACGGTCGGCATGGACAACTTTGTCGTCAGCGTCGTCTCTACGCTTAACTTCGATCAGAAGTCGACGCAGCTCGACCTCGTCAAGCCGCTCGACAACAACGACGGAAAAGGCTTTGTCGTCAGCGAGCAAAACCAGAGCGAATCGACGACGGGCGGCACCGGTACGGCCGGCGGCGTCGCCGGCACGGGATCGACGGACGTGCCCAACTACCCGTCAGGCGGCACGAGCGGCACGGCCAGCTCGGAGAGCTCGAGCAGCACGACCAACTACGAGCCGAGCCGCGAGAAGACGAATATCGCCTACGCGCCTTACCAGGTCAAGGATCTTGCCATCAGCGTCGCGGTCGATTCGGCCGTCATGACACCTGAGAAGCAGGCGGAACTGGAGACGATGCTCCGCAAAAATGTGCGCATCCTGCTCGCGGATTCGGGACAGACGCTCTCGGATACGGACCTGGCAAACCGTGTGTCCGTCGTCTCCCAGGCGTTCTCGGACGAGAAGGAAGGCGGTTCGGGATTGTCCACGTCCTCGCTGCTGCTGGCGGGCATCGGCGTCGCTGCGCTCGCGCTGCTGGGCGGAGCCGGCTACATGATCTACCGCAGACGCAAAAACGCGAGGGAAGCGGAGGAAGCCGCCGCACAGGCGCTTCTCGAGGCGCCGCGCGCCGAATTGCCGACGATCGACATCGAGAGTGTCACGAACGAGAGCCAGGTGCGCAAGCAGCTCGAAGGACTGGCGAAGCGGAAGCCGGACGAGTTCGTCAATCTGCTGCGCACGTGGTTGGTGGATGAATAGGGGTGGCACAATTGGCTAAAGGAACGCAAATGCAGCTTAGCGGCAGGCAAAAGGCGGCGATCTTGCTCATCACGCTCGGTCCCGAAGTGTCCGCCCAGGTGTTCAAGCATCTCAGGGAGGACGAGATCGAGCAGCTCACGCTGGAGATCGCCAACGTCCGCAAGGTAGATCATACCGAAAAGGAATCGATACTCAGCGAATTCCATCAGATCTGCGTCGCCCAGGAATACCTCACGCAGGGCGGCATCACATACGCCAAGGAAATTCTCGAAAAGGCGCTCGGCTCGCAGAAAGCCAACGACATTCTCAACAGGCTCACGGCTACGCTGCAGGTCAGGCCGTTCGACTTTGCCCGCAAGGCCGAGCCGACTCAAATCTTGAACTTCATACAAAACGAAAACTCGCAAACGATCGCGCTCGTGCTCTCGTACCTGCAGCCCGAGCAGTCCTCGGCGGTGCTGTCCTCGCTGCCGACGGAGAAACAGGCCGACGTCGCCAGAAGAATCGCGCTCATGGACAGCACGTCTCCCGACGTCATCGCGCAGGTCGAACGCGTCCTCGAGCAGAAGCTGTCCTCGACCGTGACGCAGGACTATACGAACGCCGGCGGCATTGAGTCGATCGTGCAGATTCTGAACGGCGTAGACCGCGGCACCGAACGAACGATTCTCGATTCGCTCGAGATCCAGGATCCGGAGCTGGCGGAAGAGATCAAGAAGCGGATGTTCGTGTTCGAAGACATCGTCAATCTCGACAATCGCTCTATCCAGCGGATCATCCGCGACGTCGAGAGCGCGGACTTGCAGCTCGCCCTCAAGGTGGCGAGCGAAGAGGTCCGGGACGCGATCTTCCGCAATATGTCCAAGCGTATGGCGGAGACGTTCAGGGAAGAGATGGAGTACATGGGGCCGGTTCGGCTGCGCGACGTCGAAGAGGCGCAGACGCGCATCGTAGCGACGATCCGCAGACTGGAGGAATCCGGCGAGATCATCATCGCTCGCGGCGGAGGAGACGATATTATTGTCTAATCTGATCAAGTCCACGCGCGTCATATCGCTCGACGAGCTCAAACAGATCGAACTGAGGGCAATATTTACCAATCAGCATTCGAGGGCGATTGACGGAGGAAATGAAGGAAAAACGGCGATTGATGTCGAAACAGTAGAATTGAAGGAACGCATCGTACAGGACGCCGAGGAGACGGCGGCTAAAATATTGCAGGAAGCGGCCGAGACGGCCCGTCAGATTCAAGACGACGCGGAAGCCGAGGCAACCGCATGGTGGGACAGCCGGCGCGAGGCGGACGCCGACTACGTCGAAGAAGCGAAGCGCCAAGGGTATGAAGAAGGCTTCGCCGCAGGCTCGGAGCAAGCGGAGCAGCAGACGTACGCGAGAATGGAACAGATGCTGGAGGAGGCGCGTCGGGTCGTCCTCCAGGCGTACGAAGCCAAAGCCCGGATCATCGCGGAGTCGGAACAATTCGTCGTGGGGCTGAGCTGTCAGATCGCGGGCAAGATCGTACGCCGGTCGCTGGACAATGCGCCGGAGCTGGCGGTCGATCTGATGAAGCAGGCCCTGGCAAGACGCAAGGAGCAGGGGGCGATCACGCTGTGCGTAGCGCCCGAGCAGTTCGAGTTCGTGGAGGCGGCCAGAGACGAGCTGTCGCTCGCCGTGGATGCCCAGGCCGAGCTGCAGATCGTGCCGGATCCGAGCGTGCAGGATGGCGGCTGCGTCATCCGGTCGGCCTATGGCAGCATCGACGCCCGCATCGACACGCAGCTCGAATCGATACGCGAGGAACTGCTGCAGATCGCCGCCCAGTCCCGTGAGGAAGGGAAGGACCCGCATGGCGCTTGAGCTGGGCAAGTACGTAGAAGCGCTGAGGCATATCGATCCGGTGCGCGTCAACGGCAAGGTCGCGCAGATCATCGGCCTCACCGTCGAGTCCGAAGGGCCCGACGCCGCGATCGGCGAAGTATGCCTGATCTATCCGGTCAAGGGCGGCACCCCGATCGAGGCGGAGGTCGTCGGCTTCCGCGACAATCGCGTGCTGCTCATGCCGCTCGGCGAGCTGCAGGCGATCGGCCCGGGCTGCGACGTCGTCGCGACCGGCAAGCCGCTCACCGTGCAGGTCGGCTCCGAGCTGCTGGGACAGGTGCTCGACGGGCTGGGCCGGCCGCTCGACGGGGACAAGCTCCCGATCCGCATGCCGCGCTATTCGACGCAGAGCGTCCCGAGCAATCCGCTCAAACGTCCGCGCGTTACCGACCCGCTGGGCACGGGCGTCCGCTGCATCGACGGCCTGCTCACGGTCGGACAGGGCCAGCGCATGGGCATCTTTGCCGGCTCCGGCGTCGGCAAGAGTACGCTGCTCGGCATGATCGCGCGCAATACGTCCGCGGACGTCAACGTCATCGCGCTGATCGGCGAGCGCGGGCGCGAAGTGCTGGAGTTCGTCGAGCGCGATCTCGGGCCCGAGGGACTGGAGAGATCCGTCGTCATCGTGGCGACGTCCGACCAGCCGGCGCTCATCCGGATCAAGGGCGCGCTCATCGCGACCTCGATCGCAGAGTATTTTCGCGACCGCGGCATGAACGTGATGCTGATGATGGACTCGGTCACCCGTTATGCGATGGCGTTGCGGGAGGTGGGGCTCGCGATCGGCGAGCCGCCGGCTACGCGCGGCTATACGCCTTCCGTGTTTGCGGCGCTGCCGAAGCTGCTGGAGCGCGCAGGCACGGGAATGGCCGGATCGATCACCGCATTTTACACCGTGCTCGTCGACGGCGACGACATGAACGAGCCGATCGCAGACGCCGTCAGAGGCATTTTGGACGGACATATCGTGCTCAGCAGGCATTTGGCGCACAAAGGACATTTTCCTGCGATCGACGTACTCGCGAGCATCAGCCGGGTCATGAAGGATATCGTAGCCGGCGACCAGCAGGATGCGGCGGAGCAGCTCAAGCGGCTGCTGTCCGTCTACCGGGATTCCGAGGACTTGATCAATATCGGCGCATATCAGCGGGGGACGAATCCGCAAATCGACAAGGCCATCCAATTTATCGATATCATCAACGAATATTGCCGTCAGCGGACGACCGAAAAGGTGACGCTGCAGCAAGCGCAAGAACGGCTGGTCATAGATTTCTATAAGAGATGAGGTCATCCCTTTGCGATTCCGATATCCCTTGCAGAAGATCGTAGATTTGAAGGGCAGCGAAAAATCGATGGCGGAGATGGAGTACGCAGCGTCGCTCGGCCGCCTGCGGAGCGAGGAGGAGCAGCTCGACAGCCTCAGCAAGGAGCGGGGCGCGTACGAGCAAGAAATATCCGAACGCTCCGCCAAGCCGACCGCGCTCGCCGAGCTTCACCTGCTGCAGGACTACATCTCCTTTTTGGACGACAAGATCCGGCAGCAGCGCCAGGGCGTCCGCGCGGCCGAGGAGCATGTCAGACAGCGTCAAACCTTCCTCACGGACAAAATGGTGGACGAAAAGGTGTGGCAGAACGCGCGGGCGAAGTCACTCCAGAAGTTTCGCCAGGAGGCGCTCATGAAGGAGCAGAGCGAGCTCGACGAGATCGCGCTCCGCAGAACGTCGGCCGTCAGAAGGTAGCAGTCAGCTTTGTGAATGGAGGGGGAAGCCTTGGCGGATGCCAGCGCGGAGAAAAGCGGCTATTCCGGCTTCGAGCGATTTCTCTTTTTTATAACGCCTGTCGTATTCACCGCAATCCTGCTGTTCGTCCTGATGCTCATGTTCAATCCGTCCTGGCGGGAGAAGGCGCAGACGATCGGCAATCAGATTCCGGTCATCAGCTCGTTCGTGCCGGACAGCAAGAGCACGCCGGACCCGGCGCAGCAGGCGGATAAAGCCGAGGTCGCTTCGGTCAGCGAAGCGCGTCAGAAGCTGGCGGAGCTGCAGGCGCTGCTCAGCGAGCGCGACGCCGCCCTGAAGTCGGCCGACGCCAAAAACCTGACGCAGCAAAATACGATCGCGGAGCTTCAGGAGAAGATTGCCGCGGCGGAGAAGCAGGCGAATGCGCATGAGATCAATCAAGAAGCCTATCAGGCCAAGATTCGCTCGCTCGCGGACATGTACGGCAAGATGACGCCGGGCAAAGCGGCTCCGATCATGGAGAGCATGACGGCCGAAGAAGCGGCACTTGTCATGGGCGCGATGAACGACACGTCGAGAGGGCGCATATTGGAAAAAATGACGCCGGCCGTGGCGGCGGACATCACGATGCGTCTCAAGGACTCCGTCGGCGTGACCAACCAGCAGATCGCGGCGCTCCAGGCGCGGGTCAAGCAGCTGGAAAAGCAGACGAAGCCGGCATCGAACGCGCTGGACACCGCGGCGCTCGCCAGCACATTCTCTTCGATGGACGCGGCCAGCGCGGCCGGACTGCTGCTGCAAATGTCGGCGACGGAGCAAGCGAAGACGTTGCGCATCTTGAGCGCGATGGACAATGCGGCCCGCTCTGGCGTGCTGGCGGAAATGTCCAAGCTGGACAAAAAGAAGACGGCGGCGCTTGTAGGCAAGCTTGTGCCGGCGAACCCGTAAAACGGCCGTCGCGCCGTGCAAGACACCTATCCTGTTGAAAGGAGGTGAAACAAATGAATATTCAATCGATGGCTTCATCTTCCGGCACGGGAGGAGGAGGCGGCGGCACAGGCAAATCCGCGGCGGCTGCCGGCGCGTTCCAAGGCGTGCTCGTGCAGACGATCGGCACAGGCGTACAGTCCGGGGACGCGGGAAAAGGAACCGCCGGCCCGATGCTCGGCCTGCTGAGTATGCTAAACGGAGTGCTGCCGGCTGTTCCTGACGCCGGAGAGTCCGCGACCGTAACAGCGGGAGACGAGCAAACGCTGGCGCAGCTGCTCGACGGACTGGAGGCGCAGCTCGGACAGCTGCAAGACGCTGACGACCTGCCGCAGTCTACGCTCGATCGGCTGGCCGAGCTGTTGGCTTCGCTGCAGTCGCTGCTGAATCCGCAGCAGACGCTGCCGGGAGACGGCGCAGCGGCGAAGACGAGCGCTGACGGCGCGGGCGGTGTCGCGGCGGCAGGATCGGGCACGGCAGGCTCCGCACCAGGTGCAGGCGCGGTCGTACCGGCGCTGCTGGACGCTGTGAAGCAGCTCCGCGGCATGATGCAGGATGGACAGCTGACGCAGGCGGACGTCGCCGCGGCGAGCGCCAATATCCGGAGCATGACGGCCAGCCTTCAGACGGACGAAGCAGCGCCCGCGACCGAGCTCAAAAAGCCGGGACGGACGCCTGCCCGCGCAGACGAGCTTGTGGGGGCCACCGGGGCGCCAGGCGACGGGGCGCAGCAGACGGACGCCAAAAAGACGTATCCGGTATTCAAGGAGCCGGTCGTCTACTGGAATCTGCAAGCTGGAGACTCGGCCGAGAACGGCGCTGCCGCCGTCCAGGAGCCCGCGGCGGATCAAGCCGACGCGGCGGACGTGCAGACAGGCGCCTGGGCGCAGGCGGCTGCCGACATCGCAGCCAAGTCCGACGGATCGCCGGCCAAGCCGACGTTGCCGGCCCAGGTGCCGGTGCAGCAGTTCGCGGAGCAGATGGACAAGTTCATGGTGAAGCAGTTCACGCTGTCCGGCGCAGGCGGCATATCCGAAGCCAACATCAACCTGCATCCAGAGCATCTCGGCGAAGTCCAGATCCGCATCACGATCGCGCACGGCCAGATGAGCGCGCAGTTCATCGCCCACAGCGAGGCGGCCAAGGATCTGCTGGAGAGCCAGATGTCCCAGCTGCGGGGATCGCTTCAGAGCCAGGGCATTCAGGTCGAACGGGTCGAAGTCGTCCAGCAGCCGCAGCAGACGGCGGACGGTTCTTCTCTGTTCCAGCAGGAGCAGCGCCGGCAGCAGTTCGCCGGAAACGGGGAATCCGGACGTTCCGCAGGCGGTGCCGAGACGCTCGAGTCGTTCGAAGAGGAGCTTGAGCGCACTGAATCGCTGCGCAATGCAGGATTCGGCGGCTCGCTGAATGTCACGGCTTAAGACGTTCGAGGAGGTGCACGACGCGAGATGACGACAGTATCGACCACCGTATGGTCCAACTATTCGACGCGCAACAAGACGGCCCCGACGGGTCAGGGCGCCGAGCTCGGCAAGGACCAATTCATGAAAATACTGCTGACGCAGCTGCAAAATCAAGATCCGATGCAGCCGCTGCAGGACAAAGACTTCATCGCGCAGATGGCGACGTTCAGCTCGCTGGAGCAGACGATGAACATGGCGACGGAGCTGCACAACCTGAGCCAATCCGCCGCGCTGGCTTCCAGCCTGATCGGCAAGCAGGTGCAGTGGCTCGGCATGACGGCGAGCGGCGCCACGGAAACGAAGACGGGCATCGTCGATTCCATCATGATGCGCAACGGCGACCAGTACGCAGTTATCGGCAAGGATCAAGTGGCGATCAAGGATCTGACTTCCGTCTCCGTAGCCGCGCAGGAGGGCGAGGCGGGCGCGGATGAATGACCCGCGAATCGGCCTGAACGTCGGACTCGCCGGCAGACCCGCTCCGATCGCGCCGGCGCGCGACGGCTACCGCCGGACGGACGAAGCTGCGGCGCTGACAGGCAGCTCGTTCAAGACGATGCTGGCGGCCCAGAGCCTGAAGTTCAGCCAGCACGCCGAGCAGCGGCTCGCGCAGCGCGGCATCAAGATCGCGCCCGAGCAGCTTGAGCGGATCGCTTCGGCGGTCGATCAGGCATCGGCCAAAGGCGCCAGAGACTCGCTCGTCTTTTGCAAAAACATGGCGATGATCGTTAATGTCCCCAGTCGCACCGTCATTACGGCGATGGACGAACAATCGATGCGGCAGCATATTTTCACGAACATCGACAGCGCCGTCTTTATCAACTAGCCTCGCAGAACAAGGCCGGACCTCATGAGGAGGCTTGAACCGTGGAATGATCGAAGCGGTTCGTCTGCGAAGGAAACACAAACCAGGAGAGTGAAGTTATGCTGCGTTCCATGTATTCGGGCGTATCCGGCATGAGAGGTTTTCAGACGAAGTTGGACGTCATCGGCAACAACATCGCCAACGTCAATACGGTAGGCTTCAAGGCCGGCCGCGTCATGTTCAAGGACATTCTCAGCCAGTCGATGTCCGGCGTGACCTCCCCGGTCGAAGGAACGACCGGCGGCGTCAACGCCAAGCAGATCGGTCTGGGCGTGACGGTCGCTTCGATCGACAACGTGCATACGGCGGGCAGCGCCATGACGACGAATGTGGCGACCGACCTGCGCATCGACGGCGACGGATTTTTTGCGGTCAAGCCTAGCGGCGACTCGGAGGCGACGTACCTGACGCGCGCGGGCAACTTCACGCTCGACGCCAACCGCCAGCTCGTCAACGCCGAAGGCATGTTCGTCGTATCCGCCGACGGCGACGCGCCGATCACGCTGGACGAAGGCGTCACGGCGTTCTCGATCTCGCAGAACGGCAGCATCGTCTCGATCGACCAGGACGGCGTGCAGACCGATACGGGCATCCAGATCGGCGTGGCCAAGGTCGTCAATCCGAGCGGTCTGGAGAAGATCGGCGGCAATCTGTACCGCATGACGCCGAACGCGAATGCGGAAGGCGAGCTGAACCTGGGCACCGCCCAGGACGCGGAGCGGGGCACCGGCTCGATCGTAGCCGGCCAGCTGGAGATGTCCAACGTCGACCTGACGAACGAATTTACGGAGATGATCGTCGCGCAGCGCGGCTTCCAGGCGAATTCGCGCATCATCACCACTTCGGACTCGATACTCGAGGAAGTTGTCAATCTCAAGCGTTAATTTACCGGCATTTGTTGACCGAACGAACTGATCTATCGCGGGAGGGGGAATCCCTCCCCAAGTTGCGGAGGGATTCCCATGATCGCCGTCACGCGTCTTAACGGCACGCAGTTCCATATCAATGCCCTGCTGATCGAATCGGTGGAGCAGACGCCGGATACGCTCATCACGCTGACGACCGGCAAGAAATACATCGTCGTGGAAAATAGTTCGGATGTGATCCGCTCCATTCGCCATTATCTTCGGAGTATCGGCATCATGGCTGCGGTCGCAAATCCGTCCGATACGCAAACGGAGGGAGCTTCATCATGAAAAAAATGTTGCCTTGGCTTGTATCTCTGCTGCTGGCGATCACGCTTATCGTTATCGCCGGACTCTATTCCTGGTCCACCTTCTTCGGCAAGAACGATGCCGGCAACAAAGAAGATGCGGCCGCGAAAAGCGTCGAGCACGTAGAAGCCGAAGCGCTCTCCGCGGCACAACGGAGCAAGGTCACATCCGATTTGAACGATATAAAAACAAACCTGTCTGACACGAACTACATCGTCATATTCGGCTTTACGTTCCAGCTCGACAATGCCAAGGCGAAGGCCGAGTTCGACGAGGTGAAGGACAGCGTCATCAAGCCGATCATCAACCGCGCCCTGTGGAGCACGACGCCCGACCAGATGCAAGGCACCAAGGGCAAGGACGATCTGGTCGCCGAGCTGATCAACGAGATCAATCCCGTGCTCACCAAAGGCAAGGTCGTCAAGATCGGCATTACGAACTTTTTGATGCAAGAGCTGTGAGCCGCGCCGGAATCCGGAGGAAAGGGGTGAATAACATTGGTTGACGTTCTGTCGCAAAACGAGATCGACGCCTTGCTTGCCGCGCTGTCGTCGGGCGAGATGGATGCGGAGGAGCTTCGCAAAGAAGAAACGCAGAAAAAGATCAGGTCCTACGACTTCAAGCGCGCGACCCGATTTTCCAAGGACCATATCCGCAGCTTGACCAGAATTCACGAGAACTTCGCCCGCTTTCTGACGACCTACTTTTCGGCGCAGCTGCGAACGTTCGTACAGATCAATGTCGTGCAGGTCGAACAGCTGCCTTACGACGAATTCATCCGCTCCATTCCGAAAATGACGATATTGAACATCTTCGAGGCGGAGCCGCTGGAAGGGAGGATGGTGCTCGAGGTACACCCAAACGTGGCCTTCGCGATGCTCGACAGGCTGCTCGGCGGCACCGGGACGGCGCCTACCAAGATCGGCAGCCTCACGGAGATCGAGAATATCATCATGGAGAAAATTTTCAGCCGCGCGCTCGAGACGCTCCAGGAAGCTTGGAAAACGGTCGTGGATATCGAACCCCGGCTCGAGGCGCTGGAGACGAATCCGCAATTCATGCAGATCGTATCCCCCAACGAGACGATCGCACTGATCTCGCTCAGCACCAAGATCGGCGATACGACCGGGATGATCAATCTGTGTATACCGCATGTCGTCATTGAACCGATCATGTCCAAGCTGTCCGTTCATCACTGGTTCGTCTCTCAGAAAAAAACGAGAGCCCCCGAGGAAGTCAAGCTTCTGGAGGAGCGCGTGTCGAAGGCCAGGCTGCCCATCACGGCCGAGCTCGGTTCTTCCCGCATCTCGATCCACGAGTTCCTGAACCTGGCTGTCGGCGACGTCATCACGCTCGGCAAGAGCGTGGAGAGCGGCCTGGACATCAAGGTGGGGGACAAGCTGAAGTACATAGGCAGCCCCGGGACGGTGCGAGACAAGATCGCGGTACAGATCCTCGAGGTCATCGACGAAGGAGTGGAAGAAGTTCATGACGAGTAAGGATTACTTGTCCCAGGAGGAGATCGACGCCCTGCTGAGACAGTCCGCCGGCGATCAGGACGCGGCGCCTGCCGCCGACGCGGAGGTGGACATCAACGATTATCTGTCGCCGCTGGAACAGGACGCGCTCGGCGAGATTGGCAACATTACGTTCGGCAGCGCAGCTACGGCACTGTCGACCTTGCTCAGCCGGAAGGTTGATATCACGACGCCGAAGGTGTCCATGATCTCGAGGGAACGATTCGTCAGCGAATTCCCCCGGCCGCATGTCGCCGTGCACGTCAACTATGTCGACGGCTTCGAGGGCATCAACTCGCTGGTCATCAAGACGCATGACGCTCAGGTCATCGCGGATCTGATGCTCGGCGGCGAAGGCAACGTGCAGAACGAGGAGCTTAACGAGATCCACATCAGCGCGGTGCAGGAAGCGATGAACCAGATGATGGGCTCGTCCGCGACGTCGATGTCCACGATTTTCAACCGCTTCGTGAACATCTCCCCGCCCGCGGTGGACGTGATGGACGTTCAGAAAAATACGGGCGTCGAGAAAATTCCGCCGGAGGCGGAGTTCGTTAAAATCTCGTTCCGCCTGAAGATCGGGGATCTGATCGATTCGACGATCATGCAGCTGCTGACTGTCCCGTTCGCCAAGGAGCTCGTGCACTCGCTCATCGGCGGCATCGAGGAGACGCCGCCTGCCCAGCCGCAGGCCGCTCCGGCGCCGCAGAGTATGCCGCCGCAGCAGTCGCCCGCAGCGCAGGCGCCGTCTGGCGCGCCGCCGCAAGCCGGTCAGCCGGCTCCGCAGCCGGCCTACGATTATCCGCCGCCGGCTGCGGCCTATCCGCCCCCGGGCGCTTACCCGCCGCCAGGGGCCTACCCGCCTCCGGGCGCTTACCCGCCGCCGGGTGCATACCCGCCGCCCGAGTATCCGCAGCAGCCGATGTACGGGCAGCCGCAATACGCGATGCCGCCGCAGCAGCCGCAATCGCTCGGCGGGCCGGCAGGACGCAACGTCAACGTGCAGCCGGTGCAGTTCGCAGGATTCCCGTCCGGCGGGGGGGCGCACGCGGACGAGAACAATTTGAATCTTTTGCTTGACATACCGCTGCGAGTCACAGTAGAGTTGGGCCGGACGTACAAACAAATCAAGGATATTCTGGAGCTGTCCCAGGGCTCGATCGTCGAGCTGGACAAGCTGGCCGGCGAGCCGGTGGATATTCTGGTCAACAACAAGTTGATCGCCAAAGGCGAGGTTGTCGTCATCGACGAAAACTTCGGCGTCCGGGTTACAGACATCGTCAGTCAGTGGGACCGCGTTCAAAAAATCCAATAATGAGCACTTCGGGAGGAATACGTTATGGCAAATCGTATCTTGGTCGTGGACGACGCAGCATTCATGCGCATGATGATTCGGGACATCTTGACTAAAAACGGCTATGAGGTCGTCGGCGAGGCGCAGGACGGCTCGCAAGCGATCGAAAAGTTCAAGGAACTGTCTCCGGACCTTATCACGATGGACATCACGATGCCCGAGATGGACGGGATCGCCGCGCTGAAGGAAATCCGCAAGATGGATTCCAACGCCAAAGTCATCATGTGTTCGGCCATGGGCCAGCAAGCGATGGTCATCGATGCCATCCAGGCTGGCGCCAAAGACTTCATCGTCAAACCGTTCCAGGCCGACCGCGTCATCGAAGCGATCAAAAAGACGCTGGGCTGACGGATTTCCGGCAATATGACTTATTCCTGGGATATGCTGTGGGTTCTGCTCGTGCTTCTGCTGATGATCGGCGGCATCGTCTTGCTGCTCAGGTTCGTCGGCAGGCGCAACCGGGGCTGGTGGGTCAACCGTTCGCTCCGGTCGCTGGGCGGGCTCACGCTGGGCGCGAACAAGTCGATGCAGATCGTCGAATGGAACAATCGCATCTACGTGCTCGGCGTCGGGGAAAACGTGCAGCTGCTGGAGTCGATCACAGACCCCGACGTCGTCGCTGCGCTGTTGGCCCAATACGAGACGGCCGACGCGGCAGCGCGCCCCGCGATGCCGCCGTGGCTCAGGCAGCTGCTGGACCGGGGCGCCGCGAAGCAGGGCCGGGAGGCGGAGACCGAGCGGCCGGCTGCCGCGCATAGCTTTGAACAAACGCTGGAAAAACGCCTGCGCGAGCTGTCCGAACGCAAGCAGCAGGTCGATCAGCTCCTGTCGGACAGCAAGCCAGCGGATCGGACGGAACAACCATGAAGCCCAAACTGCTATTCAGCTCTTTGCTCGCGGCCATCGCCCTGATCGGCGCTGCTTCGTCCGCATACGCGGAGCCGATCATTCAGATCCAGGCCGGAGACGGCAGCCAGCCGGTAGGCGCTTCGTCCCTAACCCTGCTGCTGATGCTGACCGTGCTGAGTCTGGCGCCGTCGATTCTGGTGCTGATGACCAGCTTCACGCGGATTGTGATCGTGCTCGGCTTCGTGCGCACGTCGCTCGGCACGCAGACGACGCCGCCCAATCAGGTTCTGATCGGGCTCGCGCTGTTTTTGACCTTCTTCATTATGGCGCCGACAATCTCGCAGGTGAACGAGCAGGCCGTGCAGCCTTATCTCAAGGGCGAGATCACGCAGACCGTCGCGCTTGAGAAGGCTTCGGTCCCGATCAAGGCTTTTATGTACAAGCAGACACGGGAAAAAGACCTGCTGCTTTTCTTGAACTACACGAAGACGGCGAAGCCGGCGTCTTATCAGGACATTCCGATTACGGTGCTTGTGCCCGCCTATGCGATCAGCGAGCTTAAGACCGCGTTTCAGATGGGCTTCATGATCTTTATTCCTTTTCTCGTGATCGATATGGTCGTCTCCAGTACGTTGATGGCCATGGGGATGATGATGCTGCCCCCCGTCATGATCTCGCTGCCGTTCAAGATATTGTTGTTCGTGCTCGTGGACGGGTGGTATTTGGTCGTCAAATCGCTCCTGACGAGTTTCCAGACTTGAGCGGGGCCGGAGGGGAAGAGAGCTAGTGAGTGCTGAATTTGTCATCGGCCTGGCGGGACAGGCGTTATTCACGGTGCTAAAAGTGAGTGCGCCCATGCTGGTCATCGGGCTTGTCGTCGGCCTGCTCGTCAGCATCTTCCAGGCGACGACCCAGATCCAGGAGCAGACGCTCGCGTTTATTCCGAAGATTGTCGCCGTATTTTTGGCCATTCTGTTGTTCGGTCCTTGGATTCTGAATACGATGGTCGACTTTACCAGCCATTTGCTGGGCAACTTGGCGAGCTATATCGGCTGATATGACGATCGATAATGTCATGCAGCTGCTGCCCGCCTATATGCTCGTTCTGTGCCGGATTTCGGCCTTTATCGTCGTAGCGCCCGTGTTTTCGTCGCGCTCGCTGCCCGGCCCGTTCAAGGCGGGCATCAGCGTATTTCTGGCGTTGCTCGTATTCTTGACCGTCGGCTTCGATCAGCCCGTCCCGACCGACGCGACTTATATATTTTCCGTGTTGAAGGAGATCATGGCGGGACTTGTGATCGGCTATACGGCTTCGCTTTTTTTCAGCCTGATCCAGACTGCGGGGACGCTGATCGACATCTCGATGGGGCTTGGCATCGCCAACATCCTCGACCCGATCTCCGGCGTATCCGCGCCGCTGCTCGGCAATCTGAAGTTCATGCTGATGATGCTCGTCTTTTTGTCAACGAACGGTCATCATTACTTGCTGGGCGCGATCATGAACAGCTACAAGTGGCTGCCGCTCGACAACAGGATGTTCCAGATCATTTACGAAGGACGCCTGACGGAGTTTATGGTGCGCACGTTTGCGGATACGTTCGTACTGGCGCTTCAGATTGCGATGCCGCTCATCGTCGCGATGTTCCTGACGGATTTCGGACTTGGCCTGCTGGCCCGGACCGCTCCGCAATACAATGTATTTGTTATCGGCATTCCGCTCAAAATTTTAATAGGTCTCGCGCTCTTGATTCTGATCATGCCGGGATTCAGCACATTGTTCCAGATCGTATTCGACCGGATGTTCGACGCGCTGGAAAAACTGTTTGTCATTATGAAAACCACATCATGAGATTCATAGAATCGGTCACGGTTTATGAAGCGCGAGGGGAGGGGTTGCTTTGTCTGCCTATCGGTTAAGGCTGGATCTGCAGCTGTTCGCCGGCGAGAAGACGGAAAAAGGCACCCCGAAAAAACGCCAGGACGCCAGGGAAAAGGGCCAAGTCGCCAAAAGTCCCGAACTTGCCAGTTCGTTTATACTCGTTGCGACGATTAGTGTCATGATGGCCTTGGGTTCGTTTTTCCACGATCGCATATTCGCGCTCTTCGGCGACGTATTCCGCAGGCAGCTGTCGATGGAAGTGACCGATGCCAATGTGATGGGGCTGTTCGCCAGTTATTTGATGCAGATGCTGCTCATCCTGGCGCCGATTCTGATCGTCACGCTTATCATCGCCCTGGCTGCGAACTACGTGCAGATCGGCTGGCTGTTCACGGCGAAGCCGCTGCAGCCGAAGTTCAGCAAGCTGAACCCGCTGAAAGGGCTCAAAAACATTTTCGGACTGCGTTCCGTCGTCGAATTTCTCAAAAGCTCGATGAAACTCATCCTCGTCGCCCTCATCGTCTATATGATCATTTGGGGCGAGCGGGACAAGATTATGGCGCTGGCGTACGTCCCGATCGGACAGACGTTGTCGTACGTGGCCGGACTGATGGTCAGGCTCGGTCTGCTCGTCGGCGTGGCGCTGACGCTGCTCGCTTTCGGCGACTATTTCTACCAGAAGTACGAATACGAGAAAAGCTTGAAAATGAGCAAGCAGGATATCAAGGACGAGCACAAAAATTCCGAAGGCGATCCGCTCATCAAGAGCAAGATCAAGGAAAAGCAGCGCCGGATGGCGCTGATGCGGATGATGCAGGAAGTTCCGAAGGCCGACGTCATCATCACCAACCCGACTCACTTCGCCGTGGCGCTGCAGTACGACGCCGCGCGCATGGAGGCGCCGCGCATCATCGCGAAGGGCCAGGATTATATGGCGCTGCGCATCAGGCAGATCGCCAAGGACAACGGCGTCATGACGATGGAAAACAAGCCGCTCGCGCGCGCGCTGTATCAGCGAACGGAGATCGGGGACGCCGTCCCTGCTGATCTGTTCCAGGCAGTGGCCGAGGTGCTGGCATACGTATACAGAATCAAAGGGCGTCGCACGATGTAGCGCATTCCGATAACGGTTACTAGATTCGAAAGGGGAGGGCAGGACTGTGAAAATCCGGGACATCAGCATTCTGGTAGGCATCATCGGCGTCGTCCTGATGATGGTCGTCCCTATCCCGACGCACCTCCTCGACCTGCTGCTGATCGTGAACATCTCGATCGCGCTCATGATTATGCTGATTGCGATGAACACGACGGATGCGCTCCACTTCTCCATTTTTCCGACGCTCCTGCTCATCACGACGCTGTACCGGCTCGCGCTCAACGTCTCGACGACACGCCTCATTCTGTCCGAGCACGACGCGGGCAAGGTCGTCGCCACGTTCGGCAGCTTCGTCGCCGGCGGACAGCTCGCGATCGGCTTCATCGTCTTCCTCATTCTCGTCATCGTACAGTTCATCGTCATCACGAAGGGCTCGGAGCGCGTCGCCGAGGTCGCCGCGCGATTCACGCTCGATGCGATGCCCGGCAAGCAGATGAGCATCGACGCCGATCTGAACGCAGGGCTGATCAACGAGACCCAGGCCCGCGAGCGGCGCGAGAAAATCGAAAAGGAAGCGGACTTCTACGGGGCGATGGACGGTGCGAGCAAGTTCGTCAAAGGGGACGCCATCGCCAGCATCATCATCGTCTCGATCAATCTGATCGGCGGCTTCATCGTCGGCATGGCCGTGCACGGCATGGAGATTGGCGAGGCGCTCAGCACGTATTCGGTGCTCAGCATCGGCGACGGTCTCGTCAGCCAGATTCCGGCGCTGCTCATCAGCACGGCGACAGGCATCATCGTCACCCGCGCCGCCTCCGAAGGCAATATGGCCGCCGACCTGTCCAAGCAGCTGCTCCGCTATCCGAAGCTGCTCTATATCGTCGCCGGCACGATCCTGCTGCTCGGCATCGCCACCCCGATCGGCCCGTTCGCCACGATCCCGTACGCGGCCATGCTGGCGATCGCCGGCTACCGCATCCAACTGAACGCCGCGAAGCGTCAGCAGGCGGAGGAGCAGCTCGTGGAGGAGAAGGAGATCGAGGAGGTGCGCAGTCCCGAGAGCGTCATCAGCCTGCTGCAGGTCGATCCGATCGAGTTCGAATTCGGCTACGGCCTCATCCCGCTGGCGGATACGTCGCAGGGCGGCGACCTGCTCGACCGCATCATCCTCATCCGGCGCCAATGCGCGCTGGAGCTCGGACTGATCGTGCCGGTCATCCGCATCCGCGACAACATCCAGCTGAAGCCCAACGAATACGTCATCAAGATGAAGGGGAACACGGTCGCGCGCGGCGAATTGCTGCTGCATCATTATCTGGCGATGAGTCCCGGCTTCGAGGACGAATCGATCACCGGCATCGCGACCAAGGAGCCCGCCTTCGGGCTGCCGGCGCTGTGGATCGACGAGGCGACCAAGGAACGCGCGGAGCTGTCCGGCTACACGGTCGTCGATCCCCCCTCGGTCGTCGCGACTCATCTGACCGAGGTCATCAAGCGCTACGCGCACGAGCTGCTCGGCCGTCAGGAGACCAAGTCGCTGGTGGACAGCGTGCGCGAGAGCTATGCGACGCTCGTGGACGAGCTGGTCCCGAACATCCTCACGATCGGCGACATCCAGAAGGTGCTCGCCAAGCTGCTTAAGGAGAAAATATCGATCCGCGACCTGGTGACGATCTTCGAGACGCTCGCCGACTACGGCAAGTACACCAAGGACCCGGACGTGCTCACCGAATACGTCAGACAGGCGCTCTCGCGGCAGATCACCCAGCAGTACGCGAGTCCGAGCGAGCCGCTGCGCGTCATCACGGTCAGCCCGGGCGTCGAAAAGCGGATCGCGGAATCGGTCCAGCAGTCCGAGCAGGGCAGCTACCTGGCGATGGAGCCTTCGTCGACGCAGGCGATCTACAACCGGCTGAGCGAACAGATCAACAAAACGCTGCAGTCGGGGCAGCAGCCGATCATCCTGACTTCGCCGAATATCCGCATGTATATGCGGCAGCTGATCGAGCGGAGCCTGCAGGACATTCCGGTGCTCTCCTACAGCGAGCTTGAACCGAATATCGAAGTACAAAGCGTCGGGGTGGTGAACGCATGAAGGTCAAACGTTATCTCGTGGACGATCTGCCGCAGGCCGTACAGCAAATCCGCAGCGAGCTGGGCTCCGATGCCGTCATTCTGAACACCAAGGAAATCCGCACAGGCGGGTTTCTTGGCATGTTCCGGAAAAAACGAGTGGAAGTGATCGCGGCGGTGGACGAGTCCGCCAAGCCGCTGCCGCAGGCCCGGCCTGCCGCTAAGCCGGCAGCGCGTCCGCAGGCGCCGGCTGCCCCGCGGCCGTCTGCGGACCGGCTCGCCCCGGAGCAGCCGGAGCAGCCCGGCGATCAGCCGCCGCTTCGCCTGCCCGCCAGCGCCGTCAGGCAGCGCTACGGCGCCGGAGGCGCGGCCGGCGGCCAGCCGGCCGCGGATGCGCAGCAGGCCGGCGCCATCGCAGGCACGGCTGCCGCGCAGCAAGCGGCGGCCGCGCGGCAGGATGAGCTGCCCGCGCCGAGCTTCGACCGGGCGCTGGCGCAGGCGCTGACGCTGGCGCAGGCCCGTCATGCGTCGGATCGTAGCGAAGCGGACGCATATGCGTCCGCCGACCGCGTCGAAGTCCCGGCGGCGGCGCCGGCGGCCGTAACGACGCCCGCAGCCGCACCGCCTTCGGGAGAGACGGCGGAGCTGCTCGCGGAGCTGCGGGCGATGAAGGACCTGCTGCGGCAGCGCAGCGGTCCCGAACCGGCGCAGCGCATGCCGGAGCCGGTACTGCGCATCTGCCGGCTGCTCGCGCTCCAGGGCGTCGAGCCCGCTCACGTCGAGGCGTTCGCGGGACAGCTGACCGAGCGGCTGCGCCAAGCCGGCGAAGAGGAGTTCGCCGCCGAAGACGGCGACCTGCGCGTGAAACGCGAGGCGCAGGCGCTGCTGCAGGAGTGGCTGGCGCCGGCCCGCGATCCCGGCATCTCCCGGGATACGCGCATCGTGCATTTCGTCGGGCCGACGGGCGTCGGCAAGACGACGACGATCGCGAAGCTCGGCGCGGAGCAGACGCTGTCCCGGCGCCGCTCGGTCGGCTTTATCACCGCCGACACGTACCGGATCGCGGCCGTCGATCAGCTGCGGACCTATGCCGACATCCTGAACGTCCCGCTCGAAGTCGTATTTTCGCCGTCGGAGCTTGCCCGCGCCTACAAGAAGCTCGAGGACCGGGACCTGCTGCTGATGGATACGGCCGGCAGGAACTACCGCAACGAGCTGTACGTGTCCGAGGTCAACAGCCTGCTGTCGCCCGGGCAGGAGGCGGAGAAGATTCTCGTGCTCAGCCTGACGCACAAATACCAGGACATGCGGTCGGTATCGTCCCAATTCGTCAAGTACGGCGTGTCCCGCCTGCTGCTGACCAAGATGGACGAGACGGACTCGTACGGCGCGATCGTCAATCTGATCAAGGAATACGGCTTCACTATCCCGTACGTCACCTTCGGCCAGACCGTACCCGACGACATTCGCCCGTTCGATCCCGAATGGCTGGCGGCCAAGCTGCTGGAAGGAGCCGCCGCGCATGATTGATCAAGCAGAAGCGCTCCGCCACAGAATGCAGTCGATGGGCGAAGATGCGGCGAAGCGGACGCGCATCCTCACGGTGACGAGCGGCAAGGGCGGCGTCGGCAAGTCCAACTTCAGCCTGAACTTCGCGCTGGCGCTCCAGAAGCGGGGCTTCAGCGTACTGCTGTTCGACGCCGATATCGGCATGGGCAACATCGACGTGCTGCTCGGCACGCCGGCGGCGTACAATCTGTTCCATCTGCTCAAGCGGGACAAGTCGATCTGGGAGATTATTCAGGAAGGCCCCGGCGGCCTGCGGTTCATCGCGGGCGGCTCGGGCTTCAAGGATCTGATTCGCTTAAGCGACGAGGAGGTGGAGTACTTCGCCTCCGAGATCGCCAAGCTGTACGGCGAAGTCGATTACGTGCTGTTCGATACGGGCGCAGGCTTGTCCAAGGAGACGCTGCGCTTCATCCAGGCCGCGGACGAGACGATTGTCGTGACGACGCCCGAGCCGACGTCGATCACCGATGCCTACGCCTTGATGAAGATGGTGAAGACGATGGGCGAGGACGCCGAGTTCCGGCTCGTCGTCAACCGCGTCGGCGACGATCGCGAAGGCAGGCAGACGGCGGACAACATCAGACAGGTCGCCAGAACGTATCTGTCCCTGGAGCTGCCGGTGCTGGGATTCGTGCCGGACGACGCCCATGTGTCGAAAGCCGTCAAAAAACAGACGGCTTTGTCAAATTTATATCCGGATTGTCCCGCATCCAGAGGGATTGACGGGATCGCTGCCGAATATTTAAACGAGAGCCGATCAGCATCGGTCCAGACAAGCATCAAAGGATTCCTCCAACGCGTGCGCAAGCTGTGGAGCTGACCAACTTAGTTTATCTTCGAAGGGGGACGCGTGGGCATGAGCGAGTTTACGGTTCTGGTCGTTGACGATTCCCCTTTTATGCGCAAGCTCGTCGGAGATCTGATCGCCAGCGACAGCGCCTTCAAAGTCGTGGCCACGGCTGCGGACGGCGCCGAGGCGGTCGACCGGGTATGCGGCTTGCGTCCGGATATCGTCATCATGGATCTGGAGATGCCCGCCATGAACGGGCTCGAGGCATTGAAGCTGATCATGACCCAATGCCCGACGCCGGTCGTCATGATGTCTGCGGTGACGGACAGAGGGACCCGGGATACGATCCGCGCGCTGCAATTCGGCGCCTTCGACTTCGTTCGCAAGCCGGACGGCGCGCTGAAGCTGGACGTATCGCAAATGGGCGAGATGCTGATCGAAAAATTACATATGGCCAGAGAACTCGTCGCTTCCGGCGCGCTGCGGCTTCGCCGCATGCCGGAGGCGGAAGCCGAGGCGCGGGTCGAAGCGCAGGACGAGACGCCGGCCGCGGGCGACGATCCTCCGAGCGCCGACCGGCAATCCCGGACCGTGGCGGATACGCCGGCGGGCACGTCGGCATCCGGCGGCGATCCGCTCGGCGCGGCCGGGGCGCTGGCCCGGGCGGAGACCGCAGCGGCCGGACCGCCACCCCGCGATGCGGATGCGCCGCCGTCGGCGCCGGCGGTCATGCCGCCGACCGCCGAACAGCCGGACAAGCGTCCGCCGCCGCGCCGGTCGCTGGAGGAGCTGCGCGCGTTCGGCCGAACGTCCGGCCCGCAAGCGCCGGGCGAACGTCCCGCGCGCCGGCCGCCGGGCGCACAGGACGAAGCGAACCGGACCAAGCGGCCTGCCGGAGGACCGGCAGGGGCCGCGAAGGACGGCGCGGCTGCGATGCCTCCCCTCCGGCCGGGACCGAGACGGGCGGACGCGGCGCCGGAGGCGCTGCCTCCGGAAGCTGCGGTATTACGTGCTCATGGCGCTTTTACCGACATCGTCGCGATCGGCACTTCGACCGGCGGGCCGCGCGCGCTTCATGAGGTCATGTCGGCGATTCCCGCATCCTTCCCGGCGCCGATCCTGATCGTGCAGCATATGCCGCCCAAGTTCACCCATTCGCTCGCGCAGCGCCTCGATTCCTGCTCGGCGATCGAGGTGCGGGAGGCTGAGGACGGCGATCGGGTAGTCGCGGGCCATGCTTATCTCGCGCCCGGCGGCAAGCATATGCGGCTGCAGAAGGACCCGCATGGCGGCTACCGGATCGCGCTCTCGGAGGATCAGCCGGTGAGCGGCCACCGTCCTTCGGTCGATGTCATGTTCGACTCGCTCGTCGGGCGCCGGGAGCTCAGGCGTCACGTCGTGCTGATGACGGGCATGGGCAGCGACGGGGCCAGAGCGATGAAGGCACTTCGCGATGACGGCGCGGCCTTGCTGATCGCGGAGGCGGAGGAAACCTGCGTCGTGTACGGCATGCCGAGATCGGCGGTGGAGAACGGCGCGGCGCAGGCGCAATTCCCGCTGCAGCAGATCGCGCCCGAGCTGATCAGATCGGTTGAACGGCCGAGAGCGAAGCAGCATTAAAGCAGATGTGCCATTCAGGAGGTGACGCGCAAGTGGAAATGAACCAATATTTGTCCATTTTTATCGACGAAGCAAACGAGCACCTGCAGTCGCTTAACGAAAATATGCTGCGTCTCGAGCAGCAGCCCGAGGATATCAGCATCGTTCAAGTTATTTTTCGTTCGGCGCATACGCTCAAGGGCATGTCGGCTTCGATGGGCTTCGAGGACTTGGCCTCGCTCACGCACGAGATGGAGAACGTGCTGGACCTGGTGCGCAACGACAAGCTGAAAATGAACGGCCACATTTTCGATACGCTGTTCAAATGCCTGGATGCGCTCGAAGGCATGGTCCAGGACATCGTAGGCGGAGGAACCGGCAGCGCGGACGTCACGGAGCTGGTGGCTCAGCTCAAGCAGATCGTCAAGGGAGAGCCGGCGGCGGCCGCAGGCAAGGCTTCGGCGCCTGCCGCAGCCGCGGGGGCTTCGGAGCTGGCGCTCGTGGCCACGCATCTGCTGCTGGATCAATACCAGCTGTCGGTGCTCAAGCAATCGATCGAAAACGGCAGCCCGGCCTTTCATATCGAGGTCACGATTCGGGAGGATTGCCTGCTGAAGGGCGTGCGGGCCTACATGGTGTTCGACGCGCTCGAGCGCAACGGCGAAGTGGTCAAATCCCACCCCACGGTGCAGGAGATCGAGCAGGAGCAGTTCGGCCGCCAGTTTTCCGTTTATTACATCTCCCGCATTCCGCAGAACGAGCTGCAGGACGCGCTTGACAAAATCTCCGAGCTCGAATCCGTGGCGGTCGTCCCGCTCGATGCCGAATCGCTGAGCGAGCTCGACGAATCGCGGGCCGGGCAGCATCAGATTCAGGAGGCGGCGGCACAGGTTGCAGCCGCTGCGCAGACGGCGGTCAAGCCGGCCGAAGCGCCGGTCCGCGCCGCCAAGCCGGCTGCCGAGACGTCCGCCAAGCCTGCAGCTGCTGCGCCGGTCGCGAACAAGACGATCCGTGTCGATATCGACCGGCTCGACTCGCTCATGAACCTGTTCAGCGAGCTGCTCATCGACCGCGTCAGGCTCGAACAGCTGGCCAGCGAGGTGCGCCGCAACGACTTGACGGAGACCGTCGAGCATATGGCGCGTGTCAGCGGCGATCTGCAGAGCATCGTGCTCAAGCTGCGGATGGTGCCGGTGGACAGCGTGTTCAACCGGTTCCCGCGGATGGTGCGGGATCTGGCGAAGTCGCTCGGCAAAAAGCTGGACCTCGTCATCACGGGCGCCGAGACCGAGCTCGACCGGACGGTCATCGACGAGATCGGCGATCCGCTCGTTCACTTGATCCGCAACTCCGTCGACCATGGCGTCGAGACGATCGAAGGGCGCATCGAAGCGGGCAAGCCAGAGACCGGTGTCGTCCACCTTCGGGCTTTTCACAGCGGCAACCACGTATTCATCGAGATCGAGGACGACGGGCGCGGGATCAACCAGCCGAAGGTGCTGGACATCGCCGTCAAGAAGAACATCGTATCGCCGGACGAAGCCAAAAAGCTGAGCGACGACGAGATCAACATGCTGCTGTTCGCGCCGGGCTTCAGCACCGCGGACAAAATCTCGGACATCTCCGGACGCGGCGTCGGACTCGACGTCGTACGAACGAAGATTGAGTCTCTCGGCGGCGTCGTGTCGGTCACCTCCAGGACGGGACTGGGCTCGAAGTTCTCCATCCAACTGCCGCTGACGCTGTCGATCATCACCGCGATGCTCGTCAAGCTCGGCTCGGAGAAGTTCGCGATCCCGCTCACCTCCATCGTCGAGACCGGCATCATCAAGCGCAGCGACATTCGCGTTCTGCACGGCTCCAAGGTCATCGAGTACCGCAAGTCGATCGTACCCGTGCTCTCGCTCGCGGCGGTGCTGGACTCTCCGGATTATTCCGACGAGGGCGAGCACGAGACCGAGATGCTTGTCATCCGCAAGGGAGAGAAGCTCGCGGCCGTGCTGGTGGACGAGCTGATCGGCCAGAGCGAGATCGTGCTCAAGACGCTGGGCAAGTACTTGACGAACTTGAACGTGATCTCCGGGGCGACCATCCTGGGCGACGGCCAAGTCGCACTGATCGTCGATCCGAACGCGCTCATCAAATAATCGATCTCATCCGAGGAGGAAGCTGGCATGGCTGAGGATTTCAAAGTTATCGTATTTACGCTCGCGCACGAGGAATACGGCATCGAGGTGGACAAAGTACGGACGATCGAGCGGATGACGCCTGTCACCCGCGTGCCGAAGACGCCCGCGTTCGTCAAGGGCGTCATCAATCTGCGCGGCGTCGTCGTGCCGGTCATCGATCTGCGCAGCAGGTTCAGTCTGCCGGAGACGGAGCCGACGGAAAATACGAGAATCGTCATCGTCGCGACGGGTGAGCTGGAGGTTGGCTTCATCGTCGATTCAGCCAATGACGTCATCGATCTGAATGACGATATGATCGAGAATCCGCCCGAGGTCGTCGGCGGCATCAAGGCCAAGTATTTGAGAGGCGTAGCCAAGTTCGGAGAGAGCCGTCTGCTCATTCTTCTTAACCTCTCGGAAGTGCTGAACCGCTCCGAGATCATTCAGCTCGAGCAGTTCGAGGCTTAACGGTATGGAGTTGTTCAGCCACAATGCCGAGTTCAAGATGGATGTGCTGCGCGAGGTAGGCAATATCGGAGCGGGTCATGCGGCGACGGCGCTCTCGCGGCTGCTCGACAAGCCGGTCGATATGGCCGTGCCGAAGGTCAGCTTTATCCCGTTCGAGGAGATCGCCGACCGCGTCGGCGGAGCGGAAGAGATCGTCGTGGCGATTTTCCTCCGGGTGGAGGGCGAGGCGCCGGGCAACATGTTTTTCCTCATGAGCCAGAACCAGGCGCGGGCCTTGCTCCAAGATCTGCTCTCCTTTGAATTGTCGGACGGATCGGCGTACACGGAGATGGAGCTGTCCGCGCTGAGCGAGATCGGCAACATCCTGGCCGGCTCCTATCTGTCGTCGCTCGCCGACCTGACAGGACTGCCGCTGTCGCCGACCGTACCCGCGATTGCCGTCGACATGGCCGGCGCGATACTGTCTTACGGATTGCTTCAATTCGGTACGATGGGCGACGAAGCGCTGCTCATCGACACGACATTTTTGGAGGACGACCGCAGGGCGGAAGGGCATTTCTTCTTCATCCCCGATCCGGAATCGTTCGAGCGGCTGTTCCGCGCGCTGGGAGTGCCTATTTAATGAACGAAGTCATTATGGTGAAGATCGGCATGGCCGATCTCAATATCGCCTCCGGCGGGGAGACGCTCAAGACGATGGGACTCGGCTCTTGCGTCGGCCTGACGCTCCACGATGCGCAGATCGGCTTGGCCGGGATGGCGCATATTATGCTGCCGAGCTCGGAGATCGCGAGGGAGGGCCAGCTGAATATCGCCAAATACGCCGATACGGCCGTGCCCGAGCTGCTCGCCCGGCTCAAGGCGGGGGGCGCCAATATGAAGCGGCTGGTCGCCAAGCTGGCGGGCGGCGCGCAGATGTTCGCCTTCGCGAGCGGCAGCGACAGCATGCGCATCGGCCCCCGCAACGTCGAATCGACCAAGCTCGCGCTCGCGGCCCACGATATCCCGATTATCGCCGAGGATACGGGCGGCAACTACGGACGGACGATCGAATTCAGCAGCTTGAGCGGAATATTGACGATCCGCAGCGTGCAGAACGGGGTAAAGGAGATATAAAATGAACGTGTCGTGGCGGTGGACTATCGGATTTGCCGGATTCGGAGCCATTTTGATTTTTTTGATCTCCTTGTCGAGCAATCCTCTCATGACTTCGCTGACACGATGCCTGTATGCGTTTATCGCGTTCGGATTGCTCGGGGTGTTCGTCCGCGTCGTACTCCGGCAGCTGCTGCATCCGGCCCGGACGTCCGGCGGGGACAAGGAGCGTACCGAGGAAGAACGCGGCATCATGCTGGATATGACGACCCCGGACGACGAATCGCTCTCCGAGCTCATGCGGGAGCAGTGGACAGGCAAGGAAGACCAGCCATCCGGCGGCTTCGAACCGCTCAAACCTCCAAGGCTCGTCTCGATCGACGATCCCGATCCGCACCAGGTCGCGCAGGCCTTGAGGCGCTTGAACGACGAAGAAGGAAGGTGATGCAGCGATGGCAGAGCCCAAAAGTTCCAAGCTGTCCCATTACGACCTATGGTGCCGCTGGAAAGAAGAAGGCGACATCGATGCCAAAAAAGGCCTGATCGAAAAGTACATCCCGCTCGTCGACTATGTATCCAGCCGCATGGCTGTCGGATTGCCCAAAAACGTGTCCAAAGACGACCTGGTCAGCAACGGCTCCATGGGCCTCATCGACGCAATCGAAAAATTCGACCATCTGCGCGGCCTGCAGTTCGAAACATACGCTTCCTGGCGGATCCGCGGGTCGATCATCGACGGATTGCGTCAGGGAGATTGGGTGCCGCGTTCGGTTCGTGACAAAGCGAAAAAAATGGAGGATGCATATGCCGTTCTGGAGCAGCGCAACCTGCGCTCCGTCTCGGACGAGGAAATATGCAGCTATTTAAATATAACGGACAAGGAATTCCAGCAAATGCTGCAGGAGGTCGCGGTAGCGACCGTCGGGTCGCTGGAGGAGCCGATCCGCGAGGAGGATGCGGAGACCCGCATGTCGCTTCTCGTGGACGACAAGGCGCAAAGCCCCGAATCCAAGGTGCACGAGACTTATCTGAAAGAGTCGTTGTCCGCCGGCATCGATCGGCTGACGGCCAAAGAACGAACGGTCGTATCGTTATTTTATTACGAGGATCTGTCGCTGAGCGAGATCGCCGAGGTGATGTCGCTGTCTCCGTCCCGCATCTCTCAACTGCACTCCAAGGCGATTTTAAGATTGCGGGGCGCCTTGAGCAAGCACAAGGACCAGCTTCTCCAGAAATAAACAGGAGGGAGGTCTCATCATGCCTGGCGAAGAGCCGTTTGCGATGAGCCAGATCTTTCAAGTTCATATTTCGGATGACCGCATGTCCGCCAGTCTGGCGATCAAGCCGACCGAAGAGGCGGAGGAGAGCGTGGACGTCAAGAGGCTGTCGGACCTGCTTGCCGCCAGCGGCGTTCGTGTCGGAATCCGGCAGGAGCTGCTGAGTGCGATCGCGCAAAACCCGAAGGCATACTTTTACACCGATAATATCGTCGCCGCCGGCACGCAGCCGACGCCTGCGGTGAACGGATACGTAAAAGTGCTGTTCGAGGACCAGGACCAATCGCGCAGGCCGGTCGAACGGGAAGACGGCAGCGTGGATTACAGGGAAATGCAGCAGCTCGCCAACGTCAAGGCGGGCCAGCTGATCGCGACGCGCGTGCCGCCGCTGCCCGGCAAACCCGGCATGACCGTGACGGGCGAACCGGTCGTGCCGAAGGATGGCAGGGAAGCGAGCTTCAAGATCGGCAAAAACGTCGTCGTCAACCCGGAGCAGACCGCTTTGTATGCGGCGATGGACGGGCTGGTCACCAAGACGGAGAAGGACAAGCTGAACGTATTTCCCGTCTACGAAGTGAACGGCGACGTCGACTATCACACGGGCAATATCGACTTCGTCGGCACTGTCGTCATCCGCGGGAACGTGCTGACGGGCTTCAGGGTGCGCGCCTCGGGAGATATTCGCGTCACCGGCGGCGTCGAGGGCGCCGAGGTGGAGTCCGACGGCTCGATCGAGATCGCAGGCGGGATCATCGGTTCGGGCAAGGGCCATGTCAAAGCCGGCGTCAACGTCAAATGCTCGTTCATGCAGGAGAGCAATGTGACGGCCGGGCAGGATGTCATCGTCCTCCAGAGCATCATGCATTCCAACATCAGAGCCGGCAGAAGCATCCGCTGCGAGGGGGCCAAGGGCCTCGTCGTCGGAGGCGTGCTGCAGGCTGCGGATCTGGTCGTCGCCCGCACGATCGGCAATGCGATGTCCACCGTCACGTCGATCGAGGTGGGCCTCAAGCCCGAGCTGCGCCAAGAACTGGCGGATCTGCGCCTGCAGGTCAGGCAGCTGGCCGACAGCCTGGAGAAAACCGAAAAAGCGCTCGTGCTGCTCGATCAAATGGCCGCTGCCGGTCAGCTGTCCCCGGATCGCCTGGCGATGCGGATCAAGCTGAACGCTACGCGGAGGCAAGTGACCGAAGAACTGAAAGACGTGAAGGCGCATATTCTCGATATCGAGCGAGAGCTCGAGGACACGGATCTGGCGGCGGTCAAAATTTTACATACGGTGTACGGCGGCACAAAAATCGTCATCGGACGTTATACGCGATTCGTCAAGGACAGCGCCCAGCGGGTGACGTTCAAATACGAGGAAGGCGAGATCGTCATGACATCTCTCGTCTAACCGATAGGAGGCCGGGACTGTGAGCTACAAGCCGATCGACGTACAAACCTCGATTCCCCGTTCGATCGAACTGACCCCTCTTCAGGCGGCTCAGCAGGCGCGCCAGGCAACCGATCAGGCCGCCCTGGGCGCACAGGCGATGAAGCAGACGGAGCGGGATGCCACGCGGAACGCGAAGTCGGAGGGGACCGGGCACAAGTCGATCTCCGAGCAGGACGATCCCAAGGAAAGCCGGCAGAAGCGGCAGGGCGGATCGAAGAAGCGGTCCGGCGGCGAGGACACGAACAAAGACGCGGAGACCGCTCACCCTTTCAAAGGGCATCATATCGACCTGTCGCTATAGAAACGGGAAAGTGAGTGACGATTAACTATGGACCCGTGGGTCACCCTGGTCATCGCTGGCGCGGCGATTGCCGGCTACGGCTGGCTGAAGCCGGAGCCGAAGGAACAAAAACAAAGCTTCGTCAACGAAGAAGCGTACGATAAGCTGCTCGAGGATCTGGAGACGGAAAACCGGGAGCTCGTCGATGCGGTGGCGGTGTTCAAGCGGGAGCAGGACGAGACGGTCGGGCGCCTCGGCCGCCGCATCCGCGAGCTGGAGCGTCAGATGGACGAGGGCGGGCGCAGGCCCGCCCTCCATGCCGTCGCAGGCGCAGCGGAGGCTCAGCCTGGCCGTCCCGCTCCGGGCGCAGCGGCCGCATCTGCGCCGCCGCGGCCTGCCGCATCGCCGGACGACGTTCGCGCACCGGCGCATAGAGCCGATGCCGCCAGCACGCCGCCAGCGTCGCCGCACGCGCCTCCGCCTGCGCCGCTGGCTGCAGAGCAGGACGCCGGGCAGCCCGAGGGCGAAGGCGCGGAGGCGCCGCTCTCGATCAGAGAGCGCTACCGGCCGCTCGTCGATCTGTACGAGCGCGGCCGCTCCGTCGAGCAGGTCGCCAAGGCCATGAACATGAACAAAGGCGAAGTGCAGCTCATCCTGCAGCTCGCCAAGCGGGAGGCGAACCGGCATGAATAAGCGCCGTTCTCTGCTCGTCGGCTTGGGCGTCGGCCTGATGGCCGGGGCCGCCCTGCTGCAGCTGATGACCTATGGGGAGAAGCTCAGCGAAGGGAACAGTCTGCCGCAGGAGCTCACGGTCGAGCAGCTGCAGAAGCAGGCCAATGCGAAGGATTACGGCTTGTACAAATTGTCTGAGCCGGTGTATACGCAGACGCAGCTCGACGAGGCCGTCGCAAAGGCCAAGCAGGAGGCCGCCGGGGCAGGCGCGACGGGCGGCAAGCCTGCACAAGGCGAAGCGGACGCGGCCGGTACGGCTCCGGCCCCATCCGCTTCGCCGCCGCCTGCCGGCAGCGGGGCGAGCGAGCCGACGCAGCGGACGCGGCTCGGACTGTACGTGGCGCCGGGCGATACGCTCGACAAGGTCGCGACCGGCCTGAAGGGGCTCGGCGTCATCTCGGACAAGGCGGCCTTCATCCGCGCGGCGAAGCCGTCCGCCGGCAGAGTGCAGGTGGGACTCAGCGTATTCGACGGACAGACCGCGTACGACGAGATTATCGCCGAGCTGGTGCGGGACAAGGGCTGAGGACTGAGGGCTGAGCCCGCGGCTTGAGCTTGCCGGCGTTTGCCGGCGCGTGGAGGCGCAGCGCGGTGCGGGGTTCCGGCGCGGGATGTGCGCGCAAAGCGTTGCATCGCGTCGCTCCATATGTTATATTGTAAAACGGTGTGAAAAAACGCACGCCGTTCAATCTCGTCAGCGGTGCTTCGCATGTCGCGAAGTTCTGGCGGGAAGCGCGAACCGGCGGAGGAGATTCACGATCCAAAACCAACACGGAGGTGCAAGTTAAAATGGCAGTTATCTCGATGAAGCAGCTTCTCGAAGCTGGCGTACACTTCGGTCACCAGACACGTCGCTGGAACCCGAAGATGGACAAGTACATCTTTACCGAACGGAACGGCATCTACATCATTGACCTGCAGAAGACGGTCAAGAAAGTCGACGAAGCGTACAACTTCGTTCGCCAGCTCGGCGAGCAAGGCGGCACGATGCTGTTCGTCGGCACGAAAAAGCAAGCGCAGGATTCCGTCAAGGAAGAGGCGGAGCGCAGCGGCCAGTTCTACATCAACCAACGTTGGCTCGGCGGCACGCTGACCAACTTCTCTACGATCCAGAAGCGTACGGACCGTCTGCACCAGCTCGACAAGTGGGAGCAGGACGGCACGTTCGAAGTGCTGCCGAAGAAGGAAGTCATCATCCTTCGCAAGGAAAAGGAACGTCTCGAGAAGTTCCTCGGCGGCATCAAGCATATGCGCAGACTGCCTGACGCGCTGTTCATCATCGACCCGCGCAAAGAGCGCATCGCAGTCGCCGAAGCCCGCAAGCTCGGCATCCCGATCGTCGGCATCGTCGACACGAACTGCGACCCGGACGAGATCGACTACGTCATTCCGGGCAACGACGACGCGATCCGCGCCGTCAAGCTGCTGACGAGCAAGATGGCCGACGCCATCGTCGAATCCCGCCAAGGCGAAGAAACGACCGCTTAATCAGCCGATTATCAGCATTGCGAGGTCAAGGGTGGTCAGAAGAGAACCTTCTCACCGCCCTTTTTTTGAAAACATAAACCAATCGAAGCCGTCCGCGCATCCATGCGTCCGGCGGCACCATACCAGGAGGGAATCCCATGGCAGTTAATGCAGCAGACGTAAAGGCGCTTCGCGAAAGAACGGGAGCGGGCATGTTGGATTGTAAGAAAGCGCTCGAGGAAGCCGGCGGCGACATCGCCAAGGCAGCCGACCTGCTCCGCGAGAAAGGTCTTGCGGCAGCCGCCAAGAAGGGCGACCGCGTCGCGACCGAAGGCCGCGTAGAATCTTACATTCACGGCGCAGGCCGCATCGGCGTGCTCGTCGAAGTCAACTGCGAGACCGACTTCGTCGCCATGACGGATCAATTCAAGGAACTGGTGCGCGACATCGCGATGCACATCGCTGCCGCCAATCCGCTCGTCGTGCGCCGCGAGGAAGTTCAACAAGCCGACCTGGACAAGGAAGCCGAGATTCTGCGCAACCAGGCGCTGAACGAAGGCAAGCCGGAGAAAATCGTCGAGAAAATCGTCGAAGGCCGCCTGAACAAGTACTACGAAGAAAACGTACTGCTCGAGCAATCGTTCGTCAAGGATCCGGACAAGACGATCCAGACGCTGCTGAACGAAAAGATCTCCACGATCGGCGAGCAAATCTCCATCCGCCGCTTCGTTCGCTTCGAGCTGGGCGAAGGCCTCGAGAAGAAGCAGGACAACTTCGTAGAAGAAGTTATGGCGCAAGTCAAAGCATAATCGACCGTCCGAGGGAACACGCCGTGTTCCCTTTTTTAAGGGGAAGCAACACATAGACGTCGGCCTATCGCAGCCGGCAAGACCCGCTCTGCGGGTGCAGCGACCGGGAAGCTTCGGCATCCTGCATCGAAATCGATCATGGTGGAGGTACTTAAGTTGAATCGTCCCGTATACAAACGCGTGGTATTGAAGGTCAGCGGCGAGTCGCTGTCGGGGTCGACCGGTTACGGTATCGACGCTACGACGATCGTCTCGATCGCCGATCAGATCAAAGAAGTCGTGCAGCTCGGCGTAGAGGTAGCTATCGTGTGCGGAGGCGGCAACATCTGGCGCGGCATCTCGGGCAGCCAGAAGGGCATCGACCGGGCGACCGCGGATTATATGGGCATGCTCGCAACCGTGATGAATTCGCTGGCGCTGCAGGACGCGCTCGAGCAGATCGACGTTCCAACGCGCGTGCAATCCTCCATCGCCATGCAGCAGATCGCCGAGCCTTACATTCGCAGGCGCGCGATCCGGCACCTGGAGAAGGGCCGCGTCGTCATTTTCGCGTCCGGTACGGGCAATCCGTTTTTCTCCACCGATACGACCGCTGCGCTGCGGGCCGCCGAGATCGAGGCCGAGGTTATCCTCATGGCCAAGAACAAGGTGGACGGCGTATACAGCGCCGATCCGTTCAAGGATCCGACCGCGGAGAAGTACGAGCAGCTTACTTATATGGATGTGCTCAACAAAAACCTGGGCGTCATGGATTCGACGGCGTCCTCGCTGTGCATGGACAACAACATACCGCTTCTCGTCTTTGCCATCACCGAGCCGGGCAACATCAAGCGGGCGATACTCGGCGAGAAGATCGGAACTATCGTCAAGGGGAGCGTGAGCTAAGTGCCTCAAACGATTAAGAAAAACGCTGAAGAACGTATGGAAAAAGCGCTGGGCGCACTGCGTCGGGACCTGTCGACGCTGCGCGCCGGACGGGCGTCCTCCGCGATGCTCGACCGCGTTCAAGCCGAGTATTACGGCGCGCTGACGCCGGTCAACCAACTCGGTACGATCAATACGCCGGATTCCCGCACGCTGATCATCCAGCCTTGGGACAAGTCCGCGCTGGCCGCCATCGAAAAAGCGATCCTGAAGTCCGACGTCGGCCTCACGCCGGCCAATGACGGCACGATCATCCGGCTGAACATCCCGCCGCTCACCGAAGAGCGCCGCGCGGAGCTCGTCAAGTCGACCAAGAAGTTCGGCGAGGAAGCGAAGGTCGCGATCCGCAACATTCGCCGCGACGCGAACGACGACATCAAGAAAAAAGAAAAAGGCGAGATCTCCGAAGACGAGTCCCGCCGTCACCAGGAAGATATCCAGAAGTCGACCGACCGCTTCATCGCAGAGGTCGACAAGATTCTGGCCGCCAAAGAAAAAGAAATTATGGAAGTCTAAGATGTCGCGGGCATTCGCCGAAGCGATATCCAGCGCGCTAAGACCGGCCCCTCCGCAAGGTGGGGTTCGTTTTTATGGTCGCCAAACTCAGGGGGAACAGCCATGGGCAATCGATTCTTAGGCGGTCTGTTCGGCAGCAGGCAGGACGGGGAACAAGCGCGTGATGCAGGCAAAAACGCGCCTTCGCCGGAGGACGTGCTGAAGGAAGGCCGGATTCCCCGGCACGTAGCCATCATTATGGACGGCAACGGACGCTGGGCCAAATCCCGCGGTTTGCCGCGGGCGGCCGGCCACCATGCCGGGATGAAGGCGGTCAAGCGGATTACGCAGGCGGCCGACCGGCTCGGCGTGGAGTTTTTGACGATGTACGCGTTCTCTACGGAAAACTGGAAGCGGCCAAAAGCAGAAGTTGAATTTCTGATGAAGCTGCCCCAGGAATTTCTGTCGATCGAGCTTGAGGAGCTGATCGAGAACAACGTGCAGGTCAAAATGATGGGCGTACCCGACCTGCTCCCGGACTTCACGCTCGAGGCGATCGGGGAAGCGGTGCGGCGCACGGAGCACAACACGGGTCTCGTGCTCAACTTCGCGATGAACTACGGCAGCCGTCTGGAGATCGTCGAGGCGGCTCGCACGCTCGCGCGGCGCGCGGCTGCGGGCGAGCTTGATCCGGACGACATTACCGAGGAGATATTCCAGCAATCGCTGTTCAGCGGCGCTCTGCCCGATCCCGACCTGCTTATTCGCACGAGCGGGGAGCTGCGCCTTAGCAACTTCATGCTCTGGCAGTTGGCTTACAGCGAGTTTTGTTTTTCGGACGTTTACTGGCCGGAGTTTTCGGAGACGCACTTCCACGAAGCGATACGCGAATACCAGCGGCGAGCCCGCCGGTACGGAGGGATCTAGGCGATGGGACAACGGATCGTGACGGGCGTCGTAGCCGGCGCCGCTTTTTTGACGCTGCTGTGGCTGGGCGGTTGGTATTATTATGGGATACTCGCATTGCTGGCTCTTATCGGCTATCACGAATTCGTCAGGCTGAACAAGCTGCCGGCCGGGCGCGCGGACGTCCTCTGCGGGTTCGCGGCCACGCTCGTGCTGGCGCTGCCGAAGCTGCCGTTCGACTGGACGACGCCGGATATGTCGGCCGTCGCCTGGCTGCTCATGTTCGTGCTGCTCACGGCGACCGTGTTCAGCAAAAACCGGATTACACTCGATCAATCCGCGCTGTTGTTTTTGGGCGCCTTCTATATCGGGCTCGGCTTCCGCTATATGGCGGCAACCCGGGATTTGCCGCACGGCATGTTCTGGCCGCTGCTCGTCTTTTTTTGCATTTGGGCATCGGATGCGGGCGCCTACTTCGTCGGCAAGGCGATCGGCCGGACCAAGCTGTGGCCGGCGATCAGCCCGAACAAGACGGTCGAGGGCGCGCTCGGCGGACTCGTCATCGCGCTGCTCGTCTCGCTCATATTCGCGGTCGCGTGGCCGGATTGGATCGGCTACGGCACGGCGATCGGCGTCGCGCTGGCGGCTGCAGTCGCGGGCCAGCTCGGCGACTTGATTCAATCCGCCTACAAGCGGCTGCGCGGCGTGAAGGATTCCGGCAGCCTGCTGCCGGGCCACGGCGGCGTGCTGGACCGCACGGACAGCTGGCTGATCGTCTTTCCGCTCGTCCATCTGCTCGGACTGCTGACGGTGTGATGCCGCTGGTCCGGTCATCGAGGACATACATAACGGAGGTACCCGCATGAAAAAGAAAGTGGCGGTGCTCGGCAGCACCGGCTCGATCGGCACGCAGACGCTCGACGTCATCGCCAGAGATCCTGACGCGTACGAGATCGTCAGCCTCGCTGCGGGCACGCGAAGCGAGATGCTGGTGGAGCAGGCGCACCGGTTCCGGCCGAAGCTCGTGTCGATCGGCTCCAGAGCGCTGGCCGACCGGATCAGGCACGAACTGCCGGCAGGCACGAAGCTGGCATGGGGGGAGGAAGGCCTGATCGAGGCTGCGGCCGGCGCGGGCGCCGACTATGTCGTTTGCGCGCTGATGGGCAGCCTCGGTCTCAAGTCGACGCTCGCGGCGATTGACGCAGGCGCTTCGATCGGGCTGGCGAACAAGGAGACGCTCATCACGGCCGGCCATATTGTGACGCGGCGCGCGGCCGAGCGCGGCGTGCCGCTGCTGCCGATCGACAGCGAGCACTCGGCTATCTTCCAATGTCTGAACGGCGAAGATCGCCGCACGATCAAGCGGCTCATCGTGACGGCGTCCGGGGGCAGCTTCAGGGACCGCACCCGCGACGAGCTGCGGCAGGTGACGGTCGCAGACGCGCTCAAGCATCCGAACTGGTCGATGGGCGCCAAGATCACGATCGATTCGGCCACGATGGCGAACAAAGGGCTCGAGGTGATGGAGGCGCACTGGCTGTTCGGGTTGCCGTACGACCGCATCGACGTCATGCTCCATCCCGAGAGCATCGTGCATTCGATGGTCGAATTCGTCGACACGAGCGTGATGGCGCAGCTGGGCAATCCGGATATGCGCGTGCCGATTCAATACGCGCTCACGTATCCCGAGCGCCGCGCTTCGCCGGCTGCTCCGCTCGATCTGCTCAAGGCGGGCACCCTGCACTTCAAGGAGATGGACTTCGCGCGCTACCCTTGCCTTAAGATGGCGTACGAAGCAGGCAGGGCCGGCGGCACCGCGCCGACCGTGTTCAGCGCGGCGAACGAAGTCGCCGTCGCCCGTTTTCTCGGCGGCGAGATTCCGTTTCTGGCGATCGAGGACATCATCGCCTCCGCGCTGTCCGCCCACGAGACGATCGGCGACCCGGATCTGGGCGCGATCGCGCTCGCGGACGCAGAAGCGCGCGCGGCGGCGGCCGCCTGGCGCGAATAGCAACCTGTCTTTTGCAAGGCTCGTATTCTCTTGTATCGCCTCGGCGAATAATGTTAATCTAAGGACAGCCGTTAGGGCGGACGGAGGGTTACTTGCATGGAGATGGTACAGGTTGTATTTCTAACGGTTCTCGTTTTTTTCGTGCTCGTCTCGATACACGAGTTCGGACACTTTTATTTTGCCAAGCGGGCGGGCGTGCTCGTACGCGAATTCGCGATCGGCTTCGGACCGAAGCTGTTCTCGATCAAGCGCGGGGAGAGCCGGTTCACGCTGCGGATGCTGCCGATCGGCGGCTTCGTCCGGATGGCGGGCGAGGACCCCGAGGTCGTCGAGGTGCAGGTCGGTCATACGATCGGCATCCGGGTCAAGGACGACAAGATCACGCGCATTTACCTCGACCGGCTCGAGGAGCGCACCAACATTTTGCGCGGCGAGGTCAAGGCCGTCGATCTGGAGAAGCATCTTTACTTGACGCTTGACGTGGACGGCGACGTGCAGCGCTACGACGTGCACCCGCAGGCGCTCATTATGTCCAAGGGCAGAGATACGCAGATCGCGCCGCTCGACCGGCAGTTCGGCTCCGCCTCGGCGGGCAAGAAGGCGATGACGATTTTCGCGGGCCCGCTCATGAATTTTATTTTGGCGTTCGTGCTGTTCGCCGTATTTTTCCAGTCTTACGGCGTAGCGGTGGATCCCAATACGAAGATTTTCATCAACGAAGTGACGGCGGACGGCGCCGCCAAGGCTGCCGGACTGCAGAAGGGCGATCTCGTCGTCTCCGTGGGCGGCACGGCGGTCGGGGGCGACAGCCAGAAGCTGTCCCAGTTGATCACGGGCAGTGCCGGCAAGCCGATGGACTGGGTCGTCAATAGGGACGGGCAGGATGTGCAGCTCAAGGTCACGCCCAATGCGGATACCGGCAAGGTCGGCATCGTCATGGCGCCCGAGATGCGCAGGCCCGGCTTCGGGGAGACATTCTCGCTGGCGGGACATGAGATGGTGGAGAGCACAAAGAAAATTTTCGCCGGCTTCCGCAAAATTATATTCGGCGAAGTGAAGCTCGAGGAGCTGAACGGTCCGGTCGGCACCGCGCAGGTGACGGTGGAGATCGCCAAGCAGGGCGTGACGCAGCTCACCTGGTGGGGCGCGATTCTCAGCCTCTACCTCGGCATCTTCAACCTGCTGCCGATTCCGGCGCTCGACGGCAGCCGCCTGCTGTTCATCGGCATCGAGGCGGTGCGGGGGCGGCCGGTCGATCCGAACCGCGAGAGTCTCGTGCATTTCATCGGCTTCGCCGCGCTTATGCTGCTCATGGTCGTCGTCACGTACAACGATATTTTAAGGTTGGTCAAGGGCTAAATTTCAGACGCTGTCAGGGGTTGTGAATATGTCGAAGGATAAAGGGTTCGTAACGGAAATAACGCCGCAGGCCGAGGACTTCAGCCGCTGGTACATCGACGTCATCAAGAAGGCGGAGCTGATGGACTATTCGCCGGTGCGCGGGTGCATCGTGTTCCGTCCCGACGGCTACGAGCTGTGGGAGAACATTCAGCGCGATCTGGACCGCCGCTTCAAGGAGACGGGCCATCGCAACGCTTATTTTCCGATGCTGATTCCCGAGAGCTTCTTCCAGAAGGAGAAAGAGCATGTCGAGGGCTTCAATCCGGAGCTGCCGATGGTGACGGAGGCGGGCGGCGAGATTTTGGAGGAGCGCCTGGCCGTACGGCCGACGTCCGAGACGATGTTCGGGCATATGTACGCCAAGTGGATCAACTCCTATCGCGATCTGCCGCTGCTCATCAATCAGTGGGCGAACGTATTCCGTTGGGAAAAGCGTACGATGCCGTTCCTGCGGACGAGCGAGTTCCTCTGGCAGGAAGGCCATACGGCGCATGAGGACGAGGCGGACGCCCGCCGCGAGACGATGCAGATGCTCGACGTCTACACCGACTTCGTGGAGAGCGTGCTGGCGATCCCGGTCATCAAAGGCCAGAAGACGTCGTCCGAGCGCTTCGCCGGCGCCGTGGATACGTATTCGATCGAAGCGATGATGAAGGACGGCCGCGCGGTTCAGGCAGGCACCTCGCATTATCTCGGCACGAAGTTCGCCGTGGCGTTCGACATCAAGTATCTTAGCCGCGACAATACGCAGGAGTACTGCCATACGACCTCGTGGGGCGTCAGCACGCGTCTGATCGGCGCGCTCATCATGGTCCACGGCGACGACCGCGGTCTCGTCATGCCGCCGAAGGTCGCGCCGACGCAGGTCATCATGATCCCGATCGGGCCGCCCAAGACGCGCGAGACGGTCATCGCCAAGACGGACGAGCTGTATGCGCAGCTCAAGGCCGCCGGCATCCGTGTGCGCGTCGACGACCGCTCCGACGTGTCGCCGGGCTGGAAGTTCAACGAGTACGAGATGCGCGGCATTCCGATCCGCCTCGAGCTCGGCCCGCGCGACCTGGACAACGGCGTCTGCGTGCTCGTCTCCCGCGTGACGGGCGACAAGAAGCAGGTGCCGCTCGAGGGTCTCGCCGCTGCCGTTCAGGAGATGCTGGACGAGGTGCATACGCAGATGTACGAACGCGCGCTCGAATTCCGCGAGTCGCATATGTTCGACGTCGAGACGCTGGACCAGCTCAAGGCCGCATTCGAGGAGAAGCGCGGGTTCGCCTACGCCGGCTGGTGCGGCGACGATGCCTGCGAGAGCAAGGTCAAGGAAGAGACCGGCGCGACGAGCCGCAATATTCCGTTCGACCCGCAGACGACGAAAAGCGTATGTCTGTGCTGCGGCAAGCCGGCGGCGCATACGGTCGTCTTCGCGAGAGCGTACTGAACCGACACAACGAATACAGAATGGACCCCCTCAAGCGCATGCGACCGGGGGTCTTTTTTCGCAGGAGGAACGACAGATGCAGATCAAGATCGGAATCGTGGGGACGGCGTCCGTCGTGGCTCGCGTATTACAAGTGATGAAGACGTTTCCATCGCTGGCGCCCGTCGTCCGCATCGTCGGCCAGGAGCAGGATGCGGCGGACGCAGCGGCTTCGCTCGAAGGCGAGGTGGAGGCGCTGCTGCTGTCGGGGCCGGTCCCGCAGCGGTTCGTCAAGGAAAAGAAGCCGGTCGCCGTGCCGATTCATCATGTCCCGCTGACCGGTGCCGGCCTGTACAGGGCGCTGTTCGAAGCGCAGCGTGACGGGCGGCTCGGACCGGATGCCGTGCTGTCCGTCGATTCGCTGACGAAGTCGATGGTCATGCGGACGCTGCGCGAGCTCGGGCTAGAAGCGCTGACGGTCGCCGTATACGACGGCCCGCCGTACGCCTCGCCGGACAAGCTGGTCGGCTACCACCGCAAGATCGCCGAAGGACAGGACAACGCCTTCGTATTCACGGGCGTCGAGCGCGTAGCGGAGGAGCTGGCGAGGCTGAACTTGCCGCATGCGCGGCTGGCGCCGTCGGACGAGGATATTATCGTCACGCTCGAGCGCGCCCTGCTGTCGACCGAGTCCCGCAAGGGCAAGGAATCGCAGATCGTCGTCGGCATGGTCACGGTCGACGAGTTCGGCAAGCTCGTGCTGCGGAGCGCGAGCGAGCACGACATTCAGAAGCTCAAGCTGGACATTCACCGGATGGTGCTCGATTACGTCGAATCGCTTGACGGTTATTTGACGCCGGTCGGCGGCGACGAGTATTTGTTTTTTACGACGCGCGGCATATTCGAGCGGGAGACGGGGGGCTACAAGACGATCCCGCTCGCCAAGGATGCGAATACGTCCTACGGCATCACGCTCAGCATCGGGATCGGCTTCGGTGCGACGGCCAGCGAGGCGGGCGCCAACGCGAGGAGTGCGCTCCGCAAATCCGTCGCGGCGGGCGGCAATGCCTGCTTCATCGTGCGGGAGGACCGGACGCTGATCGGGCCGCTCGAGATGGCGGACCCGGTATCGTCGATATTGGCGCCGATCGATCCGGCGCTGCTGCGGCGCGCGGAGGAGGCGGGAATGACGAGCGCCTATTTGAGCAAGCTGCTCGCCTACATGTCCCGCCACGGCAAATACGACTATCAGGTGCATGAGCTGGCGTCCATGCTGAACATTACGGTGCGCAGCGCGCACAGGCTGCTGCTTCAATGGGCGGATGCGGGGCTGGTCGGCATCGCCGGCATGGAGAAGATGCCCAAGGGCAGGCCGCGCCAGGTTTATCGCTTTTTCTTTTTGGCGGATCACTATTTGTGACGAACATGCGGGACCTTCATGCTGGACCGCAGAGACGGCGGATAAGCCGGACGGAACCGGCGAAGGGCGGGACTGTCCGGCACAGGCGTCGGCTGTTGCGTTTCGGGCTTTATTTAAAGACGACAAATGGACCTGTCTTTATATACCCGCCGCGCGTTATGATGAGATCAGGTTAAAGTCGAAGGGAGACGGATCTCATGAATACGGTAGCACAACTGGAAGCTAAGCTGGCGGAGCCTTCCGAGGCGCTGGTCAAGCAGCTCTCGTCGATCGACGGGGATATCGTCGTGCTCGGCGTCGGCGGGAAGATGGGACCGAGCCTGGCCAGGCTGGCGGCGAACGCCGTCCGCGAAGGCGGCCTGAACAAACGCGTCATCGGCGTATCGCGCTTCAGCAGCAGCGAGACGCGGCAGGAGCTGGAATCGGCGGGCGTCGAGACGATCTCATGCGAGCTGCTGGACGACGAGGGGCTGAAGGCATTGCCGCAGGCGGCCAATGTCATCTATATGGCGGGCAACAAGTTCGGCACGACGGGCCGCGAACATTTCACATGGGCGATGAATGCCTATTTGCCGGGCCGCGTGGCGGAGAAATACAAAGAGTCGCGCATCGTCGTTTTTTCGTCGGGCAACATCTATCCGTTCGTGCCCGTTAGCGGCGGCGGAACCGACGAATCGGTCGCGCCGGAGCCGGTCGGCGAATATGCGCAGTCGACGCTGGGCCGCGAGCGGGTGTTCGAGTACCATTCGCACAAGTACGGCACGCCGATGACGATGTTCAGGCTGAACTATGCAATCGACCTGCGGTACGGCGTGCTGCTGGAGCTGGCCCGCGCGATCCGGGAGGAGCGTGCGATCGATCTGACGACCGGCTATGCGAACGTCATCTGGCAGGGCGATGCCAATACGATCGCGCTGCGCAGCCTGTCGCTCGCGTCGAGCCCGCCGGCGATCCTGAACGTGACGGGACCGGAGACGATGTCCGTGCGCTGGGCGGCGGGCAAGCTGGCCGAACGCCTCGGCAAGGAAGCGATCTTCGAAGGCAAGGAGTCCGAGACCGCGCTGCTCAACAATGCGTCCAAGTCGCATCAGCTGTTCGGCTATCCGAGCGTATCGCTGCTGCAGATGATCGACTGGACGGCGGAGTGGGTGCTGCAGGGCGGCGCGACATGGAACAAGCCGACTCATTTCCAGGAACGAAAGGGGAAATTCTGATGGCGACCGTCTATCTGTCCGCGAAGCTGAACGAGGCGCTGCTGGACGGCCTGGTCATCCCGGCCCATCCGCTCGCGCTGGATGAGAACCGCAAGCTCGACGAACGCAGACAGCGGGCGCTCACGCGTTATTATGTCGCATCCGGAGCGGGCGGCATCGCCGTCGGCGTCCACTCCACCCAATTCGAGATTCGCGACCCGGAGCACAACCTGTACGAGACGGTGCTGCGGATGGCTGCGGAGGAAGTCGACGCGGCGGCGCCGGACCGGCCGTTCATCAAGGTCGCGGGCGTATGCGGACCGGCGGAGCAGGCGCTGCGCGAGACGGCGACGGCGCTCGGGCTCGGCTACGATGCGGTGCTGCTCAGCATGGGCGGTCTCGGACAGTTGACCGAGGAGGCGCTGCTGGAGCGGACGCGGCAGGTGGCGCAGATGATGCCGGTCATCGGCTTTTATTTGCAGCCTTCGGTCGGCGGACGTATTTTCTCCTACGCGTTCTGGCGCGCCTTCGCCGACATTCCGAACGTCGTCGCGATCAAGATGGCGCCGTTCAACCGCTATCAGACGCTCGACGTCGCCCGGGCCGTCTGCCATTCGGCGCGCAGGGACGAGATCGCGCTGTACACGGGCAACGACGACAACATCGTCGCCGACCTGCTGACCGCGTACCGGTTCGACATTGACGGCAAGACGGTGGAAAAACAGGTCGTCGGCGGATTGCTCGGGCATTGGGCGGTATGGACGCAAAAAGCGGTCGCGCTGCTTGAGGAGATCAAAGCCGCAAGACGCGAGCCGGCGATCTCCATGGAATGGCTGACCCGCAACGTCCAGGTAACCGACTGCAACGCCGCGTTTTTCGATCCGGCGCATCAGTTTGTAGGCTGCATTCCCGGCATTCACGAGGTGCTGCGCCGCCAGGGCTTGCTGCAGGGGACATGGTGCCTCAATCCGCACGAGCGGCTGTCGCCTGGCCAGGCCGAGGAGATCGATCGCGTGTACGCGCAGTATCCGGAGCTGAACGACGACGCGTTCGTGGCATCGCATCTCGAGGAATGGCTGCGGGCACGTTAAGACGACCGGGCAGGACGAGGAAGGAGAGGGTCGGGATTGCGCTTTAAAGATGTGTTTTCCATCATGGGTCCCAGCATGATCGGCCCCTCCAGCTCGCATACGGCGGGCGCCGCCCGGCTCGGGCTGGCCGCGCGGCAGACGCTTGGCGGACAGCCGGACGAGGCGGACGTTATATTCTCCGGCTCGTTCGCGGAGACGTACCTCGGGCACGGGACCGATCTGGCCGTGACGGCCGGGCTGCTCGGCTGCGCGCCCGACGACGAACGGATACGGGATGCGATCGCCCTCGCCGAGGCATCCGGCATGCAGCTTAGGTTCGGCACGGAGCTGCGGCCCGGCGGCCATCCCAATACGGTGCGGTTTCAGCTGCGCAGGCAGGACCGGGAGGCGTCGCTGATCGGCTGCTCGATCGGCGGCGGCAATGTCGAGATCGTCGGCATCGACGGGTTCGACGTTAGATTCGGAGCGGACTGCCCGACGCTGCTCATCGATCATCGGGATATGGCGGGCACGGTGGCCGCGATGAGCGTGATCGTCGGCCGGGCCGGGCTCAACATACGGGCGATGGAGGTGGACCGCCAGAGCCGGAGCGGACGGGCGCTGACGGTGATGGAGATGGATCAGGCGGTGCCGCCCGAGGTGAGGCGCGAGCTTGAGGCGCTCCAGCAGGTGGACCGGATCCGTCTCGTCGATCTGAACGGAGAGGAGCGGGTATAGATGAGATTCGCCACACTGGCGCAGCTGTCGGCGCAATGCCGGGAGGGCGCCAAGACGATCGGGCGTTATATGATCGAGGAGCAGGTGCGGGAGTCGGACAAAAGCGAGCAAGAGGTATTCGGCCAAATGGCGGATTACTATCAAGTCATGAAGGAAGCCGTCCGCAGGGGCACGACGGAGGACACGAAGTCGCGCAGCGGACTGACGGGCGGCGATGCCAAGCGCGTCATGCAGTATCGGGCGGACGGCGCGCCTTCACTCGGCGGCGAAGCTAGCGCGGCGCTCGCCTATGCGCTGGCCGTGTCCGAGGTCAACGCCTCGATGGGGCGCATCATCGCGACGCCGACGGCGGGCTCCTGCGGCATTATCCCCGGCGTGTTCGTGAGCGCCCAGGAGCGGTTCGGCTGGTCCGACGAGCGGATGGTCGAGGGCTTGTTCGCGGCCGGCGCGATCGGCTACGTCATCGCCAACCAGTCGTTCATCTCCGGCGCGGAGGGCGGCTGCCAGGCCGAGGTCGGCTCGGCGGTCGGCATGGCTGCAGGCGCGCTGACCGAGCTGCGCGGCGGCACGCCCGAGCAGGCCGTGCATGCGGTCGGGCTCGCGCTCAAAAACTCGCTCGGCCTCATCTGCGATCCCGTCGGCGGACTCGTCGAGATTCCGTGCATCGTCCGCAACGGCTTCGGTGCGGTCACTGCGCTGGCGGCGGCCGATATGGCGCTGGCGGGCGTCCGCAGCGTCATTCCGTCCGACGAAGTCATCGGCGTCATGAAGGACATCGGAGCGGCGATGCCGGAGGCGCACCGGGAGACGGCCAAAGGCGGCCTCGCCCAGACGCCGACCGGCAAAGCTATCTTAAGCGACCTGCGCAAGAAAGGCGGGCGGTCATGAGCGGGGGCGGCGCATGGCTCGCGCGGGCGGAGGCGCTGTCCGAGCGACTCGTCTCCGTCCGCAGGAGGCTGCACCGGTTCCCGGAGTTGAGCTTCGAGGAGCGCGAGACGGCGCGGATCGTCGCTGAGCGGCTGACCGGGCTGGGCCTGTCTTGCCGCACCGGCGTCGGCGGGCACGGCGTCGTGGCCGACATCGTCGGCGATCCCGCAGGACCGGTCGTCGCGCTGCGCGCCGATATGGACGCGCTGCCGATCGCGGAGGAGACCGGCTTGCCCTTCGCCTCGGAGCGTCCCGGCGCGATGCATGCCTGCGGACACGACGCCCACACGGCGATGCTGCTCGGTGCGGCCGAGCTGCTGACGGAGGAGCGGGCGAAGCTGAAGGGCACGGTCCGGCTCGTATTCCAGTCGGCGGAGGAGATCAACGAGGGCGCCAAGGCGATGATCGAGGCCGGCGTCCTGGACGGCGTCGACGAGATTTACGGGCTGCACAACCTGCCGACGCTGTCCGCGGGATTGACCTCCGTACGTCCGGGGCCGCTCATGGGGTCGGTCGACCGCATCGAGATTGCAGTCGAAGGCAAGGGGGCGCACGGCGCCATTCCCGATCAGGGCATCGACCCGATCGTCTGCGCCTCGGCGATCGTCCTGTCCTTGCAGAGCCTCGTATCCAGGGAGACGTCGCCGTTCGACCCGGTCGTCGTGACGATCGGCAGCATTCGCGCGGGCGAGGCGAACAACGTCATCCCGTCGGCCTGCACGATGACCGGCACCGTCCGCGCGTTCGATCCGGAAGTCCGGCGCGAGCTGTCAGGCCGTATCGAGCGCGTCGTGACGCGGATCGCCGAAGGCTATCGCTGCCGGGCGAGCGTGACGTATATCCGGCAGACGGCGGTGCTGGTCAACGATGCGGAGGCGGCCCGCCGGGTCGGAGAGGCGATCGACGCCGTGGCGGGAGCCGACCGCAGGCTGACGGCCGCGCCGACGCTGGCCGGAGAGGACTTTTCCGAATATTTGAAGCATGTGCCCGGCTGCTTCTTCTGGCTCGGCTCGGGCCCGGAGCGCGACGCCGAGCATGCGTTCGGCCTGCATCATCCCCGCTACGAGCTGAACGAAGCCTGCCTGCCGCTCGGCGCGGCTCTGCTCGCGGGCATCGCGGCGAGCAGGCTTGAGGAGGGCCCGCTGCACGAGCCGCAAGCAGCGGGCGAAGGAGGCATATCCCCATGACAATCCGCACCATCGGCTTGATCGGTACCGATTCCTCCCATGCGACTGTGTTCACGGAGCTGCTCAACGATCCGGAGCACCGGCTTCACGTCCCCGGGTTCCGCGTAACTGCGGCCTGGCCGGGCGGATCGCCGGATTTTCCGCTCAGCGCTTCGCGTGTCGACGCCATCATGGGCCGGCTTGAGGCCGAACGCGGCGTCGCCAGGCTGGACTCGCCGGAGCAGGTGGCCGCCTCGTGCGACGCGCTCATGCTGCTGTCCATCGACGGCCGCGAGCGCGTCCGGCTGTTCGAGCGGATCGCGCCCTACGGCAAGCCCGTCTTCATCGACAAGCCGCTCGCGCTGGGCGAACGCGACGCGGCCGCTCTCATCGGCGCCGCCGAGCTGCACCGCACGCCCATCTTCAGCGCCTCTGCGCTGCGCTACGCGATCGGAAGGCGCGGGGCGGCTTCAGGTCCGCTGCCGGCGCGCGAGCGGATCGCGCGCGCCGACGTGCGCGGGCCCCTGCAGGTCGAGCCGACGCAGTCGATCTATTACTGGTACGGCATCCATCTGGCGGAGATGCTGTTCGAGCTGCTCGGCAGCGAATGCGAGTCCGTGCGGGCCGAGCGGCGCGGGGATCACGACCTGCTCATCGGCCAGTGGACGGGCGGCCGCGTCGGCACCGCCTATTGCGACTGCTCCGGCGACTATCGCTTTGAGGCGGCTTGTTCCACCGCCGAAGGGAACCGTCACGCCATCGCGATCGAACCCGACATGACCATTTCCTACGCAAGGCTCGTTGCGGACATCGCTTCTTTTTTTGCGACGGGCATCGCCCCGGTGCCAGCCGGGGAGACCCGCGCGGCCATTCGTTTTTTGGAGGCGGCGGAGCTCAGCTTGAGCAGCGGACAGGTATCCGTCCCCCTGAATGTCGTTCTTTGACTATTGCTGCCGTCTGACAGTTCAGGTAGAATAATAGAACAAGAATGAGAACAGAGAGCTTTCCGACCATTTCCAAGCCGCAGACGCACGGCATTAGCGGCAGATGGTCGGGGGCTTTTGTTGTTGAAAGGGATGAATGCTCCACATATGCTGCCGAAGCCCGATCAGAGAAAACGGTTCGAACTGCTGTTGGCGCAAGCGGAGATTCCGGGCGATTGGATCGACGCCCATTTTCGCGACGGTTACATAGAGAGAGTCGAGGTCAGCAAGACAAGGCGCAGCTGGCGGTTTCATTTTATAAAGGAAACGCTGCTGCCGCCGCCGGTGTACGCCGGCTTCCATGCGCGCGTCCGGGACAAGCTCGGTCATCTGGCGACGATCGAGATGTGCCTCCGCTATGGCGAGACCGTCGCCACGAATGAGCTACTGCTGCATTATTGGCCGTCGTTCGTCGAATGGATGCAGAGCGAGTTCGCATCGGTCAACGGCTGGCTCAGCAAAGCCCGTCCCGAGGCCGACGGCGAGCTGCTGACGCTGTACATGCTGAACGAGATGAGTCTCGAACTCGCACGCAAGAAGACGGTCGACACTTATGCGGTCAAGTTTTTCGAAGAGCGGTTCGGGCGAGTCTGCAGGATCAAGCTGGCGGTCGGCGAGTCGCATCAGGAGGCCGTCGAGACATTCATGCAGCGGCAGCTCGAGGAGGAGCGGCTGCATGTGCGCAAGCTGATGGAGAGCATGCCGGAGGCCGAGCCCGAGACGGACGACGGCGGCGAGGCGCCGCAGTCGCTCCAGTACGGCTATGAGATCAAGGACGACGCCGTTCCCATCCAGAATATCCAGGAAGAAGAAAAGAAGGCGACGGTTCAGGGCACGGTATTCGGGCTGGAAGTCAAGGAGCTGCGCAACGGCAATACGTTGTACCAGTTCCATGTGACCGACTATACGGACTCGCTCACCGTCAAGATGTTCGGCAAGACGAAGGAAGACGTCAAGATGCTGAACCTGCTTGCCAACGGCAAGTGGGTCAAGCTGCGCGGACGCGTCGAGTACGACCGCTTCCTCAATCCGCCCGAGCTCGTCATGATGCCGAGCGATCTCAAGGAGGTGGGCGGGCCGAAGCCGCGCAAGGACGATGCGACCGAGAAGCGCGTCGAGTTCCACCTGCATACGGCGATGAGTACGATGGATGCGATCGCGCCGGTCGACGCCTATATCAAGACGGCCGCCAAGTGGGGACACAAGGCGATCGCGGTCACCGATCACGCGAATGTGCAGTGTTTTCCCGAAGCCGCGAAGGCTGCGAAAAAAAACGGCATCAAAATGATCTACGGCGTCGAGGCCAACGTCGTGAACGATGCGGTCGACATCGTGCTGAACGCGCGCGATACGGCGCTCGCGGACGAGACGTTCGTCGTATTCGACATCGAGACGACCGGTCTGTCCGTCACGGCCAACAAGATCATCGAGCTCGCGGGGGTCAAGGTAACCGGGGGGCGGGAGATCGACCGGTTCTCGACCTTCATCGACCCGCATGAGCCGATTCCCTACAACATTCAGCAGCTCACCAGCATTACGGACGAGATGGTGGCCGGGGCGCCCGAGCTCGAGCCGAAGCTGAGAGAGTTCATCGACTTCGTCGGCGATGCCGTGCTCGTGGCGCACAATGCGCGATTCGATATCGGCTTCATCCAGCACAACTGCAAGCAGCTCGGCATGCCCGAGGTGCCGAATCCGGTGCTCGACACGCTCGAGCTGGCGCGGTATTTGCATCCGACGATGAAGAACCACCGGCTGAACACGCTCGCCAACCTGTACAAGGTCAGCCTCGAGAACCATCACCGCGCCATCGACGATACGATCGCCCTGGCCGGCGTGCTCGAAGGACTGCTCAAGGACGCGCAATCCCGCGGCATCACGCAGATGAAGCGTCTCAACGAGGTGAACGAGAACAGCTGGAAGACGACGCGTCCTTTCCACTGCACGATTTACATGCTCAATCAGTCGGGCAAAAAAAACCTGTACAAGCTGATCTCGCTGTCGCACACCGACTATTTCCACCGCGTCGCCTGCATCCCGCGCTCCAAGCTGATCGAGCTGCGCGAAGGCCTGCTGGTCATGTCCGGCTGCGAGAAGGGCGAATTTTTTGAGACGGTGCTGAACAAGTCCGAGGAAGAGGCGACGGAGATCGCGCGCTTCTACGACGTGCTCGAAGTCCAGCCGATCGACTTTTACATGCACCTGGTCGACAAAGGGCTCGTCGGCAGCCGCGCGGAGCTCGAGCAGAGCCTGCGCAAGGTCGTCGCCATCGGCGAGCGGCTCGGCAAGCCGGTCGTCGCGACCGGCAACGTGCACTATCTCGAGCCGCGGGACAAGCTGTACCGGGATATCGCGATTCACGGCATCACGGGCTTCAGTCCGCTCAAGGACCAGCGCAAGCCGGACGCGCATTTCCGTACGACGGGCGAGATGCTCGACGCGTTCTCCTTCCTGGGCAAGGACAAGGCGCAGGAAGTCGTCGTGACCAATACGAACGCACTCGCCGAGCGCTTTGAGGAGATCAAGCTGTTCCCCGACGAGCTGTTCACGCCGAACATCGAAGGCGCGGACGAGGAGATCCGCAATACATGCTACGCCACCGCGCGCGAGCTGTACGGCGAGGAGCTGCCGGAGGTCGTCGTCGCCCGGCTCGAGAAGGAGCTCGTCCCGATCATCAAGTACGGCTTTTCGGCCAACTACCTGATCTCGGAGCGGCTCGTCAAAAAGTCCAACCGGGACGGCTATCTCGTCGGCTCGCGGGGCTCGGTCGGCTCCTCCGTCGTCGCGATGTTCCTCGGCATCTCCGAGGTTAATCCGCTGCCCGCGCATTATTTGTGCCGCGACCGCAGCTGCAAGCATCAGGAATGGTTCCTCGACGGCAGCGTGCCGAGCGGATTCGACCTGCCGGACAAGCCTTGTTCGAAGTGCGGCGGGACGATGCGCGGCGACGGGCAGGACATCCCGTTCGAGACGTTCCTCGGCTTCAAGGGGGACAAGGTGCCCGATATCGACCTTAACTTTTCCGGCGAATACCAGCCGCACGCGCACAACTTCACGAAGGAAATGTTCGGGGAGAAGGGCGTGTACAGAGCGGGCACGATCGGTACGGTCGCGGAGAAGACGGGCTTCGGCTTCGCCAGGAAGTACCAGGAGGAGCACGGCAAAAGCTGGCGCGGCGCCGAGCTGAACCGGCTCGCCCTGGGCGTCACCGGCGTCAAGCGGAGCACCGGCCAGCATCCGGGCGGCATCGTCGTCGTGCCGGATTATATGGAGGTCGAGGACATCACGCCGGTCCAATACCCGGCGGACGATACGAGCGCGGAGTGGAAGACGACGCACTTCGACTATCACGCCTTCGACGCCAACCTGCTGAAGCTCGATATTCTGGGGCACGACGATCCGACGATGATGCGGATGCTCCAGGACCTGACCGGCGTCGATCCGACGACGATCCCGATGAACGACCCGAAGGTCATGAGCCTGTTCAACTCGGTCGAGGCGCTCGGCATCCGGCCGCACCAGATCAAGTCGCAGGTCGCCACGTTCGGGGTGCCGGAGATGGGCACGCGCTTCGTCCGCCAGATGCTCGAAGAGACGAAGCCGTCGTCGTTCGCCGACCTGCTGCAGATCTCGGGATTGTCGCACGGTACGGGCGTATGGCTCGGCAACGCACAGGAGCTCATCAAAAACGGCACCTGCACGATCAAAACCGTTATCGGTTGCCGGGACGACATCATGCTGTTCCTCATCTACAAAGCCGGCATGGACGCGTCGCTCGCGTTTAAAATTACGGAAAGCGTGCGTAAGGGCAAGGGACTCACGCCCGAGTGGATCGAGGAGATGAAGCGCTGCGGCGTGCCGCAATGGTATATCGACTCCTGCCTTAGGATCGAGTACATGTTCCCGAAGGCGCATGCCGCCGCCTATGTCATCTCGGCCGTGCGTACCGCCTTCTTCAAGCTGTATTATCCGATTCATTATTATGCGACTTACTTCTCGGTTCGGGCGGCCGACTTCGACGTCGAGCTGTTCTGCCAAGGCTACGATGCGATCCTCAAGGGGATGACCGAGATCGAGGCCAAGGGCTTCCAGGCGCTGCCGAAGGAAAAGAACATGATTCCGATTCTCGAGATGGGGCTGGAGATGACCGCGAGAGGGTTCAAGGTCAAGCCGCTCGATCTGTACCGCTCGGATGCGACGCGCTTCATCGTGGACGGAGACGCGCTCATCCCGCCGTTCTCGGCGGTCGCCGGTATCGGCGAGAATGCGGCGCGCAACATTGCGGCCTCGAGGGAGGACGGGGACTTCCTGTCCATCGAGGACTTCCAGCAGCGCTCCAAGGCGACCAAGACGATCATCGAGCTGCTGACGACGATGGGCTGCTTCCGCGGTCTGCCGGAGTCGAATCAGCTGGCGCTGTTCTAGGCGCTCCCGATTGCAGCAGGACTTGTTAGCTGGAAAAGCGCGCTTGTGTTCGCGATAAGGATGCCGCAGCGTCTTATTGGGCGGAAAAGCGTGCTGATGCCCGGAATAAGGGTGCTGCAGCGTCTTATTGGCCGGAAAAGCGTGCTGATGCCCGGAATAAGGATGTGGCAGCGTCTTATTTGCCGGAAAAGTGTGCTGATGCGCGGAATAAGGATGTGGCAGCGTCTTATTTGCCGGAAAAGTGTGCTGATGCCCGGAATAAGGATGCCGCAGCGTCTTATTGGGCGGAAAAGCGCGCTTGTGTTCGCGATAAGGATGTGGCAGCGTCTTATTTGCCGGAAAAGCGTGCTGATGCCCGGAATAAGGATGTGGCAGCGTCTTATTTGCCGGAAAAGCGCGCTGATGCCCGGAATAAGGATGTGGCAGCATCTTATTTGCCGGAAAAGCGTGCCCGCGCTCAAAATAAGAATGCCGCAGCGTCTTTTTGGCCGCAAGCAGGCGGCTGCCGGGACGATCAGGCTGGGGCCGCTACGCCGCTGCAAAAGCGCCCATTTTCAAACCTTATTGCACGCATGCTTGCGATTATGGTATATTATTTCTGGTAATCATGTGGATATCACTGTCTGCAGAAGAGTGGGGAAACCCACTCTTTAAGTTTTGCATAGGCACTTTTGCATGTGCGAATCTGCAGATATCCATTTGAAGCAATCGGGAGGTCTGGTCATTTGAGCGTGTCAAAGATCAAATCCACGGTCGAGCAGTTGGTCGCCCCCTTCGTGGAGGAGAACGGCTTCGAGCTGGTGGACGTGGAATACGTCAAGGAAGGCAGCAATTACTTCTTGCGCGTATTCGTGGACAAGGCGGGCGGCATCGATATCGACGACTGCGGCCGTGTGTCCGAATATTTAAGCGGGAAGCTTGACGAAGCCGACCCGATTCCCGAAGCTTACTTCCTCGAAGTCAGCTCCCCGGGCGCCGAACGTCCCCTGAAGAAGCCGGAGGACGTCGCTTCTGCTGTCGGCAAACATGTATTCGTGACCACTTACGAGCCGGTAGACGGCATGAAGGAATTCGAGGGAAGCCTGGACGGCTTCGACGGCCGCGTGCTGAGCGTGACGGTCGGTCGCCGCCGCCACGACATTCCTTACGATAAAGTGGCTTCCGCAAGGCTGGCCATTGTCTTCTAAATAATGAGAGGGGGAGAGGAAGAGCTATGAGCATGGAGTTTATTGAGGCCCTGGGCGAGATCGAGCGCGACAAGGGCATCGCCAAGGATGTCCTCATCGAGGCCATTGAAGCGGCACTTATCTCCAGCTATAAACGCAATTTCAATACGGCGCAGAACGTACGCGTCGACATCAACCGCAATACCGGACTGATCAAGGTGTACGCCCGCAAGACGGTCGTGGACGAGGTGCTTGATCCTCGCCTGGAGATCTCCGTCGAAGCCGCACGCTCCATCAATCCGCATTATCAGATCGAGGATATCGCAGAGATCGAAGTGACGCCGCGCGACTTCGGCCGCATCGCGGCCCAGACGGCCAAGCAGGTCGTGACGCAGCGCATCCGCGAAGCCGAGCGGGGGCTGATCTATCATGCCTACGTGGACAAGGAACAGGATATCGTGACCGGGATCATCCAGCGCATCGACATGCGCAATCTGTACGTCGATCTGGGCAAGGTCGAGGCGGCGCTGCCGCTCACCGAGCTGATGCCGACGGACAAGTTCAAGCAGGGCGATCGCGTCAAGTCGTATATCACGAAGGTCGAGAATTCGAGCAAGGGCCCGCAGATCATCCTGTCTCGTACGCATCCGGGGCTGCTCAAGCGACTGTTCGAGCTCGAGGTGCCGGAGATTTTCGACGGTACGGTCGAGATTCGCTCGGTTGCGCGCGAAGCGGGCTTCCGCTCCAAGATCGCGGTCCATTCGCGCACGGACGAAGTCGATCCGATCGGCTCCTGCGTCGGCCAGAAGGGCGTGCGCGTCCAGACGATCGTGAGCGAGCTGAGGGGCGAGAAGATCGACATCGTCCGCTGGTCCGATTCGGTGGAGGAGTATGTCGCCAACGCGCTCAGCCCTTCCAAGGTGCTCGAGGTCATCGTGTTCGAGGCGGAGAAGATGGCGCGCGTCATCGTGCCCGATTATCAGCTGTCGCTGGCGATCGGCATCAAGGGCCAGAACGCCCGTCTCGCGGCCAAGCTGACCGGCTGGAAGATCGACATCAAGAGCGAGACGCAGGCGGAGCAGGAATACGGCCGTCCGCGGACCGAAGGCGACGCGATGCATCAGGACAGCGTGTCGATCGACTGACGATATAAGGGTAAATTAAGAGAGACGGTCCCTACGGGAGGCGATACCTTGAGACCGAGAAAAATACCGCAGCGCAAGTGTATTGCCAGCCAGGAGATGATGCCGAAAAAGGAGCTCATCCGCATCGTCCGCTCGCCGCAAGGAGAGATCTCGCTCGATCTGACGGGCAAAAAGCCCGGCCGGGGAGCGTATCTGTGCGGCAAGCTGTCGTACTTTAAGCTGGCAAAAAAAACGAAGGCGCTCGAGCGGGCGTTGAAGGCCCCTGTGCCGCCCGAGGTGTACGATCGGCTGGAGGAAGAGTTCCTGAAGCTGGAAGGCGAATTCATCGCCGCGAAGGAGCTGGTGACAGACGATGACGACAACTAACAAGACGCTGTCGCGGCTCGGGCTCGCCATGCGTGCCGGCAAGCTCGTCTCGGGAGACGAGACGGTGCTCAAGAGCATTCGCGCCGGCGATGCGAAGCTGGTGGTGATCGCCGGGGACGCTTCCGACAATACACGCAAGAAAGTGGCGGACAAATGCGCAACCTATGGCGTAGAGCTGCTCGTAGGATATTCCCGCTATGAGCTGGGCGGCGCCGTCGGCAAGCCCGAGCGCGTGCTGTTCGCCGTCACGGACCAAGGCTTCGCCGATCTGATCCGCGAAGGCTTCGTTCAACATTCGGAGGTGGAGAATATTGAGTAATAAACAATCGGATAACAAAGATAAGCTGCGGGTGTACGAATACGCCAAGCAGCTGAATATGAGCAGCAAAGAAGTGCAGAAGATTCTGGAGCGGGTAGGCAAGCCGGTCAATAACCATATGAGCGTCATGGAAGACGGCATGGTCGCTTCCGTGGAGAAGTTCTTCCGCGACGTCAAGGCGAACGCCGCGGCCAAGATGGCGCAGAACAAGCCTGCGGGCAATCGCCCGGCCGGCGACCAGGGCGGCCAGAACCGTCAAGGCGGCGGCCAACAGCAGCCGAGCCGCCGGTCCGAGGACACGGCTTCGGTCGCTTCGCGTCCGGCGCAGCCGACACAGGCCGCGCCTGCCCCGGCTCCGGCAGCGGCGCCGCAAGCATCGGCTCCCGCTCCGCAAGCTGCAGCTCCGGCACAGCCTAGCGCGCCGAGCGGCGGAACTCCGGCTGCGCCCGCTGCGGATCGTCCGCAGGGCGGCGGCCAAGGCGGCGGCTACCAAGGCAACCGTCAAGGCGGCGGCCAGGGCGGCGGCGGCTACCAAGGCAATCGTCAGGGCGGCGGCCAAGGCGGCGGCGGGTACCAAGGCAATCGTCAAGGCGGCGGTCAAGGCGGTGGCGGGTACCAGGGCAATCGTCCGTCCGGCGGTCAAGGCGGCGGCGGGTACCAGGGCAATCGTCCGTCCGGCGGTCAAGGCGGCAGCGGATACCAAGGCAACCGTCCTGCCGGCGGTCAAGGCGGCGGCGGGTATCAAGGCAATCGTCCTGCCGGCGGTCAAGGCGGCGGCGGGTACCAGGGCAATCGTCCGTCCGGCGGTCAAGGCGGCGGCGGGTACCAAGGCAACCGTCCTGCCGGCGGCCAAGGCGGCGGCGGGTATCAGGGCAACCGTCCTGCCGGCGGTCAAGGCGGCGGCGGGTACCAGGGCAACCGTCCTGCCGGCGGCCAAGGCGGCGGCGGATATCAAGGCAACCGTCCTGCGGGCGGCGGCGGCTTCGGCGGCGGCGCGGGCAGAGGCCCGGCACCGGCTCCGGCGGCAGCGGCTGGACGCAGCGGCCAGGGCGGCGGCTTCGGCAGCCGTCCGGGCGGACAGCGCAGCGACAACCGCGGGGGAGACAACCGCGGCGGCGGCTTCAACCGCGACGGCGGCGCGAAGCGCAAGGACAACGACTTTAACCGTCGCTTCGAGGAGACCGGACGCGGCGGCCCGCGTAAGGGCAAAGGCGGCAAAAACGCCAAGGGCCGCAACCTGCCTCCGCGCGAGAAGATCGACAACACGCCGAAGAAAATTATCGTCCGCGGCGAGATGACGGTCGGGGATCTGGCGAAGTTGCTGCACAAGGACGCTTCCGAGGTCATCAAGAAGCTGTTCATGATGGGCGTCATGGCGACGATCAACCAGGATCTCGATATGGACACGATCCTGCTCATCGCCGGCGAGTTCGGCGTCGAGGTCGAAGTCAAGATCGCGGTCGAAGACACGAACTTCGAGACGATCGAGGAGAAAGACGAAGAGGCCGATCTGATCACCCGTCCTGCGGTCGTCACGATCATGGGCCACGTCGACCACGGCAAGACGACGCTGCTCGACGCGATCCGCGAGACGCAGGTCGCCAGCGGCGAAGCCGGCGGCATCACTCAGCACATCGGTGCTTACCAGGTCGAAGTGCACGGCAAAAAAATTACGTTCCTGGATACGCCGGGCCACGAAGCGTTCACGACGATGCGTGCGCGCGGCGCACAGGTGACCGATATTACGATTCTGGTCGTCGCGGCCGACGACGGCGTCATGCCGCAGACGGTCGAAGCGATCAATCACGCCAAGGCTGCGAACGTGCCGATTATCGTCGCGGTCAACAAGATCGACAAGCCGGGCGCGAACCCTGACAAGGTCAAGCAGGAGCTGACCGAATACGGTCTCGTCCAGGAGGCATGGGGCGGCGATACGATCTTCGTCGAACTGTCCGCCAAGCAGCGCCTGAACCTTGACGGGTTGCTCGAGATGATCCTGCTCGTATCCGAAGTCAACGACTACAAGGCCAATCCCGACAAGCGTGCGCGCGGCACGGTCATCGAAGCCGAGCTCGACAAGGGCAAGGGCCCGATCGCCCGTATTCTCGTTCAGAACGGCACGCTGAAGGTCGGCGACGCGTTCGTGGCGGGCGACTGCTTCGGACGGATCCGCGCGATGACCAACGACCGCGGACGCCGTGTCAAGGAAGCCGGTCCGTCTACGCCGGTCGAGATCACGGGTCTGACCGAGGTGCCGCAGGCCGGCGATCCGTTCATGGTATTCGAGGACGAGCGCAAGGCGCGCGAGATCGCCGACAAGCGCTCGATCAAGACGCGTCAGGAATCGATGCGCTCCAACCAGAAGGTCACGCTCGAGGATCTGTTCAGCAAGATCAAGGAAGGCGAGATCAAGGATCTCAACGTCATCCTGAAGGCGGACGTCCAAGGCTCGCTCGAAGCGCTCAAGGGCTCGCTCGAGAAGATCGAGGTCGAAGGCGTACGCGTCAAGACGATCCACAGCGGCGTCGGCGCGATCACCGAGTCCGACGTGTCGCTGGCGCTCGCGTCGGCCGCGATCGTCATCGGCTTCAACGTACGTCCGGAACCGCGCGCAGCGCAGGCCGCGGAGCAGGAGAAGGTCGACCTGCGTCTCCACCGCATCATCTACAAGGTGATCGAGGAGATCGAACAGGCGATGAAGGGCATGCTCGATCCGGTATTCAAGGAGAAGGTCATCGGCCATGCCGAAGTCCGCGAGACGTTCAAGGTCAGCAAGGTCGGCACGATCGCCGGCTGTATGGTCACGGACGGCAAGGTCGCCCGCAACGCCGAAGTGCGCCTCGTGCGCGGAGGCGTCGTCGCCTTCGAGGGCAAGATCGATTCCCTCAAGCGGTTCAAGGATGACGCCAAGGAAGTATCGGAAGGCTATGAATGCGGCATTACGCTCGACAAGTTCAATGACCTTCAGATCGGCGACGTTCTCGAAGCGTTCATCATGGAAACGGTCGAGCGCTAATCGACGCATCAAGCAGAGAAGAGGGGATGGACAGTGGCTAAATTCCGTGTCGGCCGTGTCGGCGAACAGATCAAAAAAGAGATCAGCGCGCTCATTCAGACCGAGCTGAAGGACCCGCGCATCGGCTTCATTACAGTGACCGGCGTCGACGTGACGGGCGACCTGTCCCAGGCTCGCGTATACCTCAGCATTTTGGGCAGCGACGAGCAAAAGGAAGCGACGCTGCACGCGCTGGCCCGGGCCAAGGGCTTCCTGAGGTCGGAGCTCGGCAGCCGCATGCGCCTGCGCCATACGCCGGAGATCGAGTTCAGGTTCGACAGTTCGATCGCCTATGGCAGCAAGATCGAGGCGCTGCTGCAGGAGATCAACAAGGGAACACACTCTTCATGATCTCCCTGAACGCGCAGCTCGACGACGCCGTCCGCTTTATCAAGGAGCGGGACGACTTCCTGGTCGTCTCGCATGTCCAGCCCGACGGCGACGCCATCAGCTCGACGGTGGCGATCGCCTGGCTGCTGGGCAAGCTGGGCAAGCGCTTTACGCTATACAACGAAGGTCCCATCCCTGAGCGACTGGCTTATTTATGGGGAGCAGATCAGATCATGACGAACGCGTCCGGCAGTGCCGGGCGCGCCTATCGTCATGTCATCGCGGTCGACTGCGCAGACTTCAGCCGGGTCGGCAATGCGAAGGACCGGTTCGAGGATGGCTTCGAGCTGCTGAATATCGACCATCATCCGACCAACAACGGGTTCGGGCTCGTCAATGTGCTTCGGCCGAACGCGGCGGCGACTGCCGAGATTTTGTTCGATCTGATCGAACGCGCGGGCGTATCGCTGGATATCGATGCAGCGACCGCGATCTACACCGGCATGCTGACCGATACCGGCGGCTTCCGCTACAGCAGCACGAGTCCCAAGGTACTGTCGATCGCCTCCCGCCTGATCGAGCTGGGCGTTGACGGTCCGATGCTGGCCGAGCTGCTGCTCGAGCGCATGACGCTGGCTCAGATGCTCGTACTGCAGCGGGCGCTCTCCCGGCTCACCTTCAGCGCGGACAAGCGGATTGCCTGGCTCTGGGTCACGCCCGAGGATATGACGGAGACGGGCGCCAGAAACGAAGACCTCGAGGGCATCGTAAACTATCCGCGCAATGTCGAAGGCGTAGAAGTCGGCATCTTGTTCAAGCAGAACGGTGAGGCTTCCGTCAAGGTCAGCCTGCGTTCGGCGGGCAAGATCGACGTCGCCGCCGTATCCCAGCAGTTCGGAGGGGGCGGCCACATCCGCGCCGCCGGCTGCAGGGTAGGGGAGACGCTCGAGCAGGCGGTCGAGCAGGTGACCGAGGCGGTCGGAAAGGCGCTTGAAGCTCATGACGCAACCTATGGTGCATAGTCTCGAAGGCGTACTGGCGGTGTGGAAGCCCGCAGGCTGGACTTCGCATGACGTCGTCGCCAAAGCCCGGCGCATTCTCGGCGTGAAGCGCATCGGCCATACCGGCACGCTCGATCCCGCGGTGACCGGCGTGCTGCCGATCTGCGTAGGGCGGGCGACGCGTCTGGTAGAGTATCTGCAGGAGCTGCCCAAGACCTACGAGGCGACGCTTCGCTTCGGCGTCTCCACCGACACCGAGGACCTCACGGGCGAAGTACTGGAGACGGCCGATGCGGGCCATCTGACCGAAGCCGGCATCCGGGAGGCCGTGCTGTCGTTCGTCGGCGACATCATGCAGGTGCCGCCGATGGTGTCGGCCTTGAAGGTCGACGGCAAGCGGCTCTACGAGCTGGCCCGGGAGGGCGTGACGGTAGAGCGTCCCGCCAGGCCGGTCACAATCCACGAGATCGTGATCGGCGACGTGCGGACCGGCGTCCCGCAGCCCGAGGTATCCTTCTCCGTGCGCTGCTCCAAGGGCACTTATATCCGCACGCTGTGCGTCGACATCGGCCGTCGGCTCGGCGTGCCTGCCGCGATGGCCGTTCTGAAGCGCACGGAGAGCGCGGGTCTTGCGGGCGACGACAGTCTGACCCTGGAGGAGATCGCGAGCCTGCGCGAGAGCGGCGGCCTTGCAGGCAGGATGATCGAGGCCGACCGGCTCGTGCCTTTTCCCGGCACGACCGGCGGACCGCAGGCGGCGGCAAATGCGCGGCAGGGCAAGCCGGTCCCGTTCGAGGGGCTCGATCCTGTGCCGGCAGAGGCCGGTCTGTGGCGGCTGTACCGGGAAGACGGCGCATTTCTCGGTTTGTTCGAGGCGGACTTGCCGTATCGACGGCTCAAGGCTGTCAAAGTATTTCATCCGGAGGAATAGCCGGCGTCCGTGCGACCCACGGACCGGCGGCAGTCCGAGATGCGGGAGGACGGCAGTGTGGAACGTTATGATTTGACACATACAATGCTGCAGCAGGATGGCGGGCTGCCTGCCGGAGCGCGGAGGGACCGCGTCGCCTTGGCGATCGGGTTTTTCGACGGCGTCCACCTGGGACATGCCGAGGTCATCCGGCAGGCGGTGGAGGCGGCGAGGGCGCACGGCTGCACGCCGGCCGTGCTGACGTTCAGTCCGCATCCGCGCAGCGTGCTGGGCAAGGACGGCTTCGAGACGGTGCTGACGCCGCTTGCGGACAAGCTCGCCTTGTTCAAGTCGCTCGGTATCGAGCTGGCGCTCGTCGTCGCCTTCGACGCGGGCTTCGCCGAGGTGTCGGCGGAGAGCTTCGTGCAGCGTCTGCTGCTGCCGCTCGGCGTCCAAACCGCCGTCGTCGGCTTCGACTTCAGGTTCGGACACCGCGGGCAGGGCGACGCGGACGCACTGCGCCGCCATAGCGACGGGGGCATCGAGGTGCGTGTCGTAGAGCCTGTGTTCGAGGACGGCGCCAAGGTCAGCAGCACCCGCATCCGTGCGCAGCTCGCAGAGGGGAATTGCGAGGCGGCATCCGTGCTGCTCGGTCGCCCGTACGCCGTTTCGGGCGAGATCGTCCACGGCGACGCGCGCGGTCGGCTGCTCGGATTTCCGACGGCCAACATGAAGCCGTCCGTGCCCTATGTGATCCCGCGGCACGGCGTATATGCGGTGACCGTGACGGATGCAAGCGATGAGACGCATGTATACGGCGGCGTGATCAATGTCGGCGTCCGCCCGACGTTCGACGCGCCGGGCGGCGCTCCCCGGCTCGAGACGAATCTGTTCGATTTCGAGGGAGATCTGTACGGGCATGTGCTGACCGTGCGTTTCCACCGCTTCCTGCGGCCGGAGACGAAGTTCGGCTCGATCGACGAGCTGAAAGCCCAGATAGCGAAGGATGCGGACCGTGCCCGGGCCGAGCTGCGCGAACTCGGCTTGATCTGACGGTCTCGCAAGCTTTAATTGCTATCATCATAGGCTTGTGCTATACTGTTGTACGTTGCGGCTCTGCCGACGACATTGAACCTTGGCTTGGCCGGACGCTCTCACCGGCGACAGCTCGGCCACAGGCGATTAGAATATGACGAATTCGGAGGTGATTAGGATGGCATTGACACAAGAACGCAAGCAGGAACTGATCGAGCTGCACAAGACGCATGCTTCGGACACCGGCTCCCCGGAGGTCCAGATCGCTATCCTGACGGAGAACATCAACAACCTGACGACCCACTTCAGGTCGCACAAGAAAGACCACCACTCGCGCCGCGGTCTGCTCAAGATGGTCGGTCAGCGCCGCAAGCTGCTGGCATACCTGAAGAACAAGGACGTCAAGCGTTACAGCGCGCTGATCGAGAAGCTCGGTCTGCGTCGTTAATTCGCCCCGCGACACAAGCAACCTGCTTAGCCATTCGGGTGTTCACCCCAAGGCGGCGGGTTGCTTTTTTCAAAGGCTGGACAATGTCGGACATGCCTAATTCTCGTTCGGCAGGAAATAATAGAACGTATGTCGAATTTACATATGTCTAATTTAGAGGAGGGATTGCACTGGTACACCAAGTAGAGATGTCGCTCGGCGGCCGTCCGTTCTCCCTGGAGACGGGACGGCTCGCCAAGCAGGCGAACGGAGCCGTTGTCGTCCGCTACGGAGACACGGTCGTACTGTCCACTGTCACGGCATCGTCCGGACCGAAGGACCTTGATTTTTTCCCGCTCACGGTTAACTATGAGGAAAAGCTGTACGCCGTCGGCAAGATTCCGGGCGGCTTCATCAAGCGGGAGGGCCGTCCGAGCGAGAAGGCGATTCTGGCTTCCCGCCTGACCGACCGTCCGATCCGCCCGCTGTTCCCCGAGGGCTTCCGCAACGACGTGCAGATCGTCAGCCTCGTCATGAGCGTGGACCAGGATTGTCCGCCCGAGATCGCGGCGATGATCGGCACGTCCGCGGCGCTCGCCATCTCGAACGTTCCGTTCGACGGTCCGATCGGCGGCGTCATCGTCGGCCGCGTGGACGGCAAGTTCATCATCAACCCGACGGTCGCCGAGGAAGAGAAGAGCGACATGCATGTCGTCGTCGCGGGTACGCGCGATGCGATCATGATGGTCGAAGCCGAAGCCGACGAAGTGCCTGAAGCCGACGTGCTCGAAGCGATCATGTTCGGTCACGACGAGATCAAGAAGATCGTCGACACGATCGACCAGCTCGTGGCCGCAGCCGGCCAGCCGAAGATGGAGGTCAAGCTGCACGCGGTAGACGCGTCCGTCGAGAGCGACGTTCAAGCGTTCGCGCAGGCACGCCTCGTCGAAGCCGTCCGCATCGAGGAGAAGCATGCGCGCCAGGAAGCGATCGACGCCATCAACGCAGAGACGGTCGAACACTTCACGACCGTATATGCGGATGAGCCGGGCAAGCTCGGCGACGTCAAGGAAGTGCTGTACGACATCGTCAAGAACGAAGTGCGCCGCCTCATCACGCACGACAAGGTCCGACCGGACGGCCGCAAGCCCGAGGAGATCCGTCCGATCTCCGGCGACGTCTCGCTGCTGCCCCGCACGCACGGCTCCGGCCTGTTCACGCGCGGTCAGACGCAGGCGCTCAGCATCTGTACGCTCGGCCCGCTCGGCGAAGTCCAGATTCTCGACGGCATCGGCCTCGAGGAGTCCAAGCGCTTCATGCACCACTACAACTTCCCGCCGTTCTCCGTCGGCGAAGCCCGTCCGCTCCGTGCGCCGGGACGCCGCGAGATCGGCCACGGCGCGCTGGGCGAGCGCGCACTGCTGAAGGTTATCCCGTCCGAAGCCGAATTCCCGTACACGATCCGTCTCGTATCCGAGGTGCTCGAGTCCAACGGCTCGACGTCCCAGGCGAGCATCTGCGCCAGCACGCTGGCGATGATGGATGCGGGCGTCCCGATCAAGGCGCCGGTAGCAGGCGTGGCGATGGGTCTCATCAAGGACGGCGACCACTTCACGATCCTGACCGACATCCAAGGGATGGAAGACCATCTCGGCGATATGGACTTCAAGGTGGCGGGCACGGCGAAGGGCGTCACGGCCATTCAGATGGACATCAAGATCGACGGTATCGATCGTTCGATCCTGACCCAGTCGCTCGAGCAAGCCAAGGAAGGCCGCATGTTCATCCTCGGCAAGATGACGGAAGTCATGTCCGAGCCGCGCAAGGAACTGAGCAAGTACGCGCCGAAGATCATCACGATGCACATCAACCCGGACAAGATCCGCGACGTCATCGGCTCCGGCGGCAAGATCATCAACAAGATCATCGAAGAGACCGGCGTCAAGATCGATATCGAGCAGGACGGCACGGTATATATCGCCTCCTCGGACGCGGCTGCCAACGACAAGGCGCGCTCGATCATCGAGGGCATCGTCCGCGAGGTCATCGTCGGCGAGACGTATCTGGGCACGGTCAAGCGCATCGAGAAGTTCGGCGCGTTCGTCGAGATTCTGCCGGGCAAAGACGGCCTGGTGCACATCTCGCAGCTGTCGACCGAGCGCGTAGCCAAGGTCGAGGACGCCGTCAGCATCGGCGACAAGATCATGGTCAAGGTTACCGAGATCGACAATATGGGACGCGTCAATCTGTCCCGCAAGGCGCTGCTCACGTCAGAGCAAGTGTCGAGCCAATAACTGTTTGACTGCAACCGCATAGGCTTCAAGCAAAAGAGACCGGATTTTTCAGTCTCTTTTTTTATTTTTCCGCGAAATAATATCTCTTCCAATTGCATACGATGAAGACAAGCAATGGGGACGCGCGCCCGGATAGGAGCGTTAAGACGATGAAGAGCAAATCGCGATGGCCGCCTGCGGTCATGCTTGTCGTGCTCGCGCTGCTGCTGGCGGCGGGGAGATACGGTCCGCTTCACGCGTATGTCGAGGCGACCAAGTCCGTCGGAGCGGGAGCGGCATATGCGGAATCGGATGCCTGGGGAGAGGCGCGGCTAGGCGGCGAGCCCGCTGACGCTGCGGATCGGACGCTGCTGGACTGGCTGACGAAGCAAGCGGCCAAGCGCGCCGAAGCGCCCCTGAACGCGGTCAACGATCGCGTATGGAAGGCGATTCCGGGCTACAACGGCAGGGAGGTCGACCTGCAGGCGACATTCGCGAAGGCGAAGGAGGCAGGGTTGACGGCGGAGGCCGCGTCGGCTGCGCCCGATATGGTCCCTTGGGTATACAGGGAGACTGCGCCGAAGATCGGCCTGCGGGATTTGCCGCCTCTGCCGGTGTATCGGGGCAATGCCGCCAAGCCTTCCGTCGGCCTCATGATCAATGTCGCCTGGGGCAACGAATATTTGCCTTCAATATTAGATACGCTGGACAAGACGGGAACGAAGGCGACCTTTTTCCTGGACGGCAGCTGGCTCGGGAAAAATAAAGAAATGGCGCTCGAGATCAAGCGGCGCGGCCATGAGCTGTCGAATCATGCATATTCCCACAAAAACATGAGTCGCATCGGCGATGCCGACCAGCTGCAGGAAATGTCCAAGACGCAAGCGCTTCTGAAAAAGTCGCTCGGCGTCGACAATCGGCTGTTCGCGCCGCCGTCGGGGGACTACGATGCGCGCACGGTCCGGATCGCGGCCGGACTGGGCCTGACGACCGTGCTGTGGACGCTCGACACCGTCGATTGGAAGCATCCGCCCGCATCCGCGGTCGTCGCGAAGATCAGCGCGAACGTGGCGCCGGGCAGCTTGATCCTGATGCACCCGACGGATACGACCGAGCAGGCGCTTGCAGGCATCATCCGGGCGATCAAGGCCAAGGGACTCGTGCCCGGAACCGTTGCGGAGACGCTGTCGCCGGCCAGACTGGAGCGGAATGAAAAGAACGGCTGAGGCCGCGGTATCCGTTTGTCGACGCATGCGCAATCGGTTGTGAGCCATGTCGATTTTTGATATAGTGTTATCATTCATGGCAAGGGGGAGAACGGTTGAACAAGTACACGCTGAAGAATGGCCTGCGCGTGATGATCGAGAACATTCCGACCAGCAGGTCGGTTGCGTTCGGCATATGGGTGAAGACGGGGTCCCGATACGAGACGACAGCGGACAACGGCATCTCGCATTTTATCGAGCATATGCTGTTCAAGGGCACGCGCCGTCATTCGGCGAAGGATATCGCCGACCGCTTCGACGGAATCGGCGGCAATGTGAACGCCTTCACGGGCAAGGAATATACGTGTTATTACGCCAAGGTCCTCGACCAGCATCTGCCGATCGCGGTGGATATTTTATCGGACATGTTCTTTGAATCGCAGCTCGCCGAGGAAGAGCTGGCCAAGGAAAAAAACGTCATTCTCGAAGAAATCGCCATGTACGAAGATACGCCGGACGACACCGTTCACGATCTGGCCTCCACGGCCGCATACGGCGACCACCCGCTGGCCTATTCGATTCTCGGTACGGCAGAGCGCCTGCATGCGATGGGACCGGACGATCTGCGCGCTTATATGTCGCAGCAGTATACGATAGAGAATACGGTCGTGAGCCTCGCCGGCAATGTCGACGAGAGCGTGCTGGAGCTGCTTGAGCGGCATTTCGGCGACTTTGCGGTTCATGCGCAGCCGCCTCTGCTGGTCGCGCCTACATTCCGTCCGGATACGCTGTTCCACGGGAAGAAGACCGAGCAGAACCATCTGTGTCTGACCTTCCCGGGCTGTCCGATCGACGATCCGAACATGTATGCCATGACGCTGCTGAACAATGCGATCGGCGGCGGGATGAGCTCGCGCCTGTTCCAGGAGATCCGCGAAAAGCGCGGCCTCGCCTACTCCGTCTACTCCTACCATACGAGCTATGCGGACAGCGGCCTGTTCACCGTGTACGCGGGCACGGCGCCCAAGCAGACGCGCGATGTGTACGATCTGACGATGGAGATGCTCGGCGAGGCTCATGCGCAAGGTCTCGGCGAAGCCGAGATCAGCCGCGGCAAGGAGCAGCTCAAGGGCAATCTGATTCTGAGCCTCGAGAGCACGAGCAGCCGGATGAACCGCATGGGCAAAAACGAGCTCATGCTCGGGCGCCATCTGACGCTCGATGAGATGATCGCGCGCATCGACGCCGTCACGATGGACGACGTCAAGCGGATGATGGACCGCATCATGAGCGAGCCGGCCGCAATCGCGCTCGTCGGCTCGCAGGAAAAGGTATTGTCCGGAATAGGGAGGGAGTTCGTTGTATCCAATTCAGTTGAAGCGGCTGCCGGGGAATGAAGACGTCCCGCTGCCGCGCCGCATGTCCGAATGGGCGGCGGGCTTCGATCTGCACGCCGCCGTCGCCGAGCCGCTGACGCTAGCGCCCGGCGAGCGCGCGCTCGTACCGGCCGGATTCGCGATGGCGATGCCGGCCGAGCTCGAAGCGCAGATCAGGCCGCGCAGCGGCCTGGCGTTCAAGCACGGCATCACCTGCCTCAACTCGCCCGGCACGATCGATGCCGATTACCGGGGCGAGGTGAAGGTGCTGCTCATCAACTTGGGCCAGCAGCCGTTCACGATCGAGCGCGGCGAGCGTATCGCCCAGATGGTGTTCCAGCGCGTGCCGCAGGTGACGATCGAGGAGACCGACGAGCTCCCGGACACGGTCCGAGGCGCCGGGGGCTTCGGCCATACGGGCAAATGAGATAAAGAAACGTTCTGTCGGCTGATTGCCGGGGAACGTTTTTTTAATTGGATTAAAACCGAATGCCGCTCTTGCCAGTCTAATAGGTCGAATGGTCGAATGGAGGGCGACACGCTTGCACGAACGAATGAACGAGAGCGAGCCGAGGCCGCTCGAAGCCGCAAGCAGCGGTTCGATCGGCATGGCCAAACGGGCCGTGCCGCCGGATCCGACCCGTGAGTCCGAGCTGGCCATGCGAGCGCGCAGCGGGGATGACGAAGCCTTCCTGACGCTGATGGCGAACGCGCGGGATTCCATGCTGCGTATCTCGCTTGCCTATTTGCGCAGCGAGGATGCGGCGCTCGAAGCGATTCAGGAGACGACCTGCCGCGCGTATGCGAAGCTGCGCAAGCTTAGAGAGCCCGCTTACTTCCGTACATGGCTGATCCGGATTCTGATGAACGTATGTGCGGACGAACAGAAGCGGCTGCGCAGACAGCGGCCGTCAAGCGCGCTGCCCGAGCGCATAGCGTCCGGCGACAATCCGGGCGAGGACTGGATGATCGAAGATGCGATTGCGGGGCTCCCGCCGAAGCTTCGGCAGATCGTCATCCTCAAGTACGTCGAAGATATGACGCTGAGCGACATCGCGAGATGGCTCAAGCGGCCGGAGGGAACGGTCAAGACATGGTTGAACAAGGCGCTCGTCGCGCTTCGCAAGCAAGCCGGGAAGGAGGAAGCGAGAGATGGAAGAGGAACGACTGGATGGGTTCGCGCTGCGGACCGGGAAGCGGATCGATTATGATCTGGCCTTGCGCGCGGATGAGGCGATCCGGGCCGGCTACGGCGCAGGCCGGGCGGCCGTGCGGGAGCGGCACGGCAAGCGGAAGCGGAGAGCGCTCGCCGTTGCCTCGCTTTTCTTCATTATAATAGGCGGTCTGATCTCGATTCGCGTATCTCCCGTCTTCGCCTCGGCCGTTCGTCATCTGCCCGGCATGGAAGCGATCGTCGACGCGATCAATCGGGATTATGCGAACAACGAGACGCTGCAGGATGCGCTGGACAACGATTATGTGCAGAAGATCGGGATTTCCGACGAGCACGACGGTTTGAAGTTTACTGTAGACGGCATCGTGGCGGACGAATCGCGTATGGTGCTCGTCTATACGATCGTGGGGCTCGGGCGGGATGAGCGGCATTCGATCGGCAACATCGGATGGAAGGACAAAGACGGACACGAGCTTGGCGTAGCATTTGGCTTTTCGGGTTATGCGAGCGGATCGGACGACAGCAAGGCCGTGACCGACTCCGTCGAAGTGCTGTTTTCCGAACAGAGTCCGCTGCCCGACGAGATGGGGATGACGATCAAGCTGCGCGATTCGGATTATACCGTATTTTTCAAAATCGACAAGCTGCTGTTCGCCGGCAATGAGAGAATCGTACCGCTGAATGTCTCGCTCATGGTGTCGGGACAGGAGATCGTCTTCGAGCAGGCACGGATCTCGCCGCTGCGAATCGCTATCGAAGCGCGCTACCCGGACGACAATACCAAAACGATTTTTAGCGCCGGCGATATGAAAATCGTGGACGACGAGGGCAAAGAGTGGGGCGTCGCGAACATCAGCGCAGGCACGAGCGAGCCAACCCGTGCGCGCTTCGAGTTCAAAAGCAATTATTTCCGGCAGCCGAAGAAGCTGTATGTGACCGGCACCTGGTTCAGAGCGCTGGACAAAAACAAAATGAAGCTTGTCGTCGACACGGAGAAAGGTGTCGTCGTCGATGCGCCCGATCGCCAGGTCGAGGTCATTCAAGCGGACAAGAGCTTCGGCAAAACGCAGCTTGGCCTGGGCATCAAGGTGACGAATGAGGCGGACAGGATGGCTTATATGCTCCTGCGCGGCCCGTTCGTCGACGCGGCCGGCAAGCGGGGCGAAGCGGTGTCCACCGGCACGTCCTCCCATTTTGTCGAGAGCAAATATACCGACATGGAGGATCGATACGAGATTCCGGCAGGCGACTACGAGCAGCCGCTGACATTCGAGCTGCATATGTACCCGCAATATATCGAGCAGCCGTACCGGATCGAGATTCCGATACGCTCCTGAACAGAAGTCGAGCTGCCAGCGCGAAGCGATCTTATGCTCCGCGCTTTTTGCGCGGCGGCTTGCGGCGCCGCGCCGATAACCTCCGCACCCGCCGCGCGGCGGCTGCATACGATGTGCTATGCAAGTTGCCATATGTGCCGCCCCGGCCGCGATCGGCAAGCCCGGGCAGGGGTAAGCCCTCGGCCGCCGCGCTGAGGAAGCTCGTCAGGCGCAAGGTCAAAGGAGGGGGAAAGTCATGCTTACGGGCGTGCATATTATTGTAGCGGGAGGAGACGCGCGTCAGCTTGAAGTCATCAGGCGGCTCACCGAGCTTGATGCGACGGTGTCCCTGATCGGCTTCGAGCGGCTCGACACGCCTTTTTCGGGCGTTGCGAGAGCCGAGTGGACGCCGGATGCGCTGCGAAGCGCGGATGCGCTGCTGCTGCCGGCGGCCGGCACGGAGGAGGACGGCGTCGTACCGGCGATTTTTACGGATCTGGAGCTGAAGCTGACGGATGAATATGCGGCGGCGCTGCCGAAGACGTGCAAGATCTACACGGGGCTGGCCAGACCGTATCTTCGCAAGCTCGGCGAGAAGCACAGGCTGACGGTCGTGGAGCTGTTCGAGCGCGACGACGTGGCGATATACAATTCGATACCGACGGCCGAAGGCGCCTTGATGATGGCGATTCAGCATACGGATATCACGATTCACGGGTCCAGATGCATGGTGCTCGGACTGGGCCGGACGGGGCTGACGATGGCGCGCACGCTGCAGGGATTGGGCGCGCATGTCATGGCCGGCGTACGCAGGGAGGACGCTTATGCGAGGGCGTACGAGATGGGCTTCGAGCCTTTCTATATCGCGGATTTGGCCCGTCAGACGGGGAACATTGACTTGATTTTTAATACGATACCGCATATGATAGTCACAGCACAAGTGATCTCCAAACTTCCCCTTCGCGCGGTCATTATCGACCTTGCCTCCAAGCCAGGCGGCACCGACTTCCGCTACGCCGAGAAGCGCGGCATCAAGGCGCTGCTCGCGCCCGGATTGCCCGGTATCGTCGCCCCCAAGACGGCAGGCCGCATCATCGCGAACAGTCTGTGCCAGAGCATTCTGGACGACCACAAACAGGGGGAAGCGCCATGAATTGGCAAGGAATCACGGTCGGATACGCATTGTCCGGCTCTCACTGCACGCTGCCGGAGATCATGCCGCAGATACAGCGCTTCGTGGACGCAGGCGCCAACGTAGTGCCCGTCGTCAGTCAGAGTGTGATGACGACCGACACGCGCTTCGGCGAGTCGGCGCATTGGCAATCGGAGCTGAAGCGCATGACCGGCAACGAGATCATCAGCTCGATCGTGGATGCGGAGCCGCTCGGACCGTCCAAGCGCTTCGACGTGATGATCATCGCGCCGTGCACGGGCAATACGACGAGCAAGCTCGCGAGCGCCATGACCGACGGTCCGGTACTGATGGCCGCCAAGGCCCAGATGCGCAACGGCAGGCCGCTCGTGCTCGCCATCTCCACCAACGACGGGCTCGGCCTGAACGCTGCCAACATCGCCAAGCTCCTCGTCGCGAAGGGCATCTACTTCGTGCCGTTCGGACAGGACAATCCGCAGCAGAAGCCCAATTCGCTCGTCGCCAGGATGGATCTGGCGATGGATACATGCGAAGCCGCCCTTCAGGGCCGGCAGCTGCAACCGATGATTATCGAGCGGTTTTTGTACGCTTGACCGAATAGATAGAGCGGAGGTTCTCGACCCGTGCGCCAGCCCTCTTCCGTAGACGGGGGAGGGCTGGACTGCGGATACGCGTCTTTCCCAACTGCCCTACAGGCGGCGCCCGGTCATCGCGGGGACGATATTTTCAAGGCGAGGAAGGATGCTCGGCATGATTACGGTACAGAAGTTCGGAGGGACGTCGCTGTCCGACGCTAGCGGTCGGGAGCACGTCCTCCGTCATATTCGGCGCGAGTATGAAGCGGGAGCGGAGCTCGTCGTCGTCGTATCGGCCATGGGACGCAGAGGCGAGCCGTACGCGACGGATACGCTGCTGGAATGGATATCCGCGAACGGAGACGGACTGGCGGAGCGGGAGCTGGATCTGCTCATGAGCTGCGGGGAGCTGATCTCCGCGGCTACTTTGTGCAGTTTGCTGAACGCTGCGGGCCTGCCCGGCGTCGTTCTGACCGGCGGACAGGCGGGCATCGTCACCGACAACAAGTTCGGCGCAGCGCGAATCATCGAAGTCAAGACGGAGCGGATCGTCTCGCATCTGAAGCAAGGCCGGATCGTCGTCGTGACCGGGTTCCAGGGCGCGACGGCCGAAGGGGAGATTACGACGCTCGGGCGAGGCGGCAGCGACACGTCGGCCACGGCGCTCGGCGCCGCCCTGCAGGCGCAGGTCGTAGACATCTATACGGATGTGGACGGCATACTGACCGCCGATCCCCGTATCGTATCCGAGGCGCGCCAGCTCGCCGTCGTGAGCTATGACGAGATATGCAACATGGCGCACAACGGTGCGAAGGTCATCCACCCGCGCGCCGTCGAGATCGCGATGAGGGCCGGCATTCCCGTCCGCGTCCGCTCCACGTTCTCGGACGGCGAGGGGACGCTCGTGACGCATGCGGACGCGGCCGAGGGCCATATCGGCTGGAGCGACCGCACGGTCACCGGGCTCGCGCATGTCAAGGGCGTGACGCAGATCTCGATCGCGACCGAGGGCGCGGCGCTCAATCCGCAGCTCCAAGTATTCCGCGCCATGGCGATGAACGGCATCAGCGTCGATTTTATCAATGTGATGCCCTCCGGCGTGCTGTATACTGTCACGGACCGGGATGCGTCGCTCGCGGTGCGGCTGCTGACGGAGATGGGCTTCGAGCCCAGGGTGCGCAGCGGCTGCGCGAAGGTATCCGTCATCGGCGGCGGCATGAACGGCGAACCGGGCGTCATGGCCAAGATCGTGGAGGCGCTGGCCGATCGGCAGATCCCGATTCTCCAGTCCGCGGACTCGAACACGACGATCTGGGTGCTCGTCTCGGAGGCCGATATGGCAGCCTCGCTCACCGCGCTTCACTCCGCATTCGCGCTGCATGCGGTTTCTTGATCGCATTCATACGACTCTAGCGATTATAATGGTCTTACCAGATGAAGGAGGATGTTGGCTATGAATTTCGGCCGCCTGATTACAGCGATGGTTACTCCCTTTGACGAGCGTCAGCAGATTGACTGGGAGGCGACCGGCAGACTCATCGACGAGCTGATCGATACGCAGAAGTCGGATAGTCTGGTCGTATGCGGTACGACGGGCGAATCCCCCACCCTGACCGAAGAGGAGAAGCTGGCGCTGTTCCGTTATGCCGTACGCCGGGCGGCCGGACGCGCCAAGATTATCGCGGGCACCGGGAGCAACGATACGGCTCATTCCATCCATACGAGCAAGCTCGCCGAGGAGGCGGGCGTGGACGGGCTGCTGCTGGTGGCTCCCTATTACAACAAGCCCAATCAAGAGGGCCTGTACCTGCACTTCAAGGCAATCGCCGAGTCGACGTCGCTGCCGGTCATTTTGTACAATGTGCCGGGACGTACCGTCGTCAGCTTGACGACGGCGACGACGCTGAGACTGGCGCAGCTGCCCAATGTCGTAGCGACCAAGGAATGCGCTTCCGTCGAGCAGATTACCGAGCTGGTGGCGGGCGCGCCCGAAGGCTTCCTCGTGTACAGCGGCGACGACGGCATCACGCTCCCGACGCTGGCCGTCGGCGGTTACGGCATCATCAGCGTGGCGAGCCATGTGATCGGGGCCGAGATGAAGCAATTGATCGCGACGTTCCTCGAGGGTCGCATCGCGGAGGCTGCGGCGCTGAATGCGAAGCTGTATCCGGTGTTCAAGGGGCTCTTCAATTGTCCGCATCCGGTGCCGAATCCGGTCGCCGTCAAGCACGCGCTGGCCGTCAAGGGGCTGCCTGTCGGCGGGGTGAGGCTGCCGCTGGCCGGCGCCACACCCGACGAGCAGCAGTTTATTGCCGGTCTGTTCGACTGATCGGAGCCGCCCGCCGGTGCGGCATGAATCGCATAGGGGACAGAACCGATGCCGCCGGCATCGGTTTTGCGTTAAATGGAGAAATTAATCGTATCCGGCCGTATTCGTTAGCCTGACTTGTATGAGTGGATTGGCATCATGTATAATGAGGTGGAGTGAAAGGGTGCGGCCAAAATTTGCAACTTGACAATTCCATAGATCGGGATCGTCGAATTATTGTAGGAGGTACTAGACTTGTCCAAGAAAAACACCACAGACAAATTATTGATTTACGCCCTGGGCGGCGTCGGCGAGATCGGGAAAAATATGTATGTCGTCCAATACGGCAACGATATCGTCGTCGTCGACGCGGGTCTTAAATTTCCGGAAGAGGAAATGCTCGGCATCGACGTCGTCATCCCGGATATCACGCATCTGCTCGACAATCGGGAAAAGGTTCGCGGCATTCTCGTCACGCACGGTCACGAGGACCACATCGGCGGCCTGCCGTACGTGCTGAAGCAGCTGAACGTCCCGATCTACGCGACGCGGCTGACGACCGGCCTGATCGAGAACAAGCTCAAGGAAGCCGGTTTGCTCGGTGATACGAAGCGGATTCTGATCACCGCCGATTCCGAAGTGCAGATGGGGTCGATCAAGGCGACCTTCTTCCGCACGAACCACAGCATTCCGGACTCCGTAGGCGTCTGCCTGGAGACCCCGGAGGGCATCGTCGTGCACACGGGCGACTTCAAGTTCGACCATACGCCGGTCAACGACCAGTATGCCGACCTGCAGCGCATGGCCGAGATCGGCAAGCGCGGCGTGCTCGCGCTGCTGTCGGACAGCACCAATGCGGAGCGTCCCGGATTCACGCCGTCGGAGAGCAATATCGGCAAGGAATTCGAGGAGATCTTCCGCAGGGCGAAGCAGCGCGTCGTCGTCGCGACGTTCGCGTCCAACGTGCACCGTATTCAGCAGGTTATCAATGCGGCCGCCGAGACGCGCCGCAAGATGGCCGTCGTCGGACGCAGCATGGTGAACGTGGTCACGATCGCTTCGGAGATGGGCTATCTCGAAGTGCCCGAAGGCATGATCATCGAGCCTGAAGAAGTGAACAAGCTCCCGGCCGACCGTGTCGTCATCCTGTCGACCGGCAGCCAGGGCGAGCCGATGTCGGCGCTGTCCAGAATGGCGCGCTCGACGCACCGCAAGGTGGACATCCTGGCCGGCGACACCGTCATCATCTCGGCGACGCCGATACCGGGCAACGAGAAATATGTAGGACGTACGGTAGATGAGCTCATGCGCCTCGGCGCGCATGTCATCTACGGCCCGGGCTCCGTGTCCGGCGTACACGTATCGGGACACGGCAGCCAGGAAGAGCTCAAGCTGATGCTCAACCTGATCCGTCCGCAGTACTTCATCCCGATTCACGGGGAGTACCGGATGCTTCGCCATCATGCGAATCTCGGCGAATCGGTCGGCATCGAGCGGGAGAACATTTTCCTGTGCGACATCGGCGACGTCGTAGAGTTCCAGAACGGCACCGCGCGCAAGGCGGGCAAGATTCCTTCCGGCAACGTGCTCATCGACGGCCTCGGCGTCGGCGATGTCGGCAACATCGTCCTTCGGGACCGCAAGCTGCTGTCGCAGGACGGTATTCTCGTCGTCGTCGTCACGCTGTCGAAGCAGGACGGCACGATTTTGTCCGGACCGGACATCATCTCCCGCGGTTTCGTGTACGTGCGCGAATCCGAGGGTCTGCTTGAAGAAGCGAACCGCATCGTGACCGGTACGCTGCACAAGCTCATGAGCGACAATGTCAACGAATGGGCATCGCTCAAGACCAATGTGAAGGATGCGCTCGGCCGCTTCCTTTACGAGCAAACGAGAAGACGACCGATGATCCTGCCGATCATCATGGAAGTATAATTCAGGCACGAGCAACCCCACACTCAGGCAAAAGACCGTCAACCGCGTATCGTGCGCGGCTGGCGGTCTTTTCGTGTCGGGCCCCGGGCCCCGCTGTCAAGGCCGCCAGCCAGCCGGCAGGCCGCCTCGGCTGCCTCGTGCCGCATAATGTATCCGCCCTCGCTCATACTATGTCGAACCCCGCGCCGGCCATCGGGCCGCGCGGCCAAGCTGCGATACGAGAGGGTGGGACCTGATGACGATGGAGATGAACAAGGCGCCGAGCGTAGCGGAGCAGCCGGCGGCAGTACCCGAAGAGCCGCGCAAGAGCACGGCGACGGATACGTTGATTCAGCTCGGCACGACAGCGGTTCCTGCGGCTGAATCGAACATATTCTGCCTGACGATCATCGGACAGGTCGAAGGACATATGATGCTGCCTCCCCAGAACAAAACGACGAAATACGAGCATGTCATCCCGCAGCTCGTCGCCGCGGAGCAAAATCCGAAGGTCGAGGGTCTGTTGATCGTGCTCAATACGGTCGGCGGCGATGTCGAAGCGGGGCTCGCGATCGCGGAGATGATCTCGTCGCTCTCGAAGCCCAAGGTGGCGGTCGTCCTCGGAGGCGGGCACTCCATCGGCGTGCCGATCGCCGTAGCGTCCGACTATACGTTTATCGCCGAGAGCGCGACGATGACGATTCATCCGATCCGCATGAACGGCCTGGTCATCGGCGTTCCCCAGACGTTCGAGTATTTGGACAAGATGCAGGAGCGCGTCGTGCGCTTCGTCACCCGCCACAGCGGCGTCGGCGAGAAGAAGTTCAAGGAGCTGATGTTCAAGACGGGCGAGCTGGCGCGGGATATCGGTACGACGGTCGTCGGGCCGGACGCCGTGTCCTACGGTCTGATCGACGCCATCGGCGGGATCGGGGACGCGCTCAGAGAGCTTAATCGCAGAATTGCGCAGCGAAGACTCGCCTGCATCTCCCCGCAGGGAGGGGAGATCCAATGACGCTCTATACGACAGTGCCGCTCGAGCTCGTGCTGGAAGGCTGGAGCGCGGGCCAGGAGACGATGATCGAGATCGAGCAAGGCGCGGTGCGCATGCTGGTCGCGCCTGTCGCACCGGGCATCGGCAAGATCGTGCGGCTGCTGTCGGCGCCGCTGGAAGCCTATCTGCTCTCGTCCCTGGAGCCGGGCAGACTGATCTGCTACGGCGCCGCCGAGCAGCGGACGATTGTCGATTCGACGCCGATATCCGCGGGAGAATGGGGCCTTTAGCACGTGTGCCAGCGTCGCCGCACTCATGCCGTGTCCAGGTATTCTATGGTATAATGAGTGACCGGAGGTGGCGGTGTTGGCAAAACGAAAGCGCAAAAAGGCAACGCTTGGCGCAAGTCTCAAATATGAAATTTACGGCATATTGCTTATGACGATATCCGTCATCGCGATGTACGGCGAAGCGGCGGGCGGGCGCTCGCTGTCCAAGCTTTTCGGATATATGCTCGGCAAGTTTTATTTTCTGATCCCGATCGCGGGCATCTGGCTCGGTCTGCATGTGATGATCCGGCGCGCATGGCCGCGCGGCTGGACGATCCGCAGGAGCGGATTCGTCATGGTCTGCTGCGGCCTGACGCTGCTGAGCTCGATGAGCTTCGTCAATTCGAGGCTGGGACCGCTGGATGCGATCACGCCGTCGGCGATCTTCAGCCAGACGACGCATCAGCTTTACGAGGAGCTGTGGCGGGCGCCGGTCGAGACCGAAGCCCGCATCACCGGCAAGGATATCGGAGGCGGGCTGCTCGGCGCCGCGCAATACTCGATTTTTTATTGGCTGTTCGGCTACTACGGCGCAAAGTTCGTATTGATCGTCGAATTCATTATCGCCTTCATGCTGCTCGTGAACCGATCGTACGTGGATATGATGAAGGGCGTGCGCACGTTTTTGCGCCGGCTGGTGCCGCTGCTCGCGCAGCGTCTGTCCGGCGGGCGCAAGCTGGCCAGGGCCAAGGCGGTTCCGGTGCGCGGCAGACCCAAGAAGGCGGCGCCCGCAGTCGCGCTGGCGTCGCTGGGGGACGACGACTTCGACGAAGAACCGCGGCAGTCCGGCGGCGATGCGAAGAAGCCTTATTTCTTTCAGCTGTTCCACGGCAAGCAGGGCGCACAGGAGGCAGAGGGGCAGGACGAGCTTGACGACGAGCCGGCATTGTACCCTTCGCAGCAGCCGGCGGTGAACATAGCGGCGCGTCCCGAAGGACGGACCCGCCGCGGCAAGGTCAAGGACGCGTTCGTCGCGGCTCCGGTCGCGGAGGCGGACGACGTCTCCGAGCCTTACATAACGGATGAGCTGCCTTGGGCTTCGGACAGCCGGACCGACGAGGGACCCCGGTTCCACGATTTTGCCGACCAGCTGGCGGATGTGCGGGACGAAGACACATGGACGCAGTCCGAGCTGGAGCTCGCGGACGTTGATGGCGCCGTACCCGCCGCCGAACCGGACATGGCAGGATCACATGATCTGCCCCCGCCGGGCGGGGAGGACTTGACCGGCGCGGCCGCCTCCGCTGTCCCCGGAGCGAATGCCGGCGCGTCTGCGGAGACGCCGGCCAATGCGCAGCCGCCCGTCAAGCCCAAGCGCATATACCGCATGCCGCCGCTCCACCTGCTCGGCAAGCCGCAGGGCGGAGGGAAGGGGGCGGGCGGCGAAGGCGGCCGCGAGGTCGCCCGCAAGCTCGAGGCGACGCTGGAGAGCTTCGGCGTCCGCGCCAAAGTGCTCGACGTCGCGCGGGGACCTGCGGTCACGCGCTACGAGCTGCAGCCCGACGTCGGCGTCAAGGTGAGCCGGATCGTCAGTCTGACCGACGATATCGCACTGGCGCTGGCGGCCAAGGACATCCGCATGGAGGCGCCGATCCCGGGCAAGTCGGCGATCGGCATCGAGGTGCCCAACAACGAGGTCAGCGTCGTGACGCTGCGCGAGGTGCTCGAGACGCCGACGTTCCAGGAGGCGCCGAGCAAGCTCACGATAGCCTTCGGCCGCGACATCTCCGGGCAGCCGATCGTGGGCAATCTGGCCCGGATGCCGCATATGCTCGTCGCCGGCGCGACCGGCTCGGGCAAGTCCGTCTGCATCAACGGCATCATCACGAGTCTGCTGTACAAGGCCAAGCCGGACGAAGTGAAGTTCCTCATGATCGACCCCAAGATGGTCGAGCTGAACGTATACAACGGCATCCCGCATCTGCTGGCGCCCGTCGTGACGGACCCGCGCAGAGCTTCGCTGGCGCTGAAGAAGATCGTCGTCGAGATGGAAAAGCGTTACGAGAAATTTTCCAAATCCGGCACCCGCAACATCGAAGGCTACAACAATCTGATGCTGAGCGGCGACAACCCGGACGGCGTGCTGCCGTATATCGTTGTCATCGTGGACGAGCTCGCCGACCTGATGATGGTCGCCGCCGGGGACGTCGAGGATGCGATCTGCCGTCTGGCGCAGATGGCGCGCGCCGCCGGCATTCACCTGATCATCGCGACGCAGCGGCCGTCGGTCGACGTCATTACGGGCGTCATCAAGGCGAATATTCCGAGCCGGATCGCGTTCGGCGTATCGTCGCAGGTCGACTCGCGCACGATCCTCGACATGGTCGGCGCAGAGAAGCTGCTCGGCCGCGGGGACATGCTGTTCCTGCCGATGGGCGCCTCCAAGCCGATCCGCGTGCAGGGCGCGTTCCTGTCGGACAACGAGGTCGAGTCCGTCGTCGCATATGCGCGCGGCCAGGCCGAAGCCGAGTACAACGAGGAGCTCGTGCCCGAGATCGAGGACAACGACGACGGCGCAGCCGACGAGCAGCTCGACGAGCTGTTCGACCAGGCGGTCGGCATCGTGCTCGAGGCCAAGCAGGCATCCGTCTCGCTTCTGCAGCGCCGCATGCGCATCGGCTATACGCGCGCCGCCCGGCTGATCGACTCGATGGAGGCCAAGGGCGTCGTCGGTCCTTACGAGGGCAGCAAGCCCCGCGAAGTGCTCGTCACGCTCGAACAATTCCAGCAGCGCTCCTCCTGATTCGTCGGGAGCGGGCGTTTTTACTTTTGCCGACACGTTCAAGACGATTATGCATAGCCATCCATGACCTTCCTCATACTAAACGCGAAGCATGTCCGCCGCATGACGGCGGCACCGTGCAACACTACGTGAGGAAGGCGTGATTGCGAGATGCGCTATCGTTTAGTTTTTTTGACCGTGTGCCTGGTCTGCTGTTTGTTCGGCTTGTATACGTTGAACCACGCGGGCAAGCCGCGTGCTGTGCAAGAAGCGTTCAGCAGTGCGATCATCAAGAGCGGCGCATCCGGCAAGGACGTATACGAGCTGCAAGGCAGGCTCAAGTACCTGGGCTATTACAGCGGCACAGTCGACGGCAACTTCGGCGGTGACACACTGAATTCGGTGAAGTGGTTCCAGTGGAAATTCGGCATGAAGGCGGACGGCGTCGTCGGCGGCAAGACGAAGCTCAAGCTGTGGCAGGCGACGAAGGACTGGAAGCCGACGGCAGCCGATCTGGGCAAGGAAGAGAAGCCGAGCGCGCCGAGCGGCGGCGGCGAGGCGACATCCGGCAAGGCGGATCTGCCGGCGTCCAACAATATGGGATTGTCCAAAAACGACCTGAAGCTGATGGCGAACGCCGTATACGGGGAATCCCGCGGCGAGCCCTACGAAGGGCAGGTGGCTGTCGCCGCCGTTATCTTGAACCGGGTGCGGGCCTCCGAATTTCCCAACACCGTATCGGGCGTTATCTTCCAGCCCGGCGCCTTCACCGCCGTCGCGGACGGACAGATCTATCTCGAGCCGAACGAGACGGCAGCCAAGGCGGTCAAGGACGCCCTATCCGGGTGGGACCCGTCGGACGGATGCCTGTATTACTTCAACCCCAAGACGGCGACTTCCAAGTGGATCTGGTCGAGGCCGCAATACAAGACGATCGGCCAGCATATTTTTTGCAATTAAACCGATCGCAGTCCCTTCCGCCTTATTTGCTTCGGGCTTGGCCATGCGCTAGAATGGGGCTTGAATCCAGAATCAGGGAAGGGATCTGAGGCCTTGCAGACTGAAGTTTTCAAGCGCGGCACTGTCGGCCGCATGCGCGTTCATGTATTGCCCACCGCCCGATTCAAGACATTCTCGATCTCGCTGTTCGCGGGCGTGCCGCTGGACGAATCCCGCGTCACCCCGGTAGCGCTCGCACCTTTTGTGCTGCGCAGAGGCACCGAGACCTACCCGGAGACGATCTCCTTCCGCGAACGGCTCGACGAGCTGTACGGCGCCGGGTTCGGCTTCGATATTTACAAGCGCGGAGATTATCAGATCGTCCAGTTCAGGCTGGATATCATCAACGACGCGTTCGTGTCGGCCTCGCAGTCGCTGCTGCAGGAGGCGCTGCGCTTTCTCGGCGAAGTCGTGACCGCGCCCGCGCTCGAGCAGGGCGTCTTCAGAGCCAAGTACGTCGAATCGGAGAAATCTACGGTCCAGAAGCGGATCGAGTCGATCGTCAACGACAAGATCCGCTATGCGGCGGAACGCTGCCTCGAGGAGATGTGCAGGCATGAGCCTTACCGCCTGCTCGCGCTCGGCCGCAAGGAGGAGCTGCCCGATATCACGCCGGCTTCCCTGTTCGAGAGCTACCGCAAGTGGCTGGACGACGCCGTATTCGATCTGTACGTATCCGGCGACACTTCCCTGGACGAGGTGACGGACCTGGCCGGCCAGCACTTCAAGCTGCCCGGCGGCGCGCCCGGGACGTACACGCCGGCTCGGATTGTGCCGGCCAGCGAGGCGCCGCGCACCGTCGTCGAGCGGCTGGACGTCGGCCAGGGCAAGCTGAATCTCGGCCTTCGCACCGGTATCGCCTATTCCGACGACCGCTATCCGGACCTGCTCGTGTACAACGGCGTTTTGGGCGCTTTTCCCCATTCCAAGCTGTTCATCCATGTGCGCGAAAAGGCGAGCCTCGCCTACTACGCGTCGTCGCGGCTCGACGGCCACAAAGGATTGCTCACCGTGCAATCGGGCATCGAGATCGCCAACTACGAGCGCGCGCTCGAGATTATCCGCGAGCAGCTGGACGCCATGAAGGCCGGCCGCATCGAGGATCAGGAGCTGTCCAAGACGAAGGCGATGCTCATCAACCAACTGCGCGAGATCCAGGACTCCGCGTTCGAACGCATCGCCTTCGACTACAACGGCATCGTGTCCGGCAAACAGCGCAGCGCGGATGAGCTGATCGCGTCGATCGAATCGGTCACGGCCGAACGGGCCGCGGCTGCCGCGGCCAGCGTCGAGCTGGACACGATCTACTTCCTGCGCGACCTGAAGGAGGAGACGGCCCATGTCCAAGCTTGAGTATCCGCAGCTGCAGGAGACGCTGTACCGCGAAGTGATGGACAACGGCCTCGAGGTGTTCGTGCTGCCCAAGCCCGGCTTCACGAAGACGTACGCCACCTTCACGACCCGGTACGGTTCCGTGGACAATCATTTCCGGCCCGCAGGCGAAGAAGCCCGCTCCGTACCCGACGGCATCGCCCACTTCCTCGAGCACAAAATGTTCGAGGAGCCGGACGGCGACGTCTTTTCCCGCTTCGCGGAGCAGGGGGCGATGGCCAATGCGTTCACCAGCTTCGACCGGACCTCCTATTTGTTCTCTTCGGCCGGCGAGCCGCTCGCGAGTCTGGATACCCTGCTCGACTTCGTGCAGAATCCGTACTTCACGGACGAAAACGTCGAGAAGGAAAAAGGCATTATCGTGCAGGAAATCAACATGTACAAGGACAATGCCGACTGGCGCGTGTACTTCGGCTTGATCGAAGCGCTCTATGCCAAGCATCCGGTGCATATCGACATCGCCGGCACCGAGCAGTCCGTCCGGTCGATCACGAAGGAGCAGCTGTACGACTGCTACCGCACGTTCTACCACCCGTCCAACATGACGCTGTTCGTCGTCGGAGGCGTCGATCCCGAGGAGACGCTGTCGCGGGTGCGCGCCAATCAGGCCCGCAAGACGTTCCCGCCGGGCGGGCCGATCGAGCGGCTGTTCGAGGCGGAGCCGGAGGACGTGCGCGAGACGAGGCGGGTCGTCAAGCTGCCGGTATCGCTGCCCAAGTGCATGATCGGCTTCAAGGAGACCGGCCCGCTGCCTGACGGCGAAGCCGGCATCCGCAGGGAGCTGGCTACCAAGCTCATGCTTGACTTGCTCACGGGCTCCAGCTCGCCGCTCTATCAGCAGCTGTACGACGACAATCTGATCTCCGACAGCTTCGGTCACGAATACAATACCGGGCCGGGCTATGCGTTCGCGGTCATCGGAGGGGATACGCAAAATCCCGACGAGCTGATCCGGCGCATCGGCGAGGCGATCGAAGCCGCGGCCAAGGACGGTCTGCCGCTGGCCTCGTTCGAGCGGACGCGGGCGAAGAAGATCGGCGCGTACTTGCGGATGCTCAACAGCCCCGAAGCGATCGCGGGCGAGTTCACCCGCTATCGCTTCAAGGGCGGCGACCTGTTCGATGTCGTCCGTCTGTACGAGAGCATCACGCTCGAAGAGGTGGAGGAGCGGCTGCGGGTGCTGGCGGATACGGGCAAGCGTTCCGTATGCATCGTGAGGCCCGACGCGGCGTCGTGACTTCCGCTGCGCGGCAGGAGGGGCAGGCGACCGCCTGCGCGTTGATCACGGGCGCCTCGCGCGGCATCGGGGCCGCCGTCGCGCGCAGGCTGGCGCGCGACGGCGCAGGCGTCATTATCCATTACCGCAGCGCCGCGGAGCTGGCCGACGCGGTGGCGGCGGACTGTCTGGCGCTCGGCGCGCGGTTCGCCGTAACTGTCGGCGCCGATATTCGCGTGCCGGGCGAGGTCGCCGCCATGCGGGCAAGTCTCGCGCGGTCGGGCATGATGCCGGACATCCTCGTGCACAGCGCGGGGACCGCCCATTACGGACTGCTCGAGGATCTGGACGAGGACGAATGGGACGACATCCAGCATGTGCATCTGAAGGCGGCCTACAGTCTGGCCAAGCACTTCGGGCCGGCCATGTCCTGGAACCGCCGCGGACGTATCGTCCATATCAGCAGCGTATGGGGCATCGTCGGGGCAGCCGGCGAAGCGGCGTACGCCGCTGCCAAGGGCGGGCTCAACAGCTTGACGAAGTCGCTCGCCCGCGAGCTGGCCGCTTCGGGCGTGACGGTCAATGCAGTCGCCCCCGGCGTCGTAGAGACCGATATGCTCGCGGAGCTGGCGCCGGACGAACGCGAGGCGCTGCTGCGGGAGATGCCGCTTCGCCGCTTCGCGGATGCAGACGAGGTGGCGGAGCTGGTGCGGTTCCTGACACTCGGGGATGCCGGTTATATAACGGGTCAGATCGTGGCGCTGACGGGCGGCTGGCGCATGTGAGCGCGCGGGTTCGCGATTCGAATAAAGCGGAGCGGGCATGGACATCTTAAGAGAGCAATGATGCCAACCTCAAGGAGGATGCTCGATGTCTACCGTGCTCAGCAACTTTGAGTCGTGGAAGAAATTCCTCGGCGACCGGATCGAAGCCGCAAAGGATATGGGGATCGGGGAAGAGACGATCGCCAAGCTCGCTTATGAGATCGGCGAATTCCTCGACAATAAAGTCGATCCTAAAAACGAGGAGCAGCGCGTTCTGAAGGAATTGTGGGACGTGGGCGACGAGTCGGAGCGCAAAACGATGGCCTCGCTGATGGTGAAGCTCGCGGGCCGAGGCTGAAAAGCCGGAGGCAAATGAAGGCCCTGCCTGAACGAGGCGGGGTCTTCATTTTGATGAAGTTCTCATTAAAAATAGGTCTAAAGTAGGAATCTTTTGTTGTCTTTTGCAGGAGTGCGTCCTGCGTTGTAGAATGAAGGTTGAAGGAAACGCATATGAGGTGTCTAATGAATACAAAACAGTGGTACATGGAATATAAGATACATAAAAACCGTCCCGGCTTGCTCGGCGACATCGCTTCGCTGCTCGGCATGCTCGAGGTTAACATTTTGACGATCAACGGCGTCGAGGACAGAACGCGGGGCATGCTGCTGCAGACCAACGACGACGAGAAGATCGAATTGCTGGGCAAGATGCTGGCCAAGGTCGAGAACATCTCGATCGTTACTTTGCGTCCGCCCCGGCTGACGGATATTTTGGCCGTTCGGCACGGAAGATATATCGAGCGGGATTCCGACGACCGCAAGACGTTCCGCTTTACGCGCGACGAGCTGGGGCTGCTTGTCGATTTTCTCGGCGAGCTGTTCAAGCAGGACGGCAATCAGACGATCGGGCTGCGCGGCATGCCGCGCGTCGGCAAGACCGAATCGATCATCGCGGGCAGCGTATGCGCGAACAAGCGCTGGGCGTTCGTATCGTCCACGCTGCTGCGCCAGACGGTGCGCAGCCAGCTGTCCGAGGAAGAGATGAATCCGCACAACGTCTTCATCATCGACGGCATCGTGAGCACGATCCGCTCCAACGACAAGCACTACAGCCTGCTGCAGGACATTATGGCGATGCCGTCGACCAAGGTCATCGAGCATCCCGACATTTTCGTGCGCGAATCGAGCTTCGACTACGATCTGTTCGATTGCATCATCGAGCTGCGCAATACGCCCGACGAGGAGATTACGTACGAGAACTTCACGACGGCAGGGCTCGACGGTGGATTCTGACCATCATTCATTATATAGAAACGGCCGGAGGTGAAGTTTGTGTCCGATCTGGGATTGCTGCTTCGCAAAGCGAGGGAGCAGCGCGGGTATACGCTCGACGACATTCAGGAGATTACGAAAATACGCAAGCGCTACCTCGAAGCGATCGAATCCGGCGATTATAAGGTACTGCCCGGCTCGTTCTACGTACGCGCCTTCGTTAAAACATATGCGGAGACGGTAGGACTGGACGCCGAGGAAGTGCTTCGCCTTTACCATAAGGAACTGCCAAAAGCGCCCGCGCCCGAGACCGCTGCGCCGGAGCCCTATATACAGCCCAAAAGCCGGAGGGTCCAGCACAACGATCGCGTCGGCAAAGTCGCCGTCACTTCGCTTATGTGGCTGTTTCCCATTTTGATCGCGGTCGTACTGTATGTGTACTATCTGAACGACAAAGACAAAGGATCCGAACCGGAAGGCTCGTCGCCGCCTCCGATCTCCACGGAGACGGCATCGCCTACCCCCGTTCGGACAGCGACGCCGACACCTACTCCCACGCCGACGCCTACGCCGACGACGACCGTTACTTTCCGGGAAAAAAAGAACAGCCGTTATTACTTTGACGTCTCTCCCGCCGGCTCGCACGTGCTTAAGATTACGTTCCCGGGAGGCAAGAGCTGGGTCGGCATCAACGAGAACAACTCCAACGGCAAATCGATATATGGCGCTACGCCCAAGCAAGACGAGGAGCTGACGTTCACGCTCGACAAGACGCCGCTGTATGTGAATCTCGGCTACGCCAAGGGCGCTCAGATCGAGATCGACGGCAACATCGTCGACGACGAGGACGTGCCGGGCCGCAGACGGTTCATCTTCACTGTCGTCGATGAGGCGGGCGCCGGACAATCGGCGACGCCTACGCCTTGATGAGGAGACGGCGGACGCATAAACGGACGACTCTGTAGAAAAGCTAGTACGGCGAGAGCATACTGGCAATGGAGGTTGCAGAATGGCGTTCAGCTGGATCGTAGTTGCGATCGGCGTCGTGGTCAGCCTGCTCGGCTGGTTTATGACGCCGGATGCTTGGGGTTACGGCATATTGGGCTTCGGCTTGGCATGGATTGTGCTCGGGATTTTGTATTTGCTTCGCGAACCGGCCCGGAGCAGATGAGGCGGCCGCGACCGGATAGAAGGAGGGGCGCTTATGCCCCTTCTTTTTTTGTGGCTTCCTTAAGATGAAGCGGGCATTTGGAATCCCGCCGCCATATCGTGCTATAATATGCTCACCGATGACAAAGAAAGGAAGACTACATATGGCATCCGAATACTCGTTCGACATCGTATCCAAGGTGGAGCTTCAGGAAGTGAACAATGCCGTTCAGCAAGCGATGAAGGAGATCGAGACCCGGTTCGACTTCAAGGGCAGCAAGAGCAACATCTCGCTGGAGGGCGAGTCGCTCGTCGTCGCCTCGGACGACGAATTCAGACTCAAGAGCGTGATCGACATCTTGCAGAGCAAGCTGATCAAGCGGGGCGTACCGATCCGCAATATGGACTACGGCAAGATCGAGCCGGCCTCGGGCAGCACCGTCCGGCAGAACATCAAGCTCAAGATGGGCGTCGATCAGGACAATGCCAGGAAGATCAACATCCTGATCCGCGACTCCAAGCTGAAGGTCAAGAGCCAGATCCAAGGGGACCAGCTCCGTGTGACGGGCAAGAGCAAGGACGATCTGCAAGCCGTCATGACGCTTCTCAAAGGCGCGGATCTGCCGCTTGAGCTTCAGTTCACGAATTACCGCTGATCCTGCTTGCCGCTTTCGGCATTTTTTGACACTGTCGCGCAGCTTCATTTATACTGACTTGAATGTTAATTTGGCGCAAACCTGGGGGAAGTCATTCATGATTGAGACATTCGGCGGCAGAGGACTTCGCAGCCAGCGGCAACCGGCATACGGCCGCGGCATGCATGACGAAGGGGAGGTGCCTGCATGAATCTCGCGAATCGGATCACACTCGCCCGCATCTTCCTGGTGCCGATCATGACTTTCTTTTTGCTGATCAAGCTGAACGTGGCCCCGCTCACGATCGGCTCCTACACGATCTCTTACAATCAAGTGTTCGCTCTGCTTCTGTTCATCATCGCGGCGAGCACGGACGGTCTGGACGGCTACATCGCGCGCAAGCACAAAATCGTCACCAATCTGGGCAAGCTGCTCGACCCGCTGGCCGACAAGCTGCTCGTCGCGGCCGTGCTCATCTCGCTCGTCGAGATGGGCAAGCTGGACGCATGGGTCGCGATCGTCATCATCAGCCGCGAATGGGCGGTTACGGGCTTGCGCCAGGTCGCGCTGCTCGAAGGCGCCGTGCTCGCGGCCAGCAAGTGGGGCAAGTGGAAGACGGCCATTCAGATCGCGATGATCATCGTGCTGCTGCTGAACAACTTCCCCTTCTCGTTCGTTCATATCCCGCTGGATACGATTGCCGTATGGGCGGCGGCGGCGATCACGGTCTATTCGGGCATCGATTACTTCGTGAAGAACAAGAACCTGATCCCGCTGTCCGATCCGCCTGCAGGTAGCGGCCCCAAGGAGGTGCGCCGCAACCCATGAGAGCGGAGATCATCGCGGTCGGCACCGAGCTGCTGCTCGGCCAGATCGTCAACACGAACGCGCAGTTCCTGTCCCAGCGGCTCGCCGAGCTTGGCGTCGACGTCTACTATCAGACGGTCGTCGGCGACAATGAGGAGCGGCTGAAGCAGGCGATACGGATCGCCCAATCCCGGGCGGACATCGTCATCTTCACCGGCGGTCTCGGCCCGACGATGGACGACTTGACGCGGGACGCACTCGCCGCGCAGCTGGGTCTGGGCATCGAGATGCACGAGCCGACGCTGGCCAAGATTGAAGCGATGTTCGCCGGACGCGAACCCTCGCTCATCGAGATCAACCGCCGTCAGGCGATGCTCGTCGCCGGCGCCACTCCGCTCCGCAACGATGCCGGCCTGGCGATCGGGGGCGCTCTGACCGCGGAGGACGGCACGCATTATATGCTGCTGCCGGGGCCGCCGCGCGAGATGAAGCCGATGTTCCTGGGCGACGGGGCCGCTTGGCTGAGGGACAGGCTGGGCCGCGCCGATGCGCTTCATTCGGCCATGCTCCGCTTCTGCGGCATCGGCGAGTCGGCGCTCGAGGAACTGTACAAGGATCTGATCAAAGCGCAGACCGATCCGACGCTGGCCACCTACGCCAAGGAAGGCGAGGTCACGCTGCGCGTATCGACCAAGGCCGATACCGAGGAGGAGGCGCTGCGCAAGCTCGAGCCGACGCTGCAGGAGATTCGCCGGCGCGGCGAACGCTACCTCTATGCGGAGAGCGACATCGCGCTGGAGGCCGAGGTCATCCGGCTGCTGACGGAGCAGCGGCGCACGATCTCGTGCGCCGAGAGCTGTACGGGCGGGCTGATCGCGACGCTGCTGACGACGGTGCCGGGCAGCGCGGACGCATTTCTGGGGGGCGTGGTCAGCTACAGCAACCCGGTGAAGCGGGATCTGCTCGGCGTCGATCCGTCGCTGCTCGAGGGCGAGGGTGCGCCGGGCGCCGTCAGCGAGGAGACGGCGATGGCGATGGCCGAGGGTATCCGCAGCGCCGCGAATACGGATCTGGCGCTGTCGGCGACCGGCGTGGCCGGGCCGGCGTCGTCCGAAGGCAAGCCCGTAGGGCTCGTGTACATCGGCATCGCGGAGCGCGGGCAGCCCCCCCGGGCGGAGAAGCTGCAGCTGCAGGGAGACCGTGAGGGCATCCGGATCCGCGCGGCCAAGCGGGCGCTGTACATGGCCTGGCTGCGGCTGAAGGGCAAGGCCTAGCTGACGCGGTATCTCGGAGCGCACGCGCCCTGCCGGGACGTATACGAGCCTCGCTTGCGCTTGCTGTCGAATTATGATAGATTAATGAGGAAAGTTGCGGAAGAACCGTAGCGAAGATTACTTTGCTGCGGTTCTTTTTCGGAAATAATTCGAACAAATGTTCGCAAAAAGCTTGGCAAACGGTATAATAAAAGTTATAATATAACTATTAAATGATAAGGATGTGGGTGTGTTGTCCGATCGTCGCGCCGCATTAGAGATGGCTCTGCGCCAGATTGAGAAGCAATTCGGCAAAGGTTCGATTATGAAATTGGGAGAGCAAACCAACCTCCAAGTTGAGACTTATTCCAGCGGAGCGCTGGCTTTGGATATCGCCCTGGGAATCGGCGGATTCCCGCGGGGCCGCATTATTGAAGTATACGGACCCGAATCCTCGGGCAAGACGACTGTCGCCCTGCACGCGATCGCCGAGGTACAGCGGGCCGGCGGACAAGCCGCCTTCATCGACGCGGAGCATGCGCTCGATCCGATCTACGCTCGCAACCTGGGCGTCAACATCGACGAGCTGCTGCTGAGCCAGCCGGATACCGGCGAGCAGGCGCTGGAGATCGCCGAGGCGCTCGTGCGCAGCGGCGCGGTCGACATCGTTGTCGTCGACTCGGTCGCGGCGCTCGTGCCGAAGGCGGAGATCGAGGGCGATATGGGCGACTCGTTCGTCGGCCTGCAGGCGCGTCTGATGTCCCAGGCGATGCGCAAGCTGTCCGGCGCCATCAGCAAGTCCAAGTCGATCGCGATCTTCATCAACCAGCTTCGCGAGAAGGTCGGGGTCATGTTCGGCAATCCCGAGACGACGCCCGGCGGCCGCGCGCTGAAGTTCTACGCCAGCGTACGTCTGGACGTGCGCCGGATCGAGTCGATCAAGCAGGGCAACGATGTCGTGGGCAACCGCACGCGTATCAAGGTCGTGAAGAACAAGGTGGCGCCGCCATTCAAGCAGGCCGAAGTCGACATTATGTACGGCGAAGGCATCTCGCGCGAAGGCAGCATCATCGATATCGGCGTCGAGCTGGATATCGTGCAGAAGAGCGGCGCCTGGTTCTCGTACAGTGGCGAGCGCCTTGGTCAAGGACGGGAGAATTCGAAGCAATATTTGAAGGATCATGCAGATATAACCGGCCAGATCGAACGTCAGATTCGCGAAGCGACGCTGAACGAGGTGGCCGTGGCGGCGAGCGCGAATGCCGCGCAGCCAGATGAAGACGAGGACGAGCCCGAATTTGAACTTGAATAAGCATCGGCCGAAGGGCGTCCGCTAATGCGGATGCCTTTTTGTCGTATGTCGTCCTGCGCGGGGCGACGGAAGAGAGGAGACTGATCGGCATTGGTCATGAACAATAAGGAAGCGAACTCGGACGAGCGCATCGTCGACATATCCGAGGAGGCAGACTGGGAGCGCCTGCAAGCCGACCAGAAGGCGGCGGATACGTCTCCGCGCCCAACCATCGGCGGGAGCAGGGGGAGCGCCAAGCCGCGCGCATCGTTCGGCGGGAACGGAGGGGGCGCCAAGTCGCGGGCGTCGGCCGGCGGGACCAAGCGGAAGCAGGCGGCGCCGGCGAATCCGGTCGAGCCGGATGATGGGCCGGACGATGGCGTACCGGCCGCAGCGGTCATCACGGCCGTCGAGGCCGATCCGAAGCGGCCGTCCATGTACAAGCTGGCGGTAGCGGTCGAGGGAGCGTCCGAGGGAGCGTCCGAGGAGGCGATGCTGAGCATCCACGAGGATACGCTCGTCGCCTGGCGGCTGCTCAAAGGCAGGAGACTGTCGCCGGAGGAATGGGCGATGCTGCGCAAGGAGCAAGAAAAGGAGGAGGCCTACCGGTCGGCGCTGTATATGCTGGAGTTCAAAACCCGCACGCAAACCGAGCTGCGCCGCGGGCTCGCGCGCAAAGGGTACTCGACCGATGCAATCGCGGGCTGTCTCGAACGGGTCGTCCGCCAAGGCTATGTGAACGACGCCGTGTTCGCGCAGCGCTTTGCGGAGCAGCGGGTAACAGGGCATAAAAAGGGAAGCCGCCTGATTCGCCAGGAGCTGATGCAGCGCGGCGTCGACAAACTTCAGATCGACGAGGCGATCCGCGGGCTGGACGAGGACGCGGAGCGGGCATCGGCGCTCGCGCTGGCCAAGAAGAGATGGCCGTCGGTGAAGGGCAAGAGCGAGCGAGAGCGCCAGATGAAGCTGATGAACATGCTGCTGCGCAGAGGCTTCCCCGGTTCAACTGCCCGCGAGGCGGTACGGCTGGCCTCCGAGAGCGTGACCGATGAAGGCGACTGGGACGGAATGGACGATAGCCCGGACGGCGAAGATTTTCAGTGAATAGAGAGCGGATTCGGGCGCCGCTAGGCGGTCCCGGCTTTGCTTGACAATCCATTTTCACAAAAGATACAATGAATGAGTATTCCATCATCGCGATTCCGATTCTTTTTCCTTCCAAAAAATGATTCGGAAAGTGATTTTTCGACGATTTACACATGTCTACGGAACGGCTCTGAAGCCGGAGCACAATTAAATAGGTGTCCCAAGATTTGCCCTTGGTGATGCAACGAGGAGGTGAAGACCATGAACAGTGGACTCTGGGTCTTGATCGTCATCGTTGTTGGCGTGCTTTTCTTTGGGATCGGTTATGTCGTACGCAAGTCTATTGCGGAAGCCAAAATTTCCAGCGCTGAAGAGGCGGCTAAACAGATTGTAGAAAATGCAAAAAAGGAAGCCGACGCTCTCCGCAAGGAAACGGTACTGGAAGCCAAAGACGAGGTGCACAAGCTCCGGAACGAAGCGGAACGCGATATTAGAGAGCGCCGCAACGAGATTCAGCGGCAGGAACGCCGGCTGGTTCAGAAGGAAGAATCGCTGGACCGCAAGCTGGAGCAGCTGGAACGCAAGGAGGAGCAAGTCGCCAACAAAGAGAAACGAATCGAAGAGACCCAAGAACAGATCGAGACGCTTCATAAGCAGCAGATTACGGAGCTCGAACGCATCTCGAACCTGACGATGGAAGATGCCAAGCAGCTGATTCTGTCGACGGTCGAGCAGGAAGTGCGGCACGAGACCGCTCAATTGATCAAGGACATCGAACAGCAGGCGAAGGAAGAAGGCGACAAGCGCGCCCGCGACATCATCTCGCTCGCGATTCAGCGCTGCGCCGCGGACCACGTGGCGGAGACGACGGTATCCGTCGTGACGTTGCCGAACGAAGAGATGAAGGGCCGGATCATCGGCCGCGAGGGCCGCAACATCCGTGCGCTGGAGACGCTCACGGGTATCGACCTGATCATCGACGATACGCCGGAGGCGGTTATCCTGTCGGGCTTCGACCCGATTCGCCGCGAGATCGCACGCACCGCCCTCGAGAAGCTCGTCGCGGACGGCCGGATTCATCCGGCCCGCATCGAAGAGATGGTGGACAAGTCCCGCCGCGAGGTGGACGAGCGAATTCGCGAATACGGAGAGCAAGCAACCTTCGAAGTGGGCGTTCACGGTCTCCATCCGGATCTCATCAAGATACTCGGCCGCCTGAAGTTCCGCACGAGCTACGGCCAGAACGTGCTGAAGCACTCGATGGAGGTCGCTTATCTGACCGGACTGATGGCTGCCGAGCTTGGAGAGGATGTCTCCCTAGCCAGACGCGCCGGCTTGCTGCACGATATCGGCAAGGCGCTCGACCACGAAGTGGAAGGTTCGCACGTCGAGATTGGCGTTGAATTGGCGAAGAAATACAAGGAGCATCCGGTCGTCATCAACAGTATCGCATCCCACCACGGCGACGTGGAGGCGACCTCGGTCATCGCGATGCTGGTCGGCGCAGCCGATGCGCTCAGCGCCGCCCGTCCGGGCGCGCGTCGCGAGACGCTTGAGACGTACATTCGCCGGCTGGAGAAGCTGGAGGCGATCTCGGAATCGTTCGACGGTGTCGAGAAGTCTTACGCCATCCAGGCAGGACGCGAGGTTCGCGTCATGGTGCAGCCTGAGAAGGTAGACGACGGGGAAGCCTTCAGGCTCGCCCGCGACATCACGAAAAAGATCGAGAGCGAGCTCGACTATCCGGGCCATATCAAGGTCACGGTCATTCGCGAGACGCGAGCGGTCGAGTACGCCAAATAAAGCAAAATTATACGCTGGGAGTGGCCGTCAAATTGGCGGCCACTTCTCCCGTTATACGGAGTTTTTAACGGCTGGCCGGACGGCGCGCCGGCATCCGGAGAAAGGTGGATATTATGAAAGTCGTGTTCATCGGGGATATCGTCGGCAGCATCGGGCGGGACACCGTCAAGCGGCTGCTACCCTGGCTAAAAGATAAATATCAGCCGCATATCGTCATCGCGAACGGCGAAAATGCCGCAGCCGGACGAGGCATAAACGCGGCCATCACACGCGAGCTGTTCGCAGCGGGCGTGCAGGGCATCACGATGGGCAACCATACATGGGACAACAAGGAGATCTTCGAATTTATCGACGACGAAGCCCGCATGATTCGGCCGGCCAACCTGCCGCCGGGGACGCCGGGCCGCGGCTATACGATCATCAAGAGCGGCAGCAGAGAGCTGGGCGTCGTGAATCTGATCGGGCGGACTTTCCTGCCGCCATCGGACTGTCCGTTCCGCAAGGCCGATGAGATTATTGACGAGCTGCGTCGCAAGACGAAGTGTATTCTGGTCGACTTCCATGCCGAGGCGACGAGCGAGAAAATCGCGATGGGCTGGCATCTGGACGGACGCGCTTCGGTTGTGCTCGGGACGCATACTCACGTTCAGACGAACGACGACCGCATCCTGCCGGAAGGAACGGCTTATATTACCGATGCGGGGATGACGGGCCCACGTGACGGCGTCCTCGGCATGGAGAGGGAGACCGTCATCCGCAAGTTCATCACCGGCATGCCCGCCAGGTTCCAGGTGGCCGAGACGAAGTGGCATCTGAACGGATTGTTCGTCGATATCGACGAGTCGACCGGTCGGGCGGTTAGCGTACGGACGATCCGTGTGGACGAAGACAGCTGGATATCGGCATAAGCCGGGTGAGGTCGCTGCATTCTTGGGCGAATCGCCTGCACCAGGAGGGGCGACCCGCGAGATGGCGCGCCAGAAGTGGTCATCGCCTGCACCAGGAGAGGCGATCGACGAGATAGCGCGCCAGAAGTGGCCATCGCCTGCACCAGGAGAGGCGATCGACGAGATAGCACACCAGAAGTGGCCATCGCCTGCAACAGGAGAGGCGATCGGCGAGATGGCGCGCCAGAAGTGGCCATCGCCTGCACCAGGAGAGGCGATCGGCGAGATGGCGCGCCAGAAATGGCCATCGCCAGCACCAGGAGAGGCGATCGGCGAGATGGCGCGCCAGAAGTGGCCATCGCCTGCCCCAGGAGAGGCGATCGGCGAGATGGCGCGCCAGAAGTGGTCATCGCCTGCACGACGAGAAGCGCTAGGCGAGTCCCTCCGCGCCTGAATATTTATCGCCGCCGAGGCTCCTTTGCAGACGGAGCTTCGGCGGTTTTTTGTATGCCGCGTGCTTCGGCACCAAGCCGCTCGTCACATGCAGGAATGAATCGGCTCCCCCCCGAATATGATCGGTTAGTAAGCCCATCCTTACCCCGAGGAGGAACTGGTCATGGATGTATTAAAGGTATCTGCAAAGTCGAACCCAAACTCCGTCGCAGGCGCATTGGCAGGGGTGCTACGTGAGCGTGGAGGGGCAGAGCTGCAGGCGATCGGCGCGGGTGCGCTCAATCAGGCCGTCAAGGCCGTGGCGATCGCGAGAGGATTCGTCGCGCCGAGCGGCGTAGATTTGATATGCATACCTGCCTTTACGGATATCGTCATCGACGGAGAGGACCGTACGGCCATCAAGCTGATCGTCGAGCCGAGATAATCCGGCCGCGGCTGGGCAGCGGTATGAATCAACCTGCAATCGCATAGGGGCGGGCGGCGGAGGATACCGTGCGAATTGCCTTCTCACATGCGCCGCAGGTTTTTTTGTTTTGTCTGAAAAAGCGCTGCTGCGGCGCAATAAGCCAAGGCAGAAGGAGGAAGCATGCGAATGCGAATTGCGGATCTCCATTGCGATGTGCTGAGCAAGCTCGATCGCGATTCAACGCTGGAGCTCACGGCGCCCGCAGGGAGCGGGCTGGACGTGACGACCGGCGGGCTGACGCAGGGGAGCGTCGGATTGCAGGTGTTCGCCATCTGGGTGTCGCCGTCCATGCCGAGGACACCAGAGAGCGCGCTGCGCCAGGCGGAGCTGTTCCACAGCAAGGTGCTGGCGGCGCCGGGCATGCGTCATGTGCAGTGTGCGGCTGACGTCGAGGCGGTGCTGGCGCCGGACGCTTCGGAGACCGGAGCGCTGCTGGCGCTCGAAGGCGCGGATTCGCTGCGCGGCGAATGGTGGGCGCTGCGCCTGCTCAGACGTCTCGGCCTCAGGATGCTCGGGCTCACCTGGAACGAGGCGAACTGGGCCAGTGACGGGATTATGGAGCCTCGGGGCGGAGGACTGACCGGAGACGGGCGCAAGCTCGTCGTCGAATGCGAGGCGCTGGGCATCTTGCTGGACGTATCGCATCTGTCGGAGCGCGGCTTCTGGGAAGTGGCCGAGCTAGCCGGGCGCCCGTTCATTGCATCGCATTCCAATGCATACGCGATCTGTCCGCACCCCCGCAACTTAAGCGACGGGCAGATTCGCGCGCTCATCGCTGCCAACGGTCTCGTCGGGCTTACGTTTGTGCCCTTTTTTCTGCATGCTTCCCGTACTGCGGCCATCGACGACATCCTGCGGCACGCGGAGCACCTGTGCGCCTTGGGCGGCGCCCATCATATCGCCTTCGGCTCGGACTTCGACGGCATCGAGACATATACGCGCGGGCTGCGGACGCCGGCCGATTATGGCGCGCTCGTCGAAGCGCTGCTCAAGCGATTTCCCGAGCCGCTCGTGCGCGGCTGGCTGTCCGGGCATGCGAAGCGTTTTCTGACCGACAATCTGGGATGACTGGACTGTCTCCCAGCAGCTATAGATGAATGAGCAGGGCGACATTAAAAAGTATTATAGTGACAAATGTCCCGAAACTATTGCAATTTAACATGACGAAACATAAAATTTACTAGGTCATACAAGTCGGATTTACTGAAAAATTCGATCCAGCATATAACGCATCCGGCATGCTTTGCCGGTATATACAACAGTCACCATACGCATGAGGAGATGGAAGCATTGATCGATCAACTGTCATGGAAAATCGGCGGCCAGCAGGGGGAGGGTGTAGAGAGCACGGACCGGATCTTCTCGACCGCACTTAACCGGCTCGGATATTATTTGTACGGCTACCGCCACTTTTCCTCCCGGATCAAAGGCGGGCATACGAACAACAAGATTCGCATCAGCACGCATCCGATCCGCGCGATCTCGGACGATCTCGACATTCTCGTCGCGTTCGACCAGGAGAGCATCGATCTGAACGCAGGGGAGCTGCGCGCTGGCGGCGTCATCGTCGCAGACGCGAAGTTCTCGCCGGTCGTGCCCGAAGGCGTGGATGCCCAGCTGTTCGCGGTGCCGATCACGGCGATCGCCGAGGAGCTCGGTACGTCGCTCATGAAGAATATGGTCGCCTCCGGCGCGTCCTGGGCGCTGCTCGGTCTGCCGATCGATGTGTTCAACCGTGCGGTCGAGGAGGAGTTCGGACGCAAGGGCGCGGCCGTCGTCGAGAAAAACGTCGAAGCCGTGCGCCGAGGCGCCGAGTTCGTGCTGGCGCAGGCGGGCGGACCGATCGAGGCGTTCAAGCTGGCCGAAGCGGACGGCAAGCAGAAGCTGTTCATGATCGGCAACGAGGCGTTGGGCCTCGGCTCGGTCGCGGCAGGCTGCCGCCTGATGTCCGCCTATCCGATCACGCCGGCTTCGGAGGTCATGGAGTATCTCATTAAAAAGCTGCCGAAGTTCGGCGGCACGGTCATCCAGACGGAGGACGAGATCGCGGCGGTCACGATGGCGATCGGCGCCAACTACGGCGGCGTCCGCACGATGACGGCTTCGGCCGGTCCGGGACTGTCGCTCATGATGGAGGCGATCGGCCTGTCGGGCATGACCGAGACACCGCTCGTCATTATCGACACGCAGCGCGGCGGTCCGTCGACCGGCCTGCCGACGAAGCAGGAGCAGTCCGACATCAATGCGCTCATCTACGGCACGCACGGCGAGATTCCGAAGGTCGTCATCGCGCCGAGCACGATCGAAGAATGCTTTTACGATATGATCGAGGCGTTCAATATCGCTGAGGAATACCAGGTGCCGGTCATCGTGGCGACCGACCTGCAGCTGTCGCTCGGCAAGCAGTCGTGCGAGCCGCTCGACTACAGCCGTATCGAGATCAAGCGGGGCAAGCTGATCCCGCTCGAGCAGGAGCTGGCGCCGACCGAGCCGAACAAACTGTTCAAGCGCTACGAATTCACCGAAGACGGCGTCTCGCCGCGCGTGCTGCCGGGGGCCAAGCACGGCATCCACCATGTGACCGGCGTCGAGCATGACGAAGAAGGCCGCCCGTCGGAGAGCGCGGTCAACCGCCGCAAGATGATGGACAAGAGGCTGAACAAGCTGAATGCGCTCCGGGTTACCGACGCCGTCAAGGCGGACGGGCCGATCGAGCCGGCAGACCTGCTCATCGTGTCCATGGGCTCCACGGGCGGTACGATCAATGAAGCGCAGAGCCGCCTGTCTCAGGAGGGCATCGCCACGAACCATGTGACGGTGCGGCAGATGCATCCGTTCCCGAGCGACCTGCTGACACCGTGGCTCGAGCGCGCCAAGAAGGTCGTCGTGCTAGAGAACAACGCGACGGGCCAGCTGGCCAATCTGATTAAGCAAAACGCCGGATATCACGACAAGATCGTGAATCTGCTTAAATACGACGGCACGCCGTTTCTGCCTTCCGAAGTATATCAAGCATGCAAGGAGCTGAAGCTGTAGTGGCTACATTCAAGGAATTCCGCAACAATGTCAAGCCGAACTGGTGCCCGGGCTGCGGCGACTTCACCGTCCAGGCGTCCATTCAGCGGGCGGCGGCCAACGTCGGCCTCGAGCCCGAGCAGCTCGCGGTCATCTCCGGCATCGGCTGCTCCGGCCGCATCTCCGGCTATATCAACGCCTACGGCCTCCACGGCATTCACGGCCGCGCGCTGCCGATCGCCCAAGGCGTCAAGCTCGCGAACCGCGAGCTCACCGTCATCGCCTCCGGCGGCGACGGCGACGGCTTCGCGATCGGCATGGGCCATACGGTGCATGCGATTCGCCGTAATCTGGACATCACCTATATCGTCATGGACAATCAGATCTACGGCCTGACCAAAGGTCAGACGTCGCCCCGCAGCGCCGAAGGCTTCAAGACGAAGTCGACGCCGGAGGGCTCGATCGAGACGACGCTGTCGCCGCTCGAGATCGCGCTGTCCGCGGGCGCTACCTTCGTCGCCCAGTCGTTCTCGAGCGATCTCAAGCAGCTGACCTCGCTGATCGAGCAGGCGATCCGGCACAAAGGATTCTCGCTGATCAACGTGTTCTCGCCTTGCGTTACGTTCAACAAAGTCAATACGTACGACTGGTTCAAGGAGAACATCGTCAACCTCGACGGTGAAGCCGGAGAGGGCTACGATCCGAGCAACCGCATCGCCGCCATGACCAAGATCATGGAGACGAACGGCATGCTGACGGGCCTGATCTATCAGGACACGACGCGCAAGTCGTACGAGGATATGGCGGTAGGCTTCGGCGCAGCAGCGCTGGCGAAGCAGGACCTCACGCTGCCTGAAGCCGAGTTCGACAAGCTGCTGGCGGAGTTCAGATAAATGTATTGAACACAGGCGCCTATCTAATCTTAATCCCTTATTTGGAGGGGATGGATGGAGAGGCGCTATTTTTCATTGGGTCGAGATATTCGCGGGAAAAAGTGTGCTTTTTTAATCCTCGAAATAGAAGCTAGCCCTTTACGTTTCCTGTCGTTATTTGACCAGTTTCCTTCACCAAAAAGTCGAAAGGCAAGCTCCCGGAATATACTTGCTACTTCATTTAGACCCTGATGAAGATATGCGTAGTATATTTCCCTGAATCTTGTGTTGCGGTGTCCAAAGTGAAGAAAAAACTTTGTGTCTAGCACCGACCGATTATTGCCGCTGTATTGATTTACTGTGATCAAGTAATCACCGTGGAAACGTGAAATTCTTAATCGACAGATCTCATGGTCAAAGTTAATTTCCCTATCGATAAGGGCGGGGAGCAATGTTCCACCTCCAAGTGTTATTGTTATGACTGTTTTTACGTTCTCGCGCCTAGCATAATCATCCTCTGTTCGTAAAATCTAAATTATTGTTATCGATTAACCGGATTACTTTCGCATCGAATATGTTCAACTTGGCTTCAAAATCGTTTCTGCTATGCTCGAAATCTCTCGTCCATTTGTACATCATTTTCAACATCTTGATATCTGGCTTGTAGCTGTCCCGCGGGTGTTTGATGATGGACGATGGAGTCAAGTTCATACCACGGCACACGAATTGTTTGCGACAGGCGTTTCGCCAATGTCGTCTTGCCGCTGGCCACAATTCCGATAATGAGGATTTTTTTCATTCTTGTTCAAACTCCCTGGACGATTCGTCCCACGCAGACTCAATCGGCTTTATAATATCACATGTTGAACCTCGCAATCCGGCAAGAGATCTAACGCATTTCAAAAAGAGGATTTTCTATTATTTTAACGAAATTTCTTAACGCTGAAGCGTAATTGGTCGGAAGGGGGCTGGGAAGGAAATGAAGTTGATCAGTTGGAAATATGACGATGAAATTCTTGCCCCTGAAGATGAGTGGAACTGGGTAGAAATCACACTGACCTTTGAAGATGGCAGCAAACGTTGGAGCATATTATACACTCCCGATCGCCTTAAAAATAACCTTTCGCGTCCGGGTATTCATCCGCCAGGGTTGTCTATCCCGCATATGATTATTGTCAGAAGCTACGAGATTCATGATGTCGAGCGTACGCTGAGATATTTGGAAAGTGAAGGCGACTTGATGATGGCTACTAAACCATATGGATGATGGCCGGATATTTTTCGAAGGGAGAGTTCATTAATGGAACTATGGACTCCATATGAAGCTAAGAGAAATCATCCTCCGGATTTCAGCGTACATTATCGATTGTTTTCTCAAGCAGAAGGCGGAAGAAAAAAAACCGTTTTTCAAGGTTTGCGTTGCGATTTTTCATATGAGGGCGATGACATTAAAGAAACGGGATTGTTTATGATACATCCTGAATTTCAAGATGAATTCGGAGGTATCATTCTTGATAGAACTGCACCCGTGCCCAAACAGGGAACGGCAACGATGTGGATACTCATTCCTGAGATGAGAAGCCTCGTTCATGTGAATCGAATTAAAATTGGTGTCGCCGGTTATTTTATGGAGGGTCCTTGAAAAATTGGACGCGTCGAAGTAGTTGAAATATTGGGCTTGCATAGAAACTCTGAAACAGAGCTTTGACGCGCTATATTTCCTTAGATTCGTACAAACATCTCTCGAGCTGCCGAAAACTAGACAATATAGAGAATGGATGATTAGATAAGCAGAGAGATAATAATTTGCTGGAGGAGTTTTCCGTAAAATGGTATCCAAATCATCTGTCATCGGTGCTGCAAACGGTGTAATTTTCATGACCTTTTTTGGGGCGTTGTGGTCGTCCATTGGCATTGTAGGAGCGCATGGTCTCGGAGCGCCTTGGTCCATTATTTTTGCAGCCATTGTGACGCTAATCTTGCTTAGCGGAGCCATATCGCTGTTCGGCAAGGCTCGCAGCCTGAGCCAGACGCCTACGCCCGAGGAGAGAGAACAAAGGAAAAAATTAAATAAGAGGTTTGGTATGATCGGCGGTCTTGAAGGATTGGCCATCTGTGTCGCAAGCATCGTTTGCAACTCGCTCGATAAATTTGAGTTCTTTTTTCCGATCATGGCGATCATTGTCGGCATACACTTTTTCCCGTTAGCTCGATTGTTCCGCGAGAAATTTTATAATGGCACTGGTGTTGTGCTTTGTGTTTTGGGCGTGATTACTTTCTTTTTGCCGGCGGATGCTGCCGTGAACGATGTCGACCTGATTGCGACTTCTGTTTTTATCGGCTGTGGCTCTGCGCTGACGCTGTGGGTGACGGGGCTAAGAATCTGGACTGTCATGCTTAAGCAATTAAAACGATAGTACGAGCGATGATGGTATTGTGGTTGATCGCAATAGCAATAGCAATAGCAATAGCAATAGCGGCAGACCGGGGCGGATGGCATCCAGGTCTGCCGTTTTTTTATTTGTTGGAAAAATGATGTTGCAATATACAGCAGAACTGTATACAGTGTAGCTATATAGTTGAACTGTATATTGACGAGTTCAATAGTGCCAGGAGGATGGGCATGGACAGAGACAAGCACCTGCCGTTAACCGAAACCGTGTATTACATTCTGCTGGCTGTAGTCGAGCCGGCCCATGGATATCTCATCATGCAAAAGGTGGAGGAGCTGAGCGGCGGGCAGGTTCGAATGGCTGCAGGCACGCTGTACGGCGCGATCGAGAATCTGGTGAAGCAGAAATTCATCGCGCCTGCGGCCAGCCCGGACAGCCGGCGCAAAGTATACGTCATTACCGCCAGAGGACTGGACATATTGCGTCTGGATCTGCAACGAATGAGGCATATGATGGATGTCACGTACGCCGTACTCAAATGAAACGGAGGCGCCGCGAATGAACGTGTACAAATTTTTTACGAATTTTGACGAGGAAGAGAACTGGTTGAACGGCATGGCAAGGCAAGGTTGCCGTCTGGTGAAAAAGGGGTCTTTCAGCTACTCGTTTGAGCCGTGCGAACCGGAGAACGCGACCATCAAAGTAGATTACCGGTCCTTTAAAACCTGGGCGGACTATGAGGACTACGTCTTGTTGTTCGCAGACTGCGGCTGGCAGCATATCGCGGGTAAGAAAAGCTCGGGCTAACATTACTTCAAGAAGATGGCCCCGTTCGGAAGCGATGAGATCTTCTCGGATGACGATTCGAGAGCCGGCCGCTACAAGCGATTGTCGGAAATGTGGGCTGTGTTGGCGCTTGCCCTGTTTCCGGTGCTGGTGGCACTCATCTCAACCGACATGATCGATCCCAGCGTATGGCTGAATCCCAAGACGCTTTATTACACACAAGGACTATGGGAGATGCACGGTGCGGCTTTTTGGAAGGCTTTTCTCTTTGAGACGCCGTTTGCCCTGTTCCGTGGCGGGATATGGGCGATCTTGCCTGCGACGATCGTCATCTACATGTATTGTGCATGGAAGGCTAACCAACAATATACGCTCGCGCAAAAAAACAAAATTATTCATTGAATGGGCAGACGGGAAACGAAGATGCCACATGAATGCGGTCATTATAAGCCATTCCAACGCGATAAGATCGTGCTTGGTTTGGCTATTTTGTTGCGTCCGGCACTTGTCGTTCAGGGAAAGGGTCAACGAGGCGCATACAATATCGCGTTCGCCCGGTTAAAACTTGCAAATGCAATATATTGTATTTATTATCATAGAAGCTAAAAACGCAATCATACAACGATGCGGACAATAGGTGGGAACGATGATGAATTGCACGACATGCGGCGCACAGCTGCCGCCTGAGAGCAGGTTTTGTCTAAGCTGCGGTGCTGCGGTGACCGTCGGCGGTGAAGCGGGTACAGCGCCCGAACGTTCTGCGGAAAATGAGCAAGGCGAGCAAGAAGCCGGTATGGAGTCAGCCGCGACGGCCGAAGCGCAGGCGGGACTTTGGGTGCGGCCCGAGACGCTCGTCGCCGAAGCCGTACAGCCGCCGCGCGATGCAGCCGTAACCGCGCCCGCCGCCGCGCCTGCACGTACGGGACGCGCTGGCGCGGCTTGGCGGTGGGCGCTGCCCGGCATCGCGCTGCTGCTCGTCTTGGCAGGGCTTGGCGCCGACTATTGGTATCAGCAGCGGATCAACGATCAGGTCGAATCGCTGCGGCTGGAGGGGGAGCGGCTCGCGCTCGAAGGCGACTACGACGGCGGCATGGAGCGGATCGACCGCGCGCTCGGCAGGCGTCCGCAGCACGCGACGCTCCAAGACGACAAGACGCTGCTGGCGGAAGCAATCCAGCTCAAAGCCGATATCGAGCTGGCGGCCGGACGGGCGGAGCAGGACGCGGCGGATTACGACGGTGCGCTCAAGGACATCGGCGCCGTGCAAAAAACGCTGAAAGGCCGTTCCGGCCCGTTGATCGACAGCATTCTGAAGCTGGCCGCGCAAAAAGAAGAGTCCGTCGTCGTGGCGCAAGTAAGCAGCCAGCTGCCCGGGCAAAAGAAGCTAGAAGGCCTGACGCCGCTGCTCGCGCGATTGTCGCCGTACGATAGCCCGGACGCGGTCAAAGCCGCACAGCTCGTCAAGCAAAAAATCGCCGATCTGTCCTATGTCCAGGCGTCGGCCAAGCTGAATTCAAAAAACTTCGACGCCGCGCTGCAGATCGTTGCCGACGCGCTGAAGTACGACGAAAAAAACGAAAAGCTGCTCGCGCTGCAAAAAACGGTAAAGGAGCGCAAGGCGGCATTCGAGCAGGCGGAGCAGGACCGGATCGAGAAAGCGATCAAGGCGGCGGACGCCGAGGATCTGTACAACCGGACCGACGCCGTAGAGCTGGTCGAAGCCGTCAAGAGCTATGACGAGGACGGCAACTTCGTCGTCAGCGGCAGCATCAAGAACAACGCGACCAAGCCGATCAGCGCCGTCACGGTCTACTTCGACATCGTCGACGCGCAGGGCACGGCGATCTATGCCGATACGCTGTACGTCTATCCCGATTATGTGGGTGTCGGCGAAGTCGGCACGTTTTACGGAAGCTATTATAATGAAGAAACGATGAACGACATCCAAGTAACGAAAATCGAGTGGCAGATTGAATAGAGGGGAACGAGGCGAGATGAAGCTGGGATTGTCCATCGCATTGACCGCCGCGATCCTGGTGGGCGGGGGCGGTGCGGCATATGCGCTGCACGGTCAATGGAACGACCCGGTCGTGAAGGACGCTTCGCTGCTGGGCAAGCCGGGCGAGGCGCAGGCTGTATCGCCGGAGTCGAAGGACTTGAAAGCCTGGATCAAGGAGGATCAGCAGAAGGTCGTCGCGATCGAGGCGACGTTCGAGGACGGCGTCGCGACCGGCTCGGGGTTCCTCTACAACGACAAAGGCGATATCGTGACGAACGCGCATGTCGTGTCCGGCGCGACGCATATCGCCGTGAAGGGTTACGATACGAGCCTGCATCAAGGCAAGCTGATCGGGATCAGCGTCGAGAAGGATCTGGCGCTCATCCGGGTCGCCGACATGGCCGGACGCGAGCCGCTCGAAGCCGACATCTCGTACAAGGCGGAGACGGGGGACGAGGTCATCGCATTCGGCAGCCCGCTCGGGCTCGACAATACGGTGACGACAGGCATCGTCAGCGGCGTCGACCGCGATCTCGAGGTCGAGGAGACGAGCTACACGGGACTGTATCAGATCTCCGCGCCCATCACGCACGGCAACAGCGGCGGGCCGCTCGTCCTGCGGGCCAACGGCAAGGTGATCGGCATCAATACGGCGGCGAGCAGCGAAGGGACGATCGGGTTCAGCATTCCGATCCGGCAGGCGGTCGACCTGATTGACGAGTGGAGCGCTCATCCCGACGAGCAGCTCGTCAAGGAGAGCACGTCCGGCGAAGCGGGCGGCGCCTCCGGCTATACGAAGGAAGCGATGGCGACCGAAGCGGAATATCTGCTACAAGATTTCTACGACAGCATCGCGCAGCAGGACTTCGTGACGGCATACAGCCTGCTCGGCAGCGATTGGCAGTCGAAGACGAGCTATGAGGCGTTCCGCAAAGGCTACATCAATACCGTGGACGTGGCGATTGAAAAGCTGGACGCCACCTCGTCGACGACCGAGTCCGCCGTCGTCGCCGTCATGCTCGAGGCGACGGAGGATGTCGGCGGCGACGAATACCGTTCGAGTACGTACAACTCCACCTACCAGGTCGGGCTGGAGAACGGCATTCTGAAGATCTTGTCCGGCAAAGGGAAAAAAGTAAAATAAGTCATTCCCCGGCAAATGCGACGGATTCGCGACAACTGTATGGACGGCCTGTGAACAAGCGCGGCAGATTGCGTCTTCGGCCGATGTTTGCGATATAATGACAGGGTGTAGATAATGAGCAAACACCGCCGGCGAAAGGAAGGAACATCCAATGAGCGAATCCAGACAAATACCTGTTGGCGTGTCCGCGAGGCACATTCATTTGACCCAGGAGCATGTCAACATCCTGTTCGGCGAAGGTGCCGAGCTGACCGAGATGAAGCCGCTGTCCCAGCCGGGCCAATTCGCGGCGAACGAGACAGTAGCCGTATTCGGCCCCAAGGGCTCTTTTCCCAAAGTACGCATTCTCGGCCCCGTCCGCAAGGCGACCCAGCTTGAGGTGTCGCGGACGGACGCATTCTCGCTCGGACTGAAGCCGCCGGTGCGGGAATCCGGCCATATCGCAGGTACGCCGGGCATGCGGATCGTCGGTCCGGCCGGCGAGGTGACGGTCGACGAGGGCGTCATCGTCGCGGCGCGCCATATCCACTTCCATACGACCGACGCAGAGCGCCTCGGCGTCGCGGACAAGCAGCTGCTCAAGGTGCGCGTAGGCGGAGAGCGCGGCGTCGTGTTCGAGAACGTGATCGCGCGCGTCTCGCCTTCCTTTGCGCTGGACATGCATATCGACACCGATGAAGGCAATGCCGCGGGCGTCTCCACCGGTGATTATGGAGAGCTGCTGGACTGACGGCGTCCGCGATCCGACGCACGCCCAAGCTTGCGAACGGCAAGCCGGATCGTCCACATTAAGCGTGCGAACCGCATATCAGCGGTCCGCGCGCTTATTTGCTCAGGATAAGTTGCTTCGCTCTTACATATAAATGGTAAACTGTTATTGTTATCGTAGACTCATATCCTATCGAAGCAAGGTGAGAAAACAATGTCCGATCGGGACGAGATCGCGGAGCAAAGACGCAAAAACTTGAAGCTTATCCAATTCAGCAAGGACGACCAGTCGCTCGTGGAATCGGAAAAACCGAAGGAAACGTTCGCCGACGTAGGCGGACTGGACGAAGTGAAAAAGAAAATCCGCATGAACTTCATCCTGCCGCTCCAGCATCCGGACATGTTCGCGGCTTACGGCAAGGAAGCCGGCGGCAGCCTGCTGCTGTTCGGACCTCCCGGCTGCGGCAAGACATTTCTCGCGCGCGCCGTCGCGGGAGAGATCGAAGCGAACTTCCTTCATATTGAGCTGCAGGCGATTCTGTCGATGTATTCGGGGCAGAGCGAGCATAATCTGCACGATATATTCGAAAAGGCGCGGGAGAGCAAGCCATGCGTCATCTTCATCGACGAGCTGGACGCCATGGGCGGCAGCCGTCATCAGATGCGGCAGCACCATGACCGGATGCTTGTCAACCAGCTGCTGCTGGAGCTCGACGGGCTGCAGGCGGAGAACGAGCAGGTGTTCGTCATCGGGGCGACCAATACGCCCTGGTATCTCGATTCGGCGCTGAGACGGCCCGGCCGCTTCAATCATCTGGTGTTCGTCCCGCCGCCCGAGGAAGCCGAGCGTGCGCGTATCCTCGAGCTCAAGCTCGCCGGCAAGCCTGCGCAGGGATTGAATCTGGGCAAGATTGCAGCGCAGACACGGCTTTTCTCCGGCGCGGACCTGGAGCAGGTCGTGAAGGATGCGGTCGAATCCGCGATGGAACGCATGTTCGCTTCGGGCGAGCTTGAGCCGATCCTGCACGACGATCTGGTCAAGGCGGCCAAGCTGCGCAAGGCGACGACGCTGGAATGGTTCTCGACCGCCAAAAATTATGCGACGTTCAGCGACGTGAACCAGGATTACCAGATCGTGCTCGATTACGCAAAGAAGCACGGCATTAAGTAAGACAGCGCGAAGCTGGAGGGCGGAGAGGATGGAAGAGACAGCCAGGCAAGCCTCCTATCAGGCGGCCGTTCAGCTCATCGAGTGGAACCGCTACAAGGAGGCATTGTCCGAAGCGCAGCGGCTGCTGGGCCAGGACCCCGAGGATCCCGACACGATGGCGCTGATCGGGAAAATTTATTTGCATTTGAACCGGTACGACGACGCGCTCAGATGGGCGGGCGAGTCGCTGCGGCGGGAGCCCGAGCATCCGCTGGCATGGTTCGTCCGCGTAGGCGTCTATTATGAGAACGGGCAGAGCAAAGCCTGCGAGGAAGCGCTGGTGGAGGCGCAGCGGATCGATCCGTACGAATCTTTCTATTATTACATGAAGGCGAACTTGCTGAATAAAAAGGGGAAGTTCCGCGAGGCCAAGGAAGAGCTGCTGCAGGCGCTGGAGCTGAACCCGGAGCGGCCGCTCTATCTGGCGACGCTCAGCTACGTCGAGGCGCTGCTCGGCGACGATGCGGCGTCGGCCCGTCTGGACCGGCAGGCGCTGCGTCAAGATGCCGAGGATCCCTATGTGCTCCTGCATCTCGCCTGGGCCGCCCGTTCGCGCGGCGATGACGAGCTGGACGAGACTTATATGAAGAGCGCGGTTCGCCTTCAGCCGGACGACAAGCAATTCCAGGACGAATATTTGATCGCGCTGCAGCGCGCGAATCCGATGTTTCGCTTTTTCTCGGCGCCCGGCCGGTTGCTGCGCAGGCTGAAGCCCTGGCAGATCTTCCTCTCATGGTTCGTCGCCTGGGTCGTGTTCAAGCCGCTTGTGGTCGCCTTCATCGTGCTGTATGTGCTGGCGAACTGGGGCACCAAAGCCTTCGTTCACGTCAAAGTGTTCGGCTGGCGAAGACGGTGACAGGCTGGACCTGACAGGCTGGACCGCACGGGGCGGGTGCCAACGCTCTGCTTGACCGACAGCGATACCGGGTAAGGAGTAAGCGAGTCCTTATTCAACCCGGAGGTGGATCGGCATGACAAGCAACGGCAGGTTGGACAGGCAGGGCATCACGGTGCAGGAAGAAGGCAGGCAGTGGCAGGAGCATGCGGACCGGGCCAAATCGAACTTCGATGCGGTCAAGAACCAGCGGCCGACAGGCACGAACGCGAACCCCGACAGGCAGAACCGGATGATCGATACGCGCAACCTGCGCAAATAGCGTCACACCCGCCCCGGCAGCGATCAGGCTGCCGGGGCTTTTTGTACTTTTGCGGCAACAACGATCCTGCGGCGGTCGAATATACTTGGGCGGCGCGCATTCGCTATGCTATAATGGAGAATCGAACGGTGCCTAGCATTAGAGGCGGACGACAGGAGGAATCGCTTCGCATGACGAAGGAAGGCCAAGGACAGAAGGCTGCCGGCGTCGACAAGGATTACGCCAAGTACTTCGACTTCTCGGGCGCGAAGGTCGTCGCCCAAGAGGACGGCAAGACGACATATCGGATCAACGGGCGCAACGTCCAGATCGTATCGCCGCCGGATCTGCGCGCCGGCAAGAAGCGCGGCAAGGAAGACATCGAGGTTCACTACGATGCCGGCATCCCCGAGGACATGAAGACGTTCGGCCAGGGCCGGTATTATTGCATCTATACGTACGGCTGCCAGATGAACGAGCACGATAGCGAGGTCATGCGCGGTCTGTTCGAGGAGATGGGCTATACCGCCACCGAGGACAAGCTGCAGGCCGACGTGATCCTGATCAACACCTGCGCCGTGCGGGAGAACGCGGAGGACAAGGTGTTCGGCGAGCTCGGTCATCTGAAAAAGCTGAAGCAGCAAAAGCCGGAGCTCGTCCTCGGCGTCTGCGGCTGCATGTCCCAGGAAGTGTCGGTCGTGAACCGGATTCTGGAGAAGCATCCGCATGTCGATCTCATATTCGGCACGCACAACATCCACCGGCTGCCGCAGCTGCTGAAGGAAGCGGATTATGCCAAAGAGATGGTCGTCGAGGTCTGGTCCAAGGAAGGCGACATCATCGAGAACCTGCCGAAAAAGCGGGAGGGACTGCGCGCCTGGGTGAACATCATGTACGGCTGCGACAAGTTCTGCACGTACTGCATCGTGCCGTACACGCGAGGCAAGGAGCGCAGCCGTCTGCCCGAGGACGTCATCGCCGAGGTGCGGGACCTGGCCAGGCTCGGCTTCAAGGAGATCACGCTGCTCGGCCAGAACGTCAACGCCTACGGCAAAGACTTCACGGACCGCCAGTACCGGTTCGGCGACCTGATGGACGACATCCGCAAGATCGACATTCCGCGCGTGCGGTTTACGACGAGCCATCCGCGGGACTTCGACGATCATCTGATCGAGGTGCTCGCCAAGGGCGGCAATCTGGTGGAGCATATCCACCTGCCGTTCCAGTCGGGCAGCACCGAGATACTTAAACGCATGAGTCGCAAATATACGCGCGAGCAGTTCCTCGCGCTGGTCGGCCGCATCCGCGCGGCAATGCCGAACGTCGTGCTGTCGAGCGATATCATCGTCGGCTTCCCGGGAGAGACGGAGGCGCAGTTCGAGGAGACGATGGAGGTCGTCCGCGAGGCGGGCATCTCGATGGCCTATACGTTCATCTATTCGCCCCGCGCCGGTACGCCGGCCGCCGATATGGAGGACAATGTGCCGTACGAGGCCAAGCAAAAACGTCTCGCGCGGCTGAACGAGCTGATCGGCGAGATGAGCCTGGCGAGCAATCTGGGGCTGGCCGGCCAGGTCGTCGAGGTGCTCGTCGAGGGCGAGAGCAAGAACAATGCGAATGTGCTGTCGGGCCGCACACGCTCCAACAAGCTGATCCACTTCGAGGGACCCAAGGAATGGATCGGACAGTTCGTGAACGTGAGGGTCACGCAGCCGCAGACCTGGTTCATCCGGGCCGAGGCGATCGGCCTCGCGTCCGCATCCCTGCCCGGCGCGGCCAGCGCCGTTTAAACTGCAGTGCGCAAGTTTGGAAGTCCATATTCGGGAGGAACCCATACGATGTCTCAGCACACGCACGATCACACACACGCTCATGATGCCTGCAGCCACGGCGTGCCGGATCTCGGCCAGCCCGAGGGCTACGTTATTCCGGAATTCGACAATCGCGAGCTTATTCTGCGCGACGACATCCTGGCGCGTGCCAGGGAGCTGGCGCAGCTGATCACGACGGCCGACGAGGTGCAGACGTACCAGCATGCCGAGCGCCTCATCCAGCGCCATGAGCGGGTGCAGGGCCTGATCGCCCAGATCAAAAAGAAGCAAAAGGAGCTCGTCGCCTTCCAGACGACGTTCAAAAACGCGCAAATGGTCGAGAAGATCGAGCAGGAAATCGCGACGCTCCAGGACGAGCTCGACGGGATGCCGGTCGTGCAGCAATTCCAGCAGAGCCAGACCGACGTCAACTATATGCTGCAGTCGATCGTCAGCATCATCCGCGATACGGTCGCCGAGAAGCTCGACGTCGAGGCGGCGACGCCGAAGGCCGAGGAGCCGGAGACCTGCATCGACTGACCGCGCGGACGCGGGCGGGACGCAAGCGTGTACAAGCAAGCAGCGAGACCGGCGGCGGCGGGAGCCGCGGCCGAAGCTCGCCGCAACGACAGAGGGCCGCGTCGATCACACGCGGCCCTTTGGCATATAGATCGACGGCGGCGGGACGGCGCGCCCGGTCTTGCGGCCGGCACTCGCACGCACGGCGGCGATTGGCCTGTCGGCCGGGGCCGCGGGCTTGGCGGCGGCCGGCCGCCGCACGCTGCGGGCGTCCGCCGCGGCTGCTGGTGCCCGGCGCGGCTTGGCGCTGGGCTTGGGCTTTGGCCGGGCCGCCGGACGTGAGGCCGCACCGCTCTTGGACGCTTGACGCGGCGCTGCCGCCGGCGCGCGGGGCGTTGCTGCCGGGGGCGCAGCAGCGCGCCCGCCGTCAACCGCGCTGCCGCCGGACCGCTTCTTCGCGTCCGCGGCGTCCATTGCATCGCGGTCGCCTCCGCCGGCGCGGCGCGACGCCGTACCGCCCACGACGAGCGCCCTGGCGCGCTGGTCGTAGGTCCATGTGTACGGCACGCCGGCCTTCAGGCCGAGCGCGCCGGCTGCCGACGGATGAAGGCGCAGTCCGCCGTCGAAAAGATTCGATGGCGTCGCGACGCGCAGCTTGCTGCTGGACGAGCCGTGTCTCACGGTGATCTCGCTGCCTTGCCTGGCGCCGCTCTCCGGCAGACCGAGCTTGCTCATCAGCCCGTAGCCGATCGACAATACGCGCGAACCGAGCTTCGGTCCGTGCGTGAGCGATGCGCGTACGGACGAGACAGGAGCCGCGACGATCGTCATCGTTTTGTCGTCCGGTGCATACGTCAGCTTATAACGCCTGCCCGCAGGCAGGCCGAGCCGTCTGGCGAGCGCTTCGCCCATCTCGAAGCTGCCATGGAAGCACTCGCCGCCGCTGCGCAGCCGAATGCGGGCTTCGACGGACTGACGTCCGTATGTGAACGTCAATTCCGTACCGTCCTCGATCGCGCTTAAGGGGTTGTCGTCGCCGTAGGCGCAGTCCGTCGTCATATGGACCGTTCGATCGGGCAGATCGTTTACGATAAAGTCAAGGATGCCGCTGATCATATTGCGAAATCACGCTCCCGATCACAGGGCTTAGCTGCCCGAGGACAGCCGCATGACTTCAGCATATGCGACTCGGCGAGCGCATGCCTGTACCTTTGACTAGCCTCTCCGGCCGCAACGTGCATCGTGGACGAGCGGACAAGACAGGACAGAAGGGATGATCCTGATGACTGATTTTTTGCAGATCAAGGGATTGACGGGGGAGCTCAAGGTTTCCCATAAAAAGGGACCGTTCGGCCTCACGCTGTCGACGCGCGAGCTGGTCGTACAGAAGCCGCACATGAACTACTATATTTTATTCGAGCATATCGTCAGCGTCGTACCGTGCGAGAGCGTGCGTATGGACCGCCGTGCGATGGCGGCTGCCAGGGTAGCGCGGGGCGAGCTCGCCTTCGGCTCGATCGCCGCAGGCAGCCGTTATTATGCGGTATATGCCCAGGAGGTCGTCGTGCATCATCGCGGCGGCATCCACCGGACGGGGCCGATGGAATTCAGAATGCCGATCTACAAGCGGCTGGTCGAGGAACTGGCGCGGTACGGGGGCCTGACGGTCATCTGAAGCCGATCACAACAGAGCAAGCCCGAACGGCACGGGGGACGTGCTGTTCGGGCTTGCGGCAATTCGGGGGCCGGCAACCGCCGGATTGGCCCGGCGGTTGCGCACACATTCGCAGCTTAAGCTGTCAGCCGGCGCAGCGTGCCGGAGAGCACGGGCCGCAGCGTCGCGATGATGAAGGCGGCTGCGATGCCCTTGACGAAGTCTCCGGCGAGGAACGGATAGCAGCCGCCGATGAGCGCCGCGTGGATGTTCATATCGTAGTATTTGTAAGCAAGCCACGGGACGCCGCTCACATAGGAGAGCGCGATGCCGAACAGTACGATCGCGCCGGACAGCAGCGCGTAGGCGGCAACGCCCGGCTTGGCGCCGCGCTTGAACAGCCGGTCGCAGACCATGCCGAGGAACAGCGCCTGGAACGGGAACATCCAGATGAAGCCGCCCGTCGGTCCGAAGACGGTAGCGAGCCCGCCGCGGCCGTGCAGCAGCGGCAGACCGGCCGCCGACAGCAGCACGACCAGCGCGATGCTCCAGAAGCCGAGACGGGCGCCGAGCAGGCCGCCGGCCAGCATGACGGCCAGCGTCTGGAGGGTGATCGGCACGGTCGTAAAACCGAGCGGGACGGATACATAGCTGAAGGCGACGAACAGCGCGGCGAACAAAGCCGTGAATACGGTGCTCCCGAGCCAACGCGCGGCTGCAGGCTGCTTATGTAGGTTGTTCTGATGCGTCGCGGGGGGCGCCGCCCTGTCTGCAGCTTCGGTCATCGGATCGATCATTGTCAAATCTCCTCCCAAATGTTAACCTGTAATCGAGTTGGTGGTTAACAATTGGAATTTTAGCACGGGATATCCGGTTTGGGAAGAAGGAAATGAAAATGTCGGTTCAATCGGGCGCCTGGCAGCCGCGCTCGTCTTCGCCGCTGGTGCTGGAGACGCTCACCGCGAGCCGCGAAAATGAAAACGATACGGATTCGGTCCTGCTCGATCGGGTGACGATGACGCTGGCGCCGGGGGAATGGCTGTACATCGTAGGCGCCAACGGCAGCGGCAAGTCGACGCTGGGCCGGATCTTGGCCGGACTCAGCTTCCCCGGGCGGCTGAGCGCCGCCCGTTGGGACAGAGGGTTCGCGGGCGACGATCCGGCGCCGTACGTCATGCAGCAGCCGGATGCGCAGCTGTTCGGCAGCACGCCGCGGGAGGAGATCGTGTTCGCGCTGGAATGGCTCGGCGTCGAAGGTACGGCGATTGACGGCGCCGTCCGGTCGGTGCTGAAGGAGGCCGGCCTGGAGCCACTGGCGGATCTGCCGTGGGAGGCGCTGTCCGGCGGACAGCGTCAGCTCGCTGCCATTGCCGCTTCGGCAGCCGGCCGTGCTCCGCTGCTCGTGCTCGACGAGGCGACCTCGATGCTCGACGGCGACGCGCGCGGACGCATCCGCAGTCTGATCGACCGCAGGCATCGGGAAGGCGCGACAGTCGTCTGGATCACGCAGCGTCTGGAGGAGCTGGAGCCGGCGCGTCGCGTCGCGGCGCTGTCGGAAGGCAGACTTGTGTTCGACGGCAGCGGCGAACAATTTTTGTATGGCGACGACGGGGACGAACCAGGTGAGCCGCCCTGCTTGAGATGCGGACTCCGGCTGCCGTTCCGCGCGGAGCTGGCGCGGGCGCTGCGCATTGAGAGCCTCGAGACGGCGTCGCAGCAGCGCGAGAGGGGAGCGGCGGCTGCGGACCGGCGCGAGGATCGGGAGCATGTCCGGGGGCAGCGCGCAGACGGCGCGGCTGCCGGCAATCAGCCGGCCCCGCAGCGACCGCCGCTAAGCTTCGCAGGCTTGCGGCCAATCCGCGAGGCCGACGAAGTCATGCCTGCGGGCTCGGATGCGCCGGCCGGCGCACTGGCGCTGCGCACAGGCCGGATCACGCTGCTGCTCGGCGCGAACGGCGCCGGCAAGACGCGGCTGCTCGAGCTCGCCGCCGGCCTGCGGCAGGCGGAGGGCATCGCCGTGAGCTACGGCGGGAGTGCGGTCCGTGCCGGGCGCGCCGGCAAGCTTGCAGGCAAGCGGGGCGGCGCGCTGGGGGAGGATGCGCTGCTTAGCTACAGCTACGCGTGCCAGTCGCCCGAGGAGCAGCTGTTCGCGCGGTCGGTCGCGGATGAGATGGATTATGTGCTGCGCGCCTATGAACTGAGCGATCGGGATAAGGCGGCCCGGATCGGACATGCGCTGTCGGCCGTCGGTTGGGACGATACCTGGCTCGGCCGCGATCCGTACGCGATGAGCGGCGGGGAGCGGCGGCGGGCCGCGCTCGCCTGCGCGCTCGCCGCGCCGGCGCCGTGGCTGCTGCTGGACGAGCCGACCTCCGGGCTGGACGCGGCGGGCTATGCCCGATTGGCCGCGGACCTCGCGGCCGAGCGCCGCGGCGGCCGCGGAATCTTGCTCGTCTCGCACGAGCCGGACTGGGCGCTGCCACTGGCCGACGAGCTGCTGCTGCTCGGTCCGGGCGGCGAGCTCCGTCATTGCAGCCGGGAGGCGCTGCTGGCGCAGCCCGACTGGTGGCGGGAGGCGGGACTGCAGGCGCCGGAACTTTATATGGCGGCGCGGCGGGCCTGGCTGCTCGGCGCGGAGCCGGCGCATATATGGTGCGCTGCGGATATCGCCGCCTATATGCGAGCGGTGGAAGGAAGCGAGACGCTCGTCCGGCCGGAACCGGCTATATCGCAATGGCCAGCAAAGCAAACTGCCCCGCAGTTGCCTGCCTCGCAGTTGCCTGCCTCGCAGTTGCCTGCCTCGCAGTTGCCTGCCCCGCAGTTGCCTGCCTCGCAGCGACCGGCCGCGGGCAAGGACAATCCCCTCGCCGCCTTCGATCCGAGAGCGGTGTGGCTGTCGTACGTGCTGCTGTCCTTGTCTTTTTTTGCGGCGTCCGGCTGGGCGGGCCTGGCTGCGTCCGCAGCCGCTGCGGCGGCGATCGTCATGCTGGGGCGGCTGCCGCTGCGCCGGTATCGGGGACCGCTCGCCGCCTTCGGCACGTTCACGGTAATCTCTGCGGCGCTGTCGGGACTGACCGGCGACAGCGGCGGGGACGGCTGGTGGCATATGGCCGACAGCCTGGCCACCTTCCGCTCGTTCGCCAAGACATGGCTCGTGCTCGCCATCGGGATCGGCCTGCCGTCCGCCGTATCTCCGCTGCGGCTGCGCCGCGCGCTCGCGCAGACGCTGCCGCGGCGCGGCAGGGCGGGGATGCTCGCGCAGCGGATCGTGCTCGCCGTCACGCTGCTGCTGCGCTTCGTGCCGCAGCTGCTGGCGGAGTGGGAGCGCTACACGCGCATCGCCCTCGCGCGCGGCAAAGACATGCGCCGTACGCCCGGCGCACTGCTTCGCCGGCTGCGGAGCACGGCGATTCCGTTCCTGCTCTCCCTGTTCAGGCTCGGAGAGACGGTGACGCTCGCGCTCGAGAGCCGCGGGGTCGGACGGCGCGCGGAGCCGACCGTATCCGAGCGGCTCCGCTGGCGCAGGCGGGATGCCGCGCTGCTGGCGGCCGTCGCCGCGCTCGCGGTCGTGCTCATGCTCCCGGGGCGGTGGGCTTAAGCGCGCGTTCGGCCGCGCGTATCCGACTCATCCTTCACCGCGAGCCAGGCGATCGACGCTGCGGCTGCGCCCGTCGCGGCGCCGAACGCGAACCCTGACTTGAGTCCGCCGCCTGCGTTCAGCCAGCCTGCCAGATAGGGTCCGGCGAACATGCCGACGGCATAGACCGACTGATAGAATCCCATCGCCGTCGCGCGCTCTGCCGGCCGGACGTCGCGGATCGCGAGCCCGAGCAGCAGCGGCAGATAGAGCCCTTGGGCGAGCCCGTTGACCGCCTGGGTCGCGAGCAGTCCGGCATACCCGCCGCTATAGGGAATGGCGAGCGTGCAGGCGGCCGCGAGCAGGAATCCGCAGACGAGGACGCGGCGCGTGCCGAAGCGCGGTGCGATATAGCGTCCCGTCCAGAGCGAGACGAGCGCATGCGGGACCATGAAGGCGACGACGAGCCAGGTGAGCCCGCTCTTCGTAGCGCCGTATGCGACGGCCTGCAGCGGGGTGAAGCCGAACATCGTGATGAACAGCACGCAATGGGCGAGCAGCGAGAGCAGCGACACGATCAGCAGCCGCGGCGAGCGGCGGAGCATCTCGGCGGGACGCCTGCGCGGCTGCGCGGCAGCAAGCGCCGGCGCGGACGGCGTCGTCGCTGCTTGGGGCTCCCGCACGAACGGCAGGACGGCGATGCCGGCGGCGGCGATGACGATGCCCGCAGCGAACGAGGCGTTCCAGCCGCCCTGCCCGGCCAGGTAGCCGCTGGCGGTCATGCCGCCGAGCTGGCCGACGACGGTCAGGAAGCTGAGCGTGCTCATGGCCTTGCCGGACTGCTCCGGCGGGTAATAAGAGGCGTACAGCACGGTGAACGGCACCCAGGTCGAGGCGCAGATGCCGGCGGCCAGTCTGCCGGCGAGGGGGCCGGCCGCGCCGCCGACGGCGATGAAGAGGGCGCAGCTGACGAGGCCCGCCGCCATCCCGGCATACAGGAACGGCTTGCGCCTGCGCAGCCGGTCGGAATAAAGGCCGAGCGGAAAGCGGACCAGCACCTGCGTGAGGCCGTAGCTGCCGACGATCAGGCCGATCGTGCCGAGCGGCAGTCCGCGGTCCTCGAGGAAGGGCGTCAGGATCGGGACGTAAATATACATCGTCATCCAGTACAGCAGCGTGGCGATGCCGAATATCGCATGGTCCTTGGCGCTGATGCGGCGCTGCGGAGACGACAGTTCGGTACGCTGCAGGGCAGCGCCGGTTGTTGTCAATTTCAACACTCCATTCTTCTGCTTGCGAATTCGCTTCTTCTACTGTAACCGCGGCGGCGCCCGAGGGGAAGAGGCAGCTCGTCCAGCAGGGGACTATCTGCATCATTCGACACGCTTGCAGGAGGTCGATAGGAAAATGCACACGGACGACGAATGTTTAAAGTTGGAGCTTAATTGCGTTCGACATCGAAGGAAGTGTGCAGATGAGTTGCAGACAGTGCCTGACAGGAGAACCGATCTACGAATTCAGCCTCGAAGGCGCCGAAAATGAGCAGGTCGCAGCGCAGATCGCCCGGTTTATGGAAGAGCGGGGAGCCGAAATAAAGCCGGAACGGCAATCCCTTCAGATCCGCGAGTCCGCTGCCGCGGATTTTTACGACTTCTGCGCGGATCATATGCAGCTGCAGCGGATGTCCTTCCGCGTCGACGGGGCCGAATGGGAGCCGATGCATCGGCTGCCTGAACGGCTGCGGGAGCGTTGGGTCGACGGCATCATCGCGGAGGAGCGGATCGTGTCGTACGCGCAGCCGATTATGGACAGGAGCGGCGGGCGCTTCGGCTATGAGGTGCTGGCGCGGTTCGTCTCCGAGGACAGCGCGCTGCTGCCGCCGGCCGAGGTGTTCGCCGCGGCGAAGCGGCGCAACCGGCTGTACGCGCTGGACCGCATGTGCCGCATGGCCGCCGTGAGGAGCGCGGTGCATCTGATCGGCCGCGTATTCATTAACTTTATCCCGACCTCGATCTATTCGCCGCAGCATTGTCTGAAGTCGACGATCGCCCTGACGCGCGAGCTCGGTCTGGACGCTTCCAGATTCGTATTCGAGGTCGTCGAGAGCGAGCGGGTCGAGGACGTGAACCATCTCAGATCGATCCTCGCCTATTACACCGAGCAAGGGTTCAGCTATGCCCTCGACGATGTGGGGGAGGGCTACAGCACGCCCGAGCTGCTGCGCGACATCCGGCCGCACTATATGAAGCTGGATCGGGGCGCGGTGGACGGCGTGAGCCGCGACGGCGACAAGCAGAGAACCGCCGAGCAAATGCTGGCGGCTTCGCTTCAAGCGGGGGCAGTCCCGCTGGCCGAAGGAATCGAGCGCGAGGAAGATTATTTGTGGCTGCGCGAGCTCGGCTATCAATTGTTCCAGGGCTATCTCTGGGGCAGGCCGGAGCCCGTGCCCGCGCCAGCACGCTGACCAAGGAGAGTGGGGGACAATGATGGCTTACGGCCCGATCGTGCCGATATTGCGCATGTTCGACATCGGCAGGACAATCGCTTTTTATACCGACTATTTGGGCGGGACGATCGATTGGGAGCACCGCTTCGAGCCGGATCTGCCGCTGTACATGCAGGTCTCGCTGGGGGCGTGCCGCATTCACTTAAGCGAGCATTACGGAGACTGCAGCCCCGGCGCGGCGATCCGCATCGAGGTCGCCGATATCGCGGCGCTGCATGCGGGACTGACGGCGAAGGCCGCGGCGTTCTCGCGCCCGGGCCTTGCGCGCATGCCGTGGGGGGACGACGAAGTGACCGTGCTCGATCCTGCGGGCAACCGTCTCGTGTTCTATGAAGTCAGGCCAGCGGACGCATAGGAAAGCTCGCACAAAAACGGGACTTGCGGACATTAATCCGCCAAGTCCCGTTGTTGTATGTCGTTATTCGGCCAGCGACAGCAGCGCCCCGGTCTGATCCAGCTTGCCGCCGACGATGCGATCCTTCATATCCTTGATGCGCTCGAACGCCGGCGCCATGAACACGCTCGCCTTGACGCGCTCGCCCGGCGCGATGACGACGATCTCGGCTTGATCGCCGCCGATGACGGCGTAGTCCTCGATGATCGCGCCTTCGCCGATGATGGCGCGGCTGATCTTCGCATGCTTGCCGATCTTCGCGTTCGGCATGACGACGCTGTCCTTGATCTGGCACAACGCGCCGATCTGAGCGCCGCAGGAGACGACCGAGCGGGTAATCTCGCCTCGCGCCGCGACGCCTTGGTGCAGGAGAGAGCCGCGAATCTGCGCTTGGGCGTTCGCAGCGTAGTGCACGACCGAAGACAGGGCGGAGGCGTTCATCGGCCATTCGGGCGAAGCGACCTGGACGACGCCGTCGAGCAGGTCCATATTCGCTTCCCAGAGGCTGTCGATCGTGCCGACGTCGCGCCAGTAGCCGTCGAACTTGTGTGCGTACAGCGACTCGCCGTCCGCGAGCAGACGAGGAATCACGTCCTTGCCGAAGTCGCGCGACGATGTCGCGGAGGCTGCGTCCTGCAGCAGATAGCGCCGCAGGTCCTGCCAGCGGAATACGTACACGCCCATCGAGGCGAGATTGCTCTTCGGCGCGGCCGGCTTCTCCGCGAAGTCGACGATCCGGTCGTCCTGGTCCGTGCTCATGATGCCGAACCGGCTCGCCTCGGCCCAGTCGACATGCTTGACCACGATCGTCGCGCTCGCGCCGCGGGACCGGTGAGCCGCCAGCAGCGGCCTGTAGTCCATCTGATAGATATGATCGCCCGACAGGATCAGCACGTCCTCCGGCGCGTGGCTATCGATATAATCCATGTTCTGATAGATTGCGTCTGCCGTTCCTATGTAGCCGTCTGTGCCGAGCCGGTCCGACGGGAGCAGCGTGAGTCCTGTTTGCTTGCCCGAATCGCCGTTCCAGCCGTTCGCTCCGCGCAGATGGTTGTGAATCGATTCCGCCCGATATTGCGTGACGACGCCGATGCTCTGAATGCCCGAGTTCAAGCAATTGTTGACCGGAAAATCGATAATGCGTTGTTTGCTTCCGAACGGTACGGCCGGTTTGGCCCACTGCTGCGTCAACGGATGGAGCCGCTTGCCTTCCCCTCCCGCTAGAAGCATGGCCAAAACGTTCTGATTGCTCATCCTCTGTTCTTCCCCCTCGACTTAATTGCCAGCAAGATCATAGATAGTTATTAACCAACGAGATTATGACTTGAAACGCCGAACTTTTTTGGTAACTGTGAACAGTTTGTGTCCGTAAAAATAGAAACGGCCGCACGAATCGTGCAGCCGTCTCCGTTCAATTTGCAACCTTCCTGCGCAAGATACGATAGCCGAGCGGCTCGAGGGCAATGCGCATCCGACCGTTCTCCGGCGCGACGGACTCGCCGCTCAGCGCGTCGAACCAATCCGCCGTGTCCATCGGATGTTCGAGCAGCGCTTCCTCCTCGGCGTTGTTCATCCAGATCGTGAAGTGCTCGCCCGAGCCGATCCGTTCATAGACGAGCCGGCGCTCGCCGTCGTCCGCCTTCAGGATGCGAAAGCGTCCCGAGCGCAGCGCCGAATGTTCCTTGCGCAGCCCGATCAGCAGCCGGTAAAAATCGAACAGCTCGCGATCCTGACGCTCGAAGTCCCATTCCATGCATTTGCGGCAATCGGGATCGCCATCACCGGTCAAGCCGATCTCGTCGCCGTAAAAAATGCAAGGCGTGCCGATAAACGTAAGCAAAAAGACGACCGCAAGCTTCAGCCGGCGCTTGTCGCCGCCCATCATCGTCAAAATGCGGGGCGTGTCGTGGCTGCTCAGCATGTTGAAGACGACTTCGTTTGTCTGCTGCGGATATCGCATGAGCACATGGTTGATCTTGCTGGCGAAGTCGCCGCTGTTCGCGTCGCCCTGGCTGAAAAATTCGTTCACGCGGTCGGCAAACGGATAATTCATGACCGAATCGAACTGGTCGCCGAGCAGCCAACGGAGAGAGTCCGACCACACCTCGCCGATGATGTACGCATCCGGATTCACGCTTTTGACAGTTCGGCGGAAGTCGCGCCAGAAGGCATGATCGATCTCGTTGGCCACGTCGAGCCGCCAGCCGTCGATGCCGACCTCCCTCAGCCAATGCTCCGCGATGCCGAGCAGATAATGCTTGACCTCCGGGTTGGCCGTGTTGAGCTTGGGCATATGTGCGAAAAAGCCGAACGTATCGTAGTTCGGATTGCCGTCTTCGACGCGGACGGGAAAGTCGTAAATATGGTACCAGTCGACATACTTGGACTGCTCGCCATGCGCGATAATGTCCTTGAACGGAGGGAAATCGACGCTCGTATGGTTGAAGACGGCGTCGAGTACGACGCGGATTCCTTTTTCATGCGCGGCGTCGACCAGCCTTTTAAGCGTGTCCGTATCGCCGAAGTGCGGGTCGACCTTGCGGTAGTCGGTCGTATCGTACTTATGATTGCTGGGCGCCTCGAAGACAGGCGTCAGATAGACGGCCGTCACGCCGAGCTCGGTCAAGTAATCGAGATGATCGATAATCCCCTGCAGATCGCCGCCGAAGTGGCTGTCCCGGGTCGGCTGCTCTCCCCAGGGGAGCGTGCCTTCGGGATCGTTGGACGGGTCGCCGTTGGCGAACCGGTCGGGCATGATCTGGTAGAAGACGGCCGACTTCGCCCACTCGGGCGGCGTGAATATATCGATCTCGTGGATGAACGGCATCTCGTAGTAACCGCCGGGAGGGAACGGCTGTTCCTCGAAAAAGCCCGACTCGACCATCCAAACCTTGTCCGCTCCGGATTCAAACCGGAATCCGTACGAGAACCGCTTGCGCTCGGGCTTGACCTCGCATTCCCAATAATCGAACAGCTTGTCGCTTGCGATTTTTTCCATGCCGCATTCGCGGTTGTGACGCTCCCAATCGTATTTGTCGCCGGTGATGGCGTATACGCGCTCGACATCGTTTTTTTTGGTTCTGATGCGCAGATGGAAGGTATCCTTGTCATAGGAATAGGCCCAGTTGCTGCGCGGAGAATGGTAAAAGCATTCGAGCTGCATGACGCGCACCTTCTTCGTGTCTTGGGATGGTAGAAAGAGAGTGGGAGCGGCGGATATAAAAAAAGGCGTCGTGCCCGAAGGCCGGCGCCGGCAAACTGTGAGAAGCGCCCGGCCTTCAGGCCGGGGGCCGAACATCAGCCGTGAAGGAGAGACTCGGCGCCGTCGATGTAGATCGGCGTACCCGTAATATGCGACGATTCGTCCGAAGCGAGGAACTTGACGAGGCTGGCGACCTGCTTGGCGCTGCCGGGCTTGTGCCGCAGCGGCTGATCGCCTTCGGGGAATTCCACGGGAATCGCGATCTCGTCGACCTCCGGTCTGCGGTCCGTATTTTCCCCGATGTTCGTCTCGATCGCACCCGGGCATATCGCATTGACACGAATGCGGTATTGGGCCAGCTCCAGCGCCGCCATCTGCATGAATGCGACCTGGCCCGCCTTGGATGTGCTGTACGCGCTGAACCCGAAGTTCGAGAAGACGCGGTTGCCGTTGATCGAGCTGGTGATAATGATGCTGCCGCCTTGCTTCTTGAGCGCCGGAATCGCGTGCTTGACGGTCAGGAAGGTGCCCGTCAGGTTGATGCCGAGCGTCGTGCTCCAATCTTCCAGGCCCATCTCCTCGATCGGCAGCAGCACGCCGTTCACCCCTGCGTTGGCGACGACGATGTCGAGCCGGCCCCAGCGATCCAGCACCTGCTGCACGGCCGCCTGCATCTGGGACTCGACGGATATGTCCGCCTCGACTGCGATCGCTTCGCCGCCCGCTTCCGTTATTTTATGTACGGCTTGCCCCAGCTCGTCGTCTCCGCTGCGGCCCAGCAGCGCGACCTTGGCGCCGTCCTGCGCGAGCCTGACCGCGGACGCCAGACCGATGCCCGAAGCTGCGCCCGTCACCAATGCTACCTTGCCTGCGAGCTCCCCGTTTGCCGCGGATTGCGCTTGATTCGCCATTATCGTTCGCTCCCTCGATATCGGATTATGATCAACCAACAACGTTTACCCTGACATCCGAATGATGCAACAACGCATGCCCGACAGTTTGATAGGATGCCCTATCGATATGATGCTATAATGATGGAATGTCAATACGGAAGGGGGAGGACTATGCGCCGCAGCTGTATCGCCGCGTTATTGGCCGGAGTCGTCTGCCTGCACGCCGCAGCTTGCGCCGCTGCGGTCGCCCCGCTCGGTACGGCCCTGGGCGACGCCGCGTCCGCATCGGCCCGAATCGGCGCGCAGGCGCAACCCGCAGGCGCCGCGGCCACTGCCCCGGCCGTCGCCGTCGCCGTCGCCGCGGCGGACAAGACCGATGTCCCGGACGCGAGCATCCCCGTCAAGAAGCGCGAGCTGCCTGCAGGATTCGTCTATCTGGACGAAGTTATCCCGTCCGCGGAGTACGATATCCGTTACTACGGGGATTACAACTTCGTGGGCGCCCGGGTGGACGGCTACAAGGCGCCGTACGCCATCATGACCGCACAGGCCGCGAAGGCGCTCAAGGCGGTGAGCGCGGATCTGGCCGCGAAGGGCTACAAGCTGGTCGTCTACGACGCCTATCGCCCGCAGAAGGCGGTCGATCACTTCATCCGCTGGTCCAAGGACCCGAAGGACCAGACGACCAAAAATATTTTTTATCCGGATACGGACAAAAGCAAGCTGTTCAAGCTTGGCTACCTGTCGAGCAAGTCGGGGCATTCGAGAGGCAGCACGGTCGACCTGTCGATCGCCAGCATCAAGACCGGCAAGCTCGTCGACATGGGCGGCGGCTTCGACTTTCTCGGCAGCGTCTCATGGCACGGTACGAAGCTGGTGAACGCGGTGCAGACGGCGAACCGGAACGTGCTGAAGAAAGCGATGGAGAAGCGCGGCTTCAAGGCATACAGCAAGGAATGGTGGCATTATACGTTAATTAAGGAGCCGTATCCGAAGACGTATTTCAACTTTGACGTAGAATAGGAGCTGACAAGAGGATGCTTCTGACGCTGCTGATACTCGCCTTCCTGGCGCTCTCCGTCATTGCCGCCTTTTCGGACAAGGATGGCCAGGTCGTCTCCAGCTTGGCGCAGACCGCTGCGGTTCATTGCTTGATCTTCGCCGTCGATTGGTATGTCGCGAGTGCGATATGGCTGTGTGCGCTGGCCTCGTTCGCATGGCTGATCCATCAGCTCGCTAGATCGAATACGCGTTGGCGTTGAACGATGAAGGACGCCTCGCACGGTTGTTTCGGAATTTCGCTGTTATTTAACGGGATTAATTCATGTCATTAATCATATAAGAGAGGAAGAGGCTGTGTGCTCGTCGACATTAAAAACAGATTGGACCAGCGCCCCGTATACGAGCTGCTCGAGATGTCCGTGTTCCCGGACCCGGACCGGATCGTCGAGGTGCTGGGTGCGTACAGGCAAGATCCGAAGCTGAATCTTCAAGGCTATGAGGACGAAGGAGAAATGATCGGCATCGTCGGCTATGCCGTCAACGAGGACAAACGTCTCGTCATCCGGCACATCGCGGTTCATCCCGACGAACGGGGTAAAGGGTACGGCAGAGGCATCGTGCTGCTCCTGCTCGGCGCCGAGAATCCGGCCTCGATCGAAGCGGAGACGGATGAGGACAGCGTCGGTTTTTATAGAAGCATCGGGTTCACGATTCATAGTCTGGGCGAGCTGTATCTGGGCACGGAACGTTACCGCTGCATTTACGTCGCCGATCCGGAGGACGAGGACGCCGATTAATCGGGCGGTCAGGAGGAATAGTATGCGCACGCTGCTTGATATTTTCGGATATATCATCCTGTTGTTCGGGACGCTGCTCGGCGCGATGAGCGGATCGCTGATCCTGATCGTCGTCAGCATTGTCGGCGGTCTGTTGCTGCTGGCGCTGTCGCATCTGATCGGTATCGCGGAAAATGTCCAGGCGCGCTTGCTGGATCTGCCGCCGACGCTGAATACGGTGCGGGCGGTCGTCCAGGGCGCGGCTGCAGTCCGCGTAGAAGCAGAGGATATCGAGCTGTATCCTGCCGCTGACGCCAAGTATGAGTTGATTGAGCTGGACGACGAGCAGTATATGCGCACCAAGGCATTCCGGCATTATCTCGCCGTCATGGACAGCCGCTACACATTCTCTTTGCCCAATCGGCCGTCAATTACGCTGCACTGCGCGTACGATTACGATCGGGGAATCGAACTGTTCGCGCTGGACGGGCAGTCGTTCGTGATGTTGAAGGCGATCGGCGTAGAGGCCGTTCGGGACAACGGTGTCATCAGACTATATGCGCGTTCTGGCGAGGACGACGAAGGAGAGGTATAAGCACATCATGACGGATTTAAACATTCGGCAAGCGACCATACACGATCTGGCGCTGATCGTGCCGCTCTTTGACGCCTACAGATCGTTTTACGGTCAGCCGTCCGACGAGGCCGGCGCCAGGTCGTATCTGACCGCCCGACTCGGACAGCTCGAGTCGGTCATCTTGCTGGCGCAGCACGAGGGAGCCGCGAATGCCGCCGGGTTCGTCCAGCTTTATCCATCGTTTTCTTCGATCTCCATGAAGCGGCTATGGATATTGAACGACTTGTTCGTACATACGCTATATCGCAAGGGCGGCGTGGCTAGCCGACTTCTCGAAGCGGCGAAGCGTCACGCGGTCGCGACGGGGGCCAAGGGGCTGACGCTGTCAACGGCGCTGGACAACGTCGGCGCGCAGCGTCTCTACGAGCGGGCCGGCTATGAGAGAGACGAAGCATTCTGTTATTATGATCTGACTTTGTAGCCGGCGACGGCTGCATTACCCGGAGGTGCCCAGATGATCTTACAGTCGGCATTGCTCAGCGTTAGGCCCGAATCCGCGAGTGAATTCGAGAGTAGCTTCCGCAAGGCGCAGCATATGTTGACCGGCGCAAGGGGCTACATCTCGCATGAGCTGAACAAATGTGTGGAAAAGAACGGCCAGTACCTGCTGCTCGTCCAATGGCAGTCGGTCGGAGATCATGTCGCAGCATTCGTCCGGTCGCAGGGATATGCGGAGTGGGAAAAGGCGCTGGCGCCTTTTTACGTGGAGGAGCCGCAGAGCGACCACTATGTAAGGATTCGATTGGACGGCCCGGCGAGCCTGGCAAAAGAGAGGGAACATCGTGCAGAAGAAAGACATGAAGATTGAGCTTGCCCGCATCGAAGACCTGCCCGGGATCGTCGATATATACAACGCGACGATTCCAAGCAGGCAGGTGACGGCCGATCTGGAGCCGGTCTCGGTCGAGAGCAGGGTATCATGGTTCGAGGCCCATGCGCCGCAGCGCCACCCGCTGTGGGTGCTCCGCCTGGAAGGCCGGATCGCCGGATGGCTCAGCTTCTCGGCGTTCCATAGCCGGGCTGCGTACGATGCGACGGCCGAGATCAGCATTTATATCGCCGCGGACTGCCGCGGCCGCGGACTGGGCGGCGTACTGATCCGGCATGCGATCGCGGCCGCGCCGCCGCTCGGCATCCGGACGCTGGTCGGCCTCGTATTCGGCCACAACGAGCCGAGCCTCGGATTGCTGCGCAAGCACGGGTTCGAGCGCTGGGGTCTGCTGCCGCGCGTCGCAGCGCTGGACGGTGTCGAGCGCGATCTCGTTTTCGTCGGTCTGCGGGTCGCGGATTGAATAGCGACCCGCCGGATGCGGCTGCCGATCCCGGCGCCGCGACTTGAGCTTTATTTCCGCCCAGGCTGTGCTGCAGTTTATCACAATCGCTTTGCCATACGACAACGATGCCGCCTTCCTCCGAAGAGCGGTTTTTGTTTTTGTCCGAAATTGTATATTCAAAAACAAACAAAGATGATATAGTGAAAACAAAAGAAAACAAAAACAAATACTCGGAGGTCTCATCTCATGGTTCAAAGTCTGTGGAATTCCTCGGAAGCATCCAAGCAACAAAACGCGCTCGATCAGCTCGTCTACCGCTCCAACATCATCGGCGCCGACCGGCGCGTCTGCAACTGGGGCGGCGGCAACACGTCCGCGAAGACGGTTGTGAAGGATTTCCGCGGCCGCGACGTCGAAGTGATGTATGTGAAGGGCAGCGGCTCCGACCTCGCCTCGATGAAGGCCGGCAACTTCACGGGCCTCCGCATGGACGACATCCGCCCGCTGTTCGAGAAGGACGAGATGCCGGACGAAGAGATGGTCGCTTACCTCGTCAACTGCATGATCGACGTTAAGCACCCGCGTGCCTCGATCGAGACGCTGCTGCATGCGTTTCTGCCGTTCAAGCATGTCGACCACACGCACCCGGATTCGATCATCAGCCTGTGCTGCGCGGACAACGGCAAGGCGCTGGCGAAGGAAATTTTCGGCGACCGCTTCGTATGGGTGCCTTATATCCGCCCGGGCTTCAAGCTGTCCAAGATGATCGCGGAGGGCGTGCTGGCCAACCCGAACGCCGAGCTGGTGCTGATGGAGAAGCACGGCCTCGTCACCTGGGGCGAGACGAGCGAGGAAGCGTACGCGCAGACGATCAAGATCATCAGCGAAGCCGAGGCATTCATCGAAGCGCGCGTCGACGCGGCGAAGCTGTTCGGCGGCGTCAAGCATGAGGCGCTCCCGGCCGACGTCCGCCGCAGCATCGCGGCGCAGGTCATGCCGACGATTCGCGGCGCGGTCAGCGATGCCAAGAAGATGATCCTGTCGTTCGATGACGCGGACGACGTGCTCGCGTTCGTAGGCGGCGAGGCTTCGCCGAAGCTGTCCCAGGTCGGCGCCGCCTGCCCGGACCACCTCGTGCACACGAAGGTCGTGCCGCTGTTCGTCGACTGGGCGCCTGATGCGGACGACGTCGAGGGCCTGAAGGCGATCCTCAAGGAGAGCGTAGCCGCCTACAAGGAGCAGTACAAAGCATACTTCGAGCGCAACAAAAACGAAGGCGACGTCATGTTCGAGCCGGCACCGCGCGTCATCCTGATCCCGGGCGTCGGCATGATCAACACCGGCAAGAGCTGGGCGATGTCCCAGGTGAGCGGCGCGCTGTACCACCGCGCGATCGCGGTCATGCGCGGCGCGACGGCGCTCGGCGAGTTCGTCTCGCTCAGCGAGAACGAGTCGTACAATGTCGAGTACTGGCCGCTCGAGCTGTACAAGCTGACGCTGGCTCCAGCCGAAGCCGAGTTCTCGCGCAAGGTCGCGTTCATCACCGGCGGCGCGGGCGGCATCGGCAGCGAGACGGCGCGCCGTCTCGTCTCCGAAGGCGCGCATGTCGTGCTGGCCGACCTCAATCTTGAGGGCGCCGAGAAGATAGCGGCCGAGATCAACGCCCGCTACGGCGACAACCGCGCGATCGCGGTCAAGATGGACGTGACCAGCGAAGAAGCGGTCCAGGCGGCCTATGCGGCGACCGCGCTCGCATACGGCGGCGTCGACATCATCGTCAACAACGCGGGTCTGGCGACGTCCAGCCCGTTCGAGGAGACTTCGCTCAAGGAATGGAACCTGAACATGAACGTGCTCGGCACCGGCTACTTCCTCGTCGCTCGCGAGGCGTTCAAGCTCATGAAGGCGCAGGCGGTCGGCGGCAGCATGGTGTTCATCGGCTCCAAGAACTCGGTGTACGCCGGCAAAAACGCCACCGCCTACAGCGCGGCCAAGGCGCTCGAAGCCCATCTGGCCCGCTGCATCGCGGCCGAAGGCGGCGAGCACGGCATTCGCGTCAATACGATTCTGCCCGACGCCATCCTGCAGGGCTCCGCGATCTGGAACGGCAGCTGGCGCAATGAGCGCGCCGCCGCCTACGGCATCGAGCCGGACCAGCTCGAGGAGTACTACCGCAAGCGCACGACGCTGCTCGTGAACATCTACCCGCGCGATATCGCCGAGGGCGTGGCGTTCTTCGCATCGTCCAAGGCCGAGAAGACGACGGGCTGCATGCTGACGATCGACGGCGGCGTACCGGCCGCGTTCACGCGCTAAGACATCGATTCCGTCGGCACGGCCGACGAAGGAAAAGGAGGAAGGCGCATGACCCAGGCGACAGGCGAAAAGCGTTGGTTCATTCCCGACGCCTATATTCCGGAGCATAGCGCCGGCCGGCTCACGAGCCATGAGTCCGTATGCGTGCTGAATACGGCTTCGGACGATGCGCTGCTGCAGTTTACGATTTATTTTGAGGACCGCGAGCCGATCGAGGATATTCTGGTCGTCGTGCCGGCCCGCCGCACGCGTCATATCCGCACTTCGTCGCTGGCCAAGGACGGCAGGACGATCCCGCCCGGCGTGCCGTACGCCATCGAGGTGCGCAGCGACATCAAGGTCATCGTGCAATACAGCCGGCTGGACGCGACGCAGGCGGAAAATGCGCTCATGTCGGTCATGGCCTATCCGATTCATTAATCGCAAGCTTGGCCGAAGCGGCGCGGCGCAAGAGAGCCCGCCGCTCCCGGTCTTTTATAGAGGAGGATCATCGTTCATGCCAACCAACGATACGCTCAAGCAATACGAAGCCGCCAAGGCGCAATACGCGGCGCATGGCATCGACGTCGATGCGGCGCTCGCGAAGCTGTCCGAGATCAAGATCTCCATGCACTGCTGGCAGGGCGACGATGTGCGCGGCTTCCTGAACCGCGACCAGGATCTGACCGGCGGCATCGCCGTCACCGGCAATTATCCGGGCGCCGCGCGCACGCCTGCCGAGCTGCGGGCCGATCTGGAAAAGGCATTGTCGCTCATTCCCGGCAAGCACAAGGTGAACTTGCATGCGATCTATGCCGACACCGACGAAAAGGTGGACCTGGACGCGATCGAGCCGCGCCACTATGAGAAGTGGGTCGAGTGGGCGAAGGCGCAGGGGCTGGGCCTGGACTTCAATCCGACCTGCTTCTCGCACGAGAACTCCAAGGACGGCTTCACGCTGAGCCATGCGGACCCGGCGATCCGCGAATTTTGGATCGAGCACTGCAAGCGCTCCCGCCGCATCGGCGCGTACTTCGGCGAGCAGCTCGGGCAGACCTGCGTCACGAACGTCTGGGTGCCGGACGGCTTCAAGGACACGCCGGTCGACCGGCTCGCGCCGCGCAGGCGGCTGAAGGAATCGCTCGACGAGGTGTTCGCGGAGGCGCTGAATCCGGCGCACAACCTCGATGCCGTCGAGAGCAAGGTGTTCGGTCTCGGCGCGGAAGCCTATACCGTCGGCTCGCACGAGTTTTATATGGGCTACGGCCTGCAGCATAACAAGCTCATCTGCCTGGACGCCGGCCACTTCCACCCGACCGAGGTCATCTCGAACAAGCTGTCCTCGCTGTCGCTGTTCGCCGAAGGCATGCTGCTGCACGTGAGCCGTCCGGTCCGCTGGGACAGCGATCACGTCGTCGTCCTCGACGACGAGCTGCTCGACATCGGCCGCGAGCTCGTGCGCGGCGAGCTGCTCGGCAAGACGCATATCGGCCTCGACTTCTTCGACGCGAGCATCAACCGCGTAGCCGCATGGGTCATCGGCACGCGCAACACGATCAAGTCGCTGCTGCTCGCGCTGCTCGAGCCGACAGACGCGCTGCGCAAGGCGGAGCTGGACGGCGACTACACGACGCGCCTCGCGCTCGTCGAGGAGTTCAAGACGTATCCGTTCGGCGCGATCTGGGACTACTACTGCGAATCGCAGGGCGTGCCGGTGCGCGAGCGCTGGCTGGCCGAGGTCAAGGCGTACGAGCGGGACGTGCTCGCCGCGCGCGGCTGATAGCTTAACCTATAGCGGAGGTTGCTGACAATGGCCGACATATTGGCTTACGATTTGGGCGCGAGCAGCGGCCGGGCGCTGCTCGGCAGGCTGACGGACGGCCGGATCGAGACGGAGGAGCTTCACCGCTTCCCCAACGATCCCGTGCAGATCGGCGGGAGGCTGCATTGGGATATCCTGCGGCTGCTGCACGAGATGAAGCAGGCGCTGCTCATCGCCAAGCAGCGGGGCATCGAGATAAGGAGCATCGGCATCGACTCCTGGGCCGTCGACTTCGGCTTCGTCGGCGAGAGCGGCGAGCTGCTCGGCAACCCGTATCATTACCGCGACGCGCATACGGCAGGGATCATGCCATTGTTGTTCGGGGAAATATCCGAAGCCGAGCTGTTCGCCAGAACCGGCATTCAGTTCCAGCCGTTCAACTCGATCTTTCAGCTGTACGCGCTGAGGACCGCCGGCAACCCGCTGCTCCGCGAAGCGAAGCGCTTCCTCATGATGCCGGATCTGCTGCGCTACTTCCTCACGGGCGAGATGCACGGCGAGTTCACGAATGCGACGACGACGCAGCTGTTCAGCGCGACGGCGAAGGCGTGGGACCCGGAGCTGCTGGCGCTGCTCGGGGTGCCGGCGGACTGGTTCGGCGACGTGCTCCAGCCGGGCTCTCCGGCAGGTACGCTGAGCGAGGCGGTGCAGGCGGAGCTCGGCGTGCCGGCGATCCCGGTGTACGCGGTCGCCGAGCATGACACCGGCTCGGCCGTCGTCGCGGTGCCGGCGCTCGACGAGCACTTCGCCTATCTCAGCTGCGGGACGTGGTCGCTGATCGGCACGGAGGTCGCCGAGCCGGTGCTCACGGATCGCGCACGGGAGCTGAACTTCACCAACGAGGGCGGTGCCTGCGGCACGTACCGGCTGCTCAAGAACATCATGGGATTGTGGATCGTCAACGAATCCCGCAGAGCGTGGCAGCGGGCGGGCAGCGCCTATTCGTTCCCTGAGCTGGTGGCGCTGGCCGAGGGCGCGCCGGCATTCGCCGCCTATATCGATCCGGACGACGAGCTGTTCCTGCCGCCGGGCGACATGCCGGGCAGGATCGCCGAATACTGCCGCCGCACGGGGCAGCGGCCGCCGGAGGGCGTCGGCGAGACGATGCGCTGCATTCTCGAGAGTCTGGCGCTGAAGTACCGGTATGCGCTCGAGCGGGTGGAGGAGCTGTCCGGGCGCCGCTACGGCGGGCTCCATATGGTCGGCGGCGGCATCCAGAACACGCTGCTGTGCCGGTGGACCGCATCCGCGATCGGCAAGCCGGTATGGGCCGGCCCGGCCGAGGGCAGCGCGATCGGCAACCTGGCCGTACAGTGGATCGCCTCGGGCGAGCTGGCCGACCTGCGCGAAGCGCGCCGCATCATCCGCGATTCGTTCGGCGTGGCGACCTATGAGCCTGCGGACGCGGCCGCCTGGGAGGCCGCCTACGGAAATTTCTTGCGGGCGACATCGCTATCGAAGTAGGATATAAGGAAAAGGAGGACGCCGAATGCTCGTCGCGGAACGTTATGAAAAAATCGTGGAGCTCGTTAACGAACGCGGCAGCATCCGCGTGTCCGAGCTGTCCGAGCTGTGCGGCGTGACGGAGGAGACGATCCGGCGCGATCTGGACCGGCTGGAGCAGGCGGGACGGCTGCGCAGGTCGCACGGCGGCGCCGTCAGCGTCAAGGATCAGGATCAGCACACGCAGCCCGAGACGCCGTACTCCGAACGGGAGATCATCCGCGCGGACGACAAGCGGCGGATCGCCCTCGAGGCGATCAAGCTCATCTCGCCGGGCGACCGGATACTGCTCGACGCCAGCTCCACGACCTGGTACATGGCGCGCGAGATGCCGGACATCCCGCTCACCGTGCTGACCAACTCGATCAAGGTCGCGCTCGAGCTCGCCGGCAAGGAGCGCATCGAGGTCATCTCGACAGGCGGCCAGCTCGCCCGGCGCTCGCTGTCGTATGTCGGCCCGCTCGCCGAGCGCTCGCTCGACGCCTATCACGTCGACAAGCTGTTCCTCTCGTGCAAAGGCGTACATCTGGAGCGCGGCATCAGCGAGTCCAACGAGCTGCAGGCGCGCATCAAGCACAAGATGATCGGTATGGCCGACCAGGTGTTCGTGCTGGCCGACTCGAGCAAGTTCGGTTTGCAGGCGTTCACGCATGTATCCGACTTGTCCGAGGTGAACCGCCTCGTGACCGACCGCCGCGTACCGGGCGACATCGTGCGCGAGCTGGAGGCGCGGGGCATCGGCGTGAGCACGGTGTAGCTTGCTGGCGGGGCGCTGCGCCGTTGGCGCTGCGCGGTCGGCGCTGCGTCGACAAAGCGCGCAGTCTTGCAGCGGCAATCGCGCGTTGTCGCTTGCTTGGACATAGCAAATAAATAACTGCAATTTTACATCTATATATGCACCATGCGGCTTGTTTTTGAAGGATAACTGCAAATATACATCTATTTCGGGAGGATGGGTTCAAATCTGGCCCAAATCGGACGATTTAACTGTATATTTGCAGTTATGCACTCGGCGCGCCCCACGACGAGACGGATAGATGTATAATTGCAGTTAAACATACGCGCTCAAGCCCGCTCAAGCCCGCTCAAGCCCGCTCAAGCCCGCTCAAGCCCGCTCAAGCCCGCTCAAGCCCGCTCAAGCACTTGCCGGCCTCTCTTATCACACTAATTATTTGCCAACATCTCAAAGCGCAGCGCCGTCTGCGCCTGTCTCTACACTCAACTTGTCTGACAACCTGACATATTTCATCTATACGCGAGGTGTTCTTTTATGAAGGTCTCATTGTTCATTACCTGTCTCGGAGATGCGATCTACCCGCGGGTCGGCGAGGCGATGGTGCGGGTGCTGGCGCGGTACGGCGTGTCGCTCGAGTTCCCCCGCGTCCAGACTTGCTGCGGTCAGCCCGCGTTCAACAGCGGCTACTGGCAGGAAGCGCGCGCGAGCGCGAAGACGATACTCGACGCCTTCGAGGACAGCGACTTCGTCATCTCGCCGTCCGGGTCGTGCACGGGCATGGTCCACCATTATCCGAAGCTGTTCGAGTCCGATCCGGTCCAGCTCGCGCGCGCCGAGCGCCTCAGGGACAAGTCGTACGAATTCACCCAGTTCCTCGTCAACGTGCTCGGCGTGACCGACGTCGGCGCGAGATTCCCGCACAAAGTAACGTATCACCCCTCCTGTCACGGCACCCGGCTGCTCGGCGTCAAGCACGAGCCGATGGCGCTCATGTCGCATGTCCGCGATCTCGAGTTCGTGCCGCTGCCCTATGCGGAGGATTGCTGCGGGTTCGGCGGCACGTTCGCGGTCAAGATGGCAGATATATCGGGCGCGATGGTGTCCGAGAAGGTCGACCACGTCAAGGAGACCGAGGCCGAGGTGCTGGTCGGGCTCGACATGGCCTGCCTCATGAATATCGCGGGCAATCTGCGTTATCGCGGCGAGCAGGTGCGGGTGATGCATCTGGCCGAAGTGCTGGCGGAAGGAGCGGGTCTGGCATGAGCGCGCACAAAGGAAGAGCGACGGTCAAAGAGCGGGCGGAGCTGGCGCTGAACGACGAATTTCTAGTCAAGGCGGTCAAGTTCACGACCGAACGGCTGCGTAACGGCAAGAAAAATGCGTCGGCGGAGCACGGCAATTGGGAGGAATGGCGGGAGCGGGGGCGGCAGATCCGGCTGCATACGATCGCTCACCTCGACTACTATCTCAATCTGTTCGTCGACAATGCGAGGGCCAACGGCGTGCACGTGCACTTCGCCGACAAGGGCGAGGACGCCGTCGCCATCGCGATGGACATCGCGCAGCGCAAGGCGGCGAAGACCGTCGTCAAGTCGAAGTCGATGGTGTCCGAGGAGCTGCACCTGAACCATGCGCTCGAGGGCATCGGCGTCGAGGCGATCGAGACCGACCTGGGCGAGTACATCATCCAGTTGGCGGGCGAGATGCCTTCGCATATCGTCATTCCGGCGATCCACAAAAACCGCTACCAGATCGCCGACCTGCTGTCCGAGGTCGCGGGTGAGCGGCTGGAGGCCGACACGACGATTCTCGCCGGCTTCGTGCGCAAAAAGCTGCGCGAGAAGTTCCTCGAGGCCGACATCGGGATGACCGGTTGCAACTTCGCGATCGCCGAGACCGGCTCGATGGTGCTGTTCGAGAACGAAGGCAATGCGCGCATGGTCACGACGGTGCCCAAGACGCAGATCACGCTCATGGGCATGGAGCGCATTATCCCCTCGTTCGAGGACCTCGAGGTGATGGCGACGCTGCTGCCGCGCTCGGCGACCGGGCAGAAGCTGACGATGTACATGTCTGCAATCACCGGACCCAAGCGGACGGCCGACGCCGATGGCCCCGAGGAGATGCACATCATCATCGTCGACAACGGGCGCTCGCTCCAGCTCGGCGATCCCGAGTTCCAGGAGCTGCTCAACTGCATCCGCTGCGGCGCCTGTCTGAACGCCTGCCCGGTGTACCGCCATATCGGCGGCCATGCGTACGGCAGCACGTACAGCGGCCCGATCGGCGCGGTGCTCACGCCGGCGCTCAACAAGAACATCGCCGAGTGGGACGATATCGCCAACGCGTCCAGTCTGTGCGGCGCCTGCTACGAGGCGTGCCCGGTCAAGATTCCGCTGCACGATATGCTGATCTACCTGCGGCGGCGCAAGGTGGAGACGGGCAACGGCAAAGCGATCGAGACGGCCGGCATGAAGGGCTTCGCCGCGCTGACAGGCTCAAGCGCGGCGATGAAAGCCGCGCTCGCGATCGGCAAGCTCGGCCAGCGGCTCGTCGTGCGCGGCGGCGAGATTCGCACCAAGCTCGGCCCGCTCAAGGGCTGGAACAGCTACCGGGTGACGCCGAGCCTGCCGAGACGCTCGTTCCGCGACCGGTGGGAGAAGCTGGAGCGCGAGGTCGGCGGCACGCGGCCGCAGATGGCGCCGGACATGCAGCGCAGGATGGAAGAAATCGTGAAGCAGCGGGAACAAGGAGGCGGCGGACATGGCGGACATTAAGCGGGATGCGGCAGTCGGTGCCGCGACCGGGAGCGGATCGACGCGAGCGGAAGCGGTGGGGAGCGAATCGTTGCCGGCTGGGGCGGCAGCAGGCGAGACATTGTCCGAGGAACGCGCTGTGACCGCCGGCGCGGCGTCCGGATCCGGCGACGCGCCGGCCGATCCGGCACACGCCGCCTGGCTGGCGGACATGGAGCGGGCGTCCCGCGCCAAGCAGGTGACGTTCATGGACGGCATCGCCGCCAGGCTGCGCCATGCGCGGACGACGGTGAAGCCGGAGCAGCCTATGCGCGGCGCGCCGGATTTCTGGCGGGCGTTCGATTGGACGCCCGAGGAGCGCATCGAGCGCTTCCAGGCCAACTGGCGCAGCGTCGGCGGCCATACGGAGCGCGTCGCGGATCTGGACGCGGCAGGCCGCTTCATCGCTGAGCGGGCGGAGGAGCTGGGCGCCCGCATCATCGTGCGCCAGGATCAGCCGGAGCTGGCTACGCTCGGACTGGAGGCGGCTGTGCCGCAGGCCGAGGTATCGGTCTGGAATAGCGACGGGGACGTGTACTGGAAGGCGCGCGCGGCCGAAGCCGACATCGGCGTCGTGCTGGCCGATGGGGCGCTCGCCTACACCGGCACGGTCGTCGTGCGCTCCGCACCCGGCAAGGGGCGCTCGGTGTCGCTGCTGCCGACCGTGCTGTTCATCCTGATTCCAGCCGAGCGGCTCGGCACCCGGCTGGGCGAAGCGCTCGTGCCGATGGACGAGGCAGGCCGCGAGGCGCTGCCGGCCGGCGTCCACTTCATATCCGGACCGAGCCGGTCGTCGGATATCGAGAACGACCTGACGATCGGCGTCCACGGTCCCGGTGTCGTGTACGCGCTCATCGTCGGCTGAGCCTGATCATGAGCATGAGCATCCACGGGAGGCGAGACCGATCGAAGCGAAGCGTCTGACCAAGCGCAACCACTATGAAGAGATCGCATTGCAAATCCGGCGGCAGATCGAGGACGGCAGGCTGAAGCCGGGCGACAAGCTCCCTTCGACGCGGGAGATCTCCGAACAGTTCGGCGTCGGCCGCTCGACGACGCGCGAGGCGCTCAGCGCGCTCAAAGCGATGGGCCTCATCGACATCCGCCAGGGCGGCGGCTGCCGGGTCGCCGCCGCGCCTCCGGACCCGCAGCGAGCTGCGCCGGAGGCGGCAGGCCCGCCCGAGCTGCTGTCGCTGCGCGACGGGCGCAAGACGCTGCTCGAGCTGCTCGAGGTGCGGCAGACGCTCGAGGTGTCGATCGCTTCGATCGCCGCCGCGAAGCGCACAGCCGAGGATCTCGCCGCCCTGCGCGCGCTGCTGAAGGAGATGGAGGCCGGGATCGGCGACGATATCGAAGGCGAGCGCACCGATCTTGAATTCCACATGCTGCTCGCCAGAGCGACGCGCAACGAGATCATGATCTCGCTGTTCGCGTCGATCACGGGCCAGATGGAGCGGGCGATCCGCGACATCCGCCGCGTCGAGCTGTACGCGAGCAGGTCGGTCGCGCGCCGGCTGTACGAGGAGCACTCGGCCATCCTGGAGGCCGTAGCCGAGCAGGAGCCGCTCGCGGCATCGCTGCGCATGAACGAGCATCTCGCGCATGTGGAGCGGATGCTGCTGCGCCATCTGTAAGAGCGCAAGCACAGAATTTGCAACAGGGACGGGGCGCTGGCCGCTTCGTCCTTGTTTGCCCTTCAGCCGAACAGGTAGCCGAGCAGCTGTCGTCCGGCGAACGCATAGACGAACATCATCGGGAGCTTGCCGAGCGCGGTGCCGGCAATGTAGGGCAGCGGCCGGATGCCGGCGGCGGCCGCATACAGATTGACGAGCGGCTGCGGCAGGAAGGGGATAAGGCGGGCGACGAATACGAACCAGAACGGCCGCCGTCCAAGCCGGGCCGTCAGCGCCCGCAGTCTCGGCGCGCGGGACAGCCAGTCCGAGGCCGCATCCGCGAGGAACAATCGCGCATAGCCGTACATGAGGAGCGCCGCGGCCGTCGCGCCGAACCAGGAGATCAGGGCGCCGCCGGGCGCGCCGTACGCATAGGCGGCGAGCGCGATGAACGCCTTGTACGGCAGCACCGGGAACAAGGCGAGGACGACGGCCAGCGTCAGCATGACGGCGAGCGAGCCCGAGCCGCGCTCCATGAGCTCGAGCAGCTCGTCCTTGCAGAGCCATATCCCGACGATGACGAGGCCGTATGCGGCGGCGGCCCATCCGATTTTTTTTATCGCAGCTGCTTTCAACGCGCTGTCCCTCTTTTCCGCTGCCGTCTCCGACAGACCTCGGCATTCCCTTTCTGCGAACACTCTCTCCAGCCTACCGCAACCGGCCGCAGCATCGCAATCCCCCCGCGCCCAACCTGCCGTCAACCTGCCGTCGGGCTTGCTTCGAGCGGGACCGGAGCATATACTATATCCCAATATAATGCGGGGCTGGCCCGTATGGACGCACTGAACGAAGAGGAGCAAGATGCCGATGACGCTGCACCGAGGACAAGCGAGCCTGCGCAAGATGAGACTGTTCGATACCGAAAACATTCATTCCGGCGAGGACCGCGACGAATATGAAAAGGACTATGCGCGCCTCATTCAATCTCCGTCGTTCCGGCGGCTCCAGGGCAAATCCCAGGTGTTCGGCGCGGGCAGCGGGGACTACTACCGGACGCGGCTGACGCATTCGATCGAGGTGTCGCAAATCGCGCGCGAGGTCGCCCGCAGATTGGGCAAGCACGAGGCGCTGCTGGCCAAGCGGGAGCATCCGGGCCTCATGCTTGATCCGGAAGTCGTGGAGGTGGCCGCGCTCGCCCACGATCTCGGGCATCCGCCGTTCGGGCACAAGGGCGAAGAGGTGCTCAACGACGTGCTGACGGAGGAGTTCGGTCTGAAGTACGAGGGCAACGCGCAGAACTACCGGATTCTGATGTTCCTCGAGAAGCGGGCGGGCAGCGACAGCGGATTGGACCTCTGCGCTTCGGTGCTGCTCGGCATCAACAAATACCCTTACAACCTCGACGAGCCGGGCAGGCTGAAGGGCGTCTATCATATGGAATGGGAAGGCATCGGCTATTTGCGGGACTTGTGGGGAATGCCGGAGGGCTGTGCGACGCTCGAGGCGCAGCTGATGGACCTGTGCGACGATATCGCGTATTCGACGCACGACCTGGAGGACGGCATCCGGGCGGGCAAGATTCCGATGAGCCGGACGCTGTTCGAGGACGACCGCATCGTGGCCGCGCTCGTGCAGGAGATCAGGGACGATCCGGGCAACCACCATATGAGCTGGGATCAGATCGACCTGCCGTCCATGGTGCGCACTGTGCTGAGCGCCTATCTGGAGCAGTGGGAGCAGATTTATGTCGAATGCGGCGGGGAGCCTTCGCGGGCCAGACGCGAGATGAAGGCGCGCTGGGTGCGCAGGTTTGCCAATCAGGTCGGAATTCTGGACGATCCGGCGCGGGGCTGGAAAAAGGTCACGTTCATCCGCGACGGCGCGCAGGATCTCGAGCTGCTGCGGACGATGGAAATATTGAAGAAGCTCGCCTGGGTGACGCTGATCAAAGACTTCCGCGTACAGCGGCTGCACAAGCGCAGCGAGGTGATGATCCGCAGGCTGTGGGGCAGCTTCAAGGAATACGAGACCGGCAAGCTCATCATTCCGCCGGACTGGCTGGAGAGCTTCGAGCTGCACAAGGGCCGCTGGCCGTGGGAGCGGCTCGTGGCGGACTATTTGTCCGGCATGACGGACGCCTATGCGGAGAAGGTGTACGCCGAGTTTTTTGCGAGCCGCTCGGGCTCGATCTATGAGCGGGATTGACGACTTCGCCACGGTGGCTTGACTCTGACATTAATGGCAGGGTGTATGCTGGGATCAGCCTGGAGGGAAGGAGGAGGAGCGGCATGAAGATCGGCGAGCTGTCGCGCAGGACGGGCGCGAGCATCCGGTCGCTGCGCTACTATGAGGCGCAGGGACTGATCGCGCCGCTGCGGGAAGCGAACGGTTACCGCGAATATTCGCCGCTGGCCGAGGAGCAGGTGCGGACGATCCGGTTTTATTTGCAGCTGGGGCTGACGACGGAGCAGATCGCGGGCTTCCTGCATTGCGTACTGAGCCGGCCGGAGCAGTTCTGCACCGAGGTGCTCCCGGTTTACGAGAGCAAGCTGGCCGACATTGAGGCCCAGATCGCACAGCTGGCGCGTATTCGCGACAATCTGGTCGACCGCATCTCTTCCTTCAGAGGCGAATCGGATTCCGGCGAAGGAGAGTCGACGAGGCATGAGAGAAGTGAACGATATTGATTTTGGGATGGCGGTCCGGAGCTCGGGCGTCACGCTGGTGGACTTCGGGGCGACCTGGTGTCCGCCGTGCAGAGCGCTGGAGCCGGTCATTGAGCAGCTGGCGACCGAATACGGCGAGCGGGTGGAGATCGTCAAGGTCGATACGGACGAGTCGCCCGAGACGACTTCTGCCTATGGCGTGATGTCCAATCCGACCGTCATTCTGTTCAACGACGGCCAGCCGGTGGAGAAGCTCGTCGGGCTCCGCCCGATCGATGTGTATCGGACGGCGCTCGCGCGTTATCTCTGAACATTGTAAGGGCGGATGCCGAATACCCCTGCGACGGCTGCGGCGCAGGGGTATTCGCGGTGAGATGCGGGAAGATTGTTCGTTGTGCGGCGTGGGTCAAGACGATACAAATAAAATCCCAGTCAGCAGTTGACATACCCTACGGGGGTATATTATATTATAAATACCAACACATAAAGGAGCTGTCGGAAATGCAAACGACCCTGAAAGTTGAAGGTATGTCCTGCGGACATTGCGCGAACAGCATCGAGGGCGCGCTCAAGGAGATCGGCGCGCAAGCGAAGGTGGATCTGGCGGGCGGATCGGTGGATGTAAGCTATGACGAGAGCAAGCTCGCACTGGCGGATATCAAGGTCGCCATTCAGGATCAAGGCTACGAGGTCGTCTAAAGTTTGATTTCATAGAACCGTTCAGGGAGCCATGCTGCGCTAGCCGCGGATGGCTCTTTGTAATGAGGCTCGCCCTTGGCGGCCTTCCTCCCAAACCCGAGCCCAAGCCTGAGCCCGCATTCGCATGTTGCGATAAGTGCTAAAAATTTGCCGAGCCGCCCGGGATTAACTGCGTTTTGACAAATATCCTCTCAAGTAACGGTCTCCCCGAAGAAATTCGCTGCTGAATAGCAGCTGCAGTAGCGTCATTCGGCATGGAGTCGGCAAATCGTTCTCTATCGGAGCGGCGATCAGTCAGCCAACGCCGAAGCGTCAGTCCCATACGAAAACCGCCAAGGAAACGAATTTCCTTGGCGGTTGATATCGTCAAGCGCCCGATAGTTAACGGGATTAATATCTGCCGCCAAGCTGCTGTTCGGCGATTTGGACGAGGCGCTTGGTGATGTTGCCGCCGAGTTGTCCGGCTTCGCGCGTCAGCATGTTGCCGTAGTATCCGTCCTGCGGGATATTGATGCCTAGCTCGCTTGCGATCTCGTACTTCAGCTGCTCGAGCGCCGAGCGGCATTCCGGCACGATCAGCCGGTTGCTTCTTGCCATGTTGGATCACCTCCGTTGATGGAACTTATTATAGCGAATGGCAGTTCCTTCTATTCGCGGGTTTATGCGCGCGGTAATTAAGATACGAAATGTTTCACGTGAAGCAACATTTTAGGCCATTAATCGACTTCAAGCGCCATACAACCCCATTATTCCCTGCCATCCCTCTCGTTCATGAAGTGTGCGGGCGCGTATCCCGTCAGTTTTTTGAATATCCGATGGAAATAAGACAAGTCCCGATAGCCGACATATTCGGCGATCTCGCCTGCGGTCAGACGGGATTGTTTAAGCATGTTAACAGCCGTCTTGATTCTCGCTGCATGGGCGTATTCGCTGATCGTCTGACCTGTCGTGCGCTTGAACAAGGTGGCGGCGTGATTGGGGGAGCGGCCGATTGCGGCGGCGAGATCTTCTTTTGTTATCCTTTCCCGGTAATGACCGGCGATATAGGCCTTCATTCGCTCGGCCAGCAGCAGTGCCGAAGGACTGAGCGGCTCCCGCTCCAGCTCCCGGCTCCACAGGGCGACGAGCTCGAGCAGGATTGCCGAGCAGCGGACGTTCGCATACGGCGCCTGCTCCTGCCATTCGGTATGTACGACTCTCAGCCGATCGGTCATCCATTCGTACCGGCCGGGCTTGGCGATACGCGGCAGCCCGTCATCGAAGAGCGGCAGTCCTGCAGGAGCCGCGGCAAGGTCGAGCGTGACGGCATATTTCTCGTGAAAGACGCCGGGCAGACTGTCCGTCGCATAAGCCGTATGCGGAGGAATGTATATAAAATCGCCCTTCTCCGCAACCCAAGCGATATTTTCGAACGACACCCGGATTTTCCCGTACGTCAAAACAAACAGAAGACCATAGGAGCGGTCGGCCTGGTAGCGATTCGACGAATGCAGTCCGCGGTCCAGCCGGCAATCGATGAGCATGCGGAAACTCTCCTTAATTTATCGTACTATAGTCATTCAATCATACTATAGTTCGTATCCAAGCGGTCGGAATAAGTCTAAAATGTACAAGACAGGTCGAATTTCGGCAATCGGAAAGGAAGAGCAGCTTTGAGGAAAACAAAAATCGTATGTACGATGGGACCGGCGTGCGACTCGGTCGATACCTTGAGACGGATGATCGGCGCAGGCATGAACGTGGCCCGGCTGAATATGGCGCACGGCGAGCTGGCCGATCACAGCGGCCGCATCGTCCGCATCCGTGAAGCCGCAGCGGCGCAGCAAGCGCTCGTCCCCATTCTGATGGATATCAAGGGACCGGAGGTGCGAATCGGCAAGCTGGCCGAGCCGGGCGAGCTGAAGGCGGGCGATACGCTCGTGCTGACGACGGAGACGATCATCGGCGATTTGAAGCGCATCTCGGTCAACTACAGCGAGCTGCCGCTCGTCGTCAAGCCGGGCAACCGGATTCTGATCGACGACGGCTTGATCGAGCTGACGGTTAAAGAAGTCTCGGAAACGGAGATCGTCTGCGGCGTCGTGAACGGCGGCGTCATCAAATCGAGCAAAGGCGTCAATCTGCCGGGCATCAAGACGACGCTGCCCGGCGTCACCGAGCGCGACATCATGCACATCAAGTTCGGCGTCGAGGAGCGCATCGACATCATCGCGCCTTCGTTCGTCCGCAGAGCCGAAGACATCCTGCAAATTCGCGGCTTGCTCGAGGAGCTGGGCGCGTCTCACATCCAGATCATCTCGAAGATCGAGAATCAGGAAGGTGTCGACAATCTGGATGCGATCATCGAAGCGTCCGACGGCATCATGGTCGCCCGGGGCGATCTGGGCGTCGAGATTCCGGTCGAGGATGTGCCGATGATCCAGCGTCAGATGATCGAGAAGTGCAACCGGGCCGGCAAGCCCGTCATCGTGGCGACGCATATGCTCGACTCGATGCAGGTCAATCCGCGTCCGACGCGCGCCGAGGTGAGCGATGTCGCGAATGCGGTCATCCAGGGTGCCGATTCGGTCATGCTGTCGGGCGAATCCGCAGCGGGCAAGTATCCGGTCGAATCGGTGGCGACGATGTCGAACATCGCGCTCAAGGCCGAGTCGATGCTCGATTATCAGGAGGAATTCCTGCAGCGGACCCGGGTTCAGCCGCAGACGACAACCGAAGTCATCAGCCAGGCGGTCGTCAGCTCCGCGCTCGAGCTCGGCGTCAAGGCGATTCTGACGCCGACGGAGAGCGGGTTCACCGCGCGCATGGTGTCCAAGTACCGTCCCAAGGCGCCTGTCGTCGCCATCGCTTATGACGTCAGGACGCTGATGAAGCTCTGTCTGCTGTGGGGCGTCGTGCCGGTCATGGGCACCAAGGAAGCGACCACGGACGATCTGATTGCGGCTGCCGTCAGACATGGCCGCAACCAAGGGCTGGTAAGCTCCGGCGACCTCGTCGTCATTACGGCCGGCACCCCGCTCGGCCAGTCCGGCGCCACCAATTTGATCAAGATCGAACAGATTTTTTAATGACATTAATTAAACGACCTTATTCCTGGGAGCCGGCACGCGATTGCGTGCCGGCTCTTTGCCGATAGGATGGATATTGTCGGCGATTATGTTACAATCGTCAACATATACTACTATTCGCGCATAGACGCGGAAAGCGGGGGAATCTGCGATGACCTACCGGATTGAACGGGACTTCCTGGGTGAGAAGGAAGTGCCGCAAGAAGCTTATTACGGCATTCAGACGATGCGGGCCGTCGAGAACTTCCCGATCACGGGCATTCCCGTCAAGCATGAACTGATCGTGGCGCTGGCGCATGTCAAGAAGGCGGCCGCCAAGGCGAACGCGATGACGCGTCTGCTGCCGCAGCCGATCGCCGATGCGATCGCCCAGGCGGCGGACGAAGTCGCCCAGGGGAGCTTCGCCGACCAGTTCATCGTCGATTCGATTCAAGGCGGCGCAGGCACGTCGATCAACATGAATATGAACGAGGTGCTCGCCAACCGGGCGCTCGAGCTGATGGGCAGGGAGAAGGGCGACTATTTCCACTGCAGCCCGAACAATCACGTCAACATGTCCCAGTCGACCAATGACGCGATTCCGACCGCGCTTAAGATTGCCGCATACATACAGTCTCACCGTTTGCTCCAGACGCTGGCGGAGCTGCGCTCCGGCCTCGCTGCGAAGGCCAGCCTGTGGGATGACGTCATCAAGATGGGCAGAACGCATCTGCAGGATGCCGTACCGATCCGGCTCGGACAGGAGTTCGGCGCCTATGCCGCCGTCATCGGCAGAGATGTCACGCGCATCGCCACTGCGACCGGCCACCTGCTCCACGTGAACATGGGGGCTACCGCCGTCGGCACCGGCCTGAATGCGAAGCCCGAATACATCATTGAGGTCGTGCGGCTGATGGCCGAGGATCTCGGCATCCCGCTCGTCTCCGCCGACGATCTCGTCGACGCGACGCAGAATACGGACGCATATACCGAGCTGTCCGCTTCGCTCAAGGTGTGCGCGGTCAATTTGTCCAAAATATGCAACGATATCCGCATGATGGCTTCGGGTCCGCGCACCGGCCTCGGCGAGCTCGCGCTGCCGCCGCGCCAGCCGGGCTCGTCCATCATGCCGGGCAAGGTGAATCCGGTCATGGCGGAGGTCGTGAACCAGACGGCATTCCAGGTGATCGGAAACGATCATACGATCTGCCTGGCCTGCGAAGCCGGACAATTCGAGCTTAACGTCATGGGCCCGGTCATCGCGATGAACCTGCTGCAGTCGTTGCGCATTCTCCGCAATGCGGTGGACGTCTTCATGAAGTACGCGCTCGAGGGGCTCGAGGCGAACAGAGAGCGCTGCGCGGCCTACGTGCGCGACAGCTTCGGCATCGTGACGGCGCTCAACCCGCATCTGGGCTACGAGGTCGCTGCCGGACTGGTGAAGGAGGCGCTCAGGACCGGTCAGCCGCTCCGCGACATCATTCTGGAGCGCAATCTGCTGACCCAGGAGGAGATTGACATCATTCTCGATCCGGTGCAGATGACGTCGCCGGGCATATCGGGAGAATGGCTGATCGGGAACAACGGAGATATGCGCTGAGCGGTCGACGCCGACGGATAAGCCGTTCATCGGGAGAGAGGAGACGGATATGGAGACAAGAACGCTCGGACGAACGGGGATGCAGGTGACGGCCATCGGGTACGGCTCTATGGAGCTGCGCGGATCGCGCGTGTGGAGCGGCCGGCCGGTCGACGACGGGGAAGCGGGCCGCGTGCTGAACGAAGTGCTCGACCAGGGCATCAACTTTATCGATACCGCCTATTCCTACGGCGAAGCCGAAGCGCTGATCGGCCGTCATATCGGCCATCGGCGCCATGAATATATGCTGGCTACCAAATGCGGCAGGGAGGTCATCGACCGCGGCACGCATGACGAGACGCCGCACTGCTGGAACCGCCGGTTTCTGACGGACAGCTTCGACGAGAGCCTGCGCCGGTTGAATACCGACTACGTGGACCTGCTGCAGCTGCACGGTCCGATGCCCGAAGATGCGCGCAGCGAAGAGCTCGTCGAGTGGCTTCACGGTCTCCGTCAAGCGGGCAAGGTACGCTGGATCGGCATCTCGAGCTTTTTGCCGGCCGCCCCGCACTTTATCGAAGCGGGAGACTTCGATACGATCCAGATGCCGTACTCGGCGCTTGAACGCGCGCACGAGTATTGGATCGCCGAAGCTGCGGCCCGCGGCGCGGGCGTCATCGTGCGCGGCGGCGTCGGCCGGGGCGAGCCTGGCGCCGGACTCGGCCAGGAGGACCAGTGGGCATGGTGGGACCGCGCCGGACTGGACGAGCTGCTGGCGGAGGGAGAGAGCCGCACGAGCTTCATGCTTCGCTTCACGATGAGCCACCCGGACGTATCCACGATCATCGTCGGCACCAAAAATCCGGCGCATCTGCGGGACAATGTCGCACAAGCCGGACGCGGCGCGCTCCCGGCGGACGTCTATGAGGAAGCGAAGCGGCGGCTGACGGCGGCGGGCTCCGTGCCCGAGCGGACGCGAACGTCTTGAAGGCTCCCGATCGGATTACACATCCGGCCTGGCGGGTAAGAAGGGCTATAGCCTAGCCAATCTGCCACCAGGGAGTGAGCAATATGGGAAAAACAAATAAAGTGTTGATCGTCGTGACAAACGGTCGTCAGCTCGAAGACGGCCCGATCGCGGGGGTATGGTGGTCGGAGGTCGCGGAGCCGATCGAAGAGTTCAAGGCGCAGGGCTTGGAAGTAACGATCGCAAGTCCCAAGGGCGGCGAAGCACTGGTCGATCCGGCGAGTCTGAAGGATGCCGGGGAGCACGCCGAACATCATTATAAAAAGTGGCTGTCGTCGACAACGGAGCTGAAGAAGGCGAAGACGCAGGATTACGACGCCATCTTCCTCGCCGGCGGCCACGGCGCCATGTTCGACTTTCCGCACGACGTCCACCTGCAGAATCTGCTGACGGACTTCGTGACGGCGGGCAAGCCGATCGGCGCCGTCTGTCACGGCGTAGCCGGACTCGTCGGCGCGAAGCTCGACACGAGCAACCCGCTTGTGGAGAACAAGCGGCTGACCGGCTTCACCAATGCGGAGGAGGCTAACTCGCCGCTGCAGAGCAAGCTGCCGTTCCTGCTGGAGACGAAGCTGAAGCAGCTGGAGGCGCACTTCGATGCCGGCCCTGACTTCGCCGAGCATGTCGTCGTCGACGGCGGGCTCGTGACGGGCCAGAATCCGGCTTCGTCAAGAGCGGCTGCGCGTGCGGTCGCCGAGCTGATCGGCATGCAGAAGCCGCTTGAACACCGTCAGGGACGCGTGCCGGGAGGTGTCAACGAATGAACGGATTGAGCGAAGAACAGCTGGCTCGTCTGAAGGAGTCGCTCCTCGCCGAGCGGCATGACATCGACCGCCACTTCTTGATGGAGGGCGAGGACGGCCCGACGACCCTCACCGACGATACGGGCGAGCTGTCGTCCTACGACAACCACCCCGCGGATCTCGGGACCGAGACGTTCGAGCGGGAGCGCGACGCGGCGATCGACGACCGCTTCGCCGAGCGCAGGGAAGAGATCGAGCGCGCGCTGTCCAAGATGGAGGACGGCACATACGGCCTGTGCGAGATCAGCGGCGAACCGATCGGCTATGAGCGGCTCGAGGCACTGCCCGCGGCGCGCTACGCGATCGAGCATGTGCCGGCCGAGGAGCAGGCGCCGGGGCTGTATCGACCGGTCGAGGAGGAAGTCATGACGCGGCCGCCTACAGGAGCCGGCGAGCATCGCCAGCGGCAGGCGGGCCGGTTCGACGATGCCGACGCCTGGAAGTCGGTCGAGGAATACGGCAATGCGTCGGACACGCAGCCGACCGGCGTCAGCGCCGATTCCGACAACTGAGACGGCCGGCCTTGGGCCATGAAGCGCGGCGGATGAGAGATTTCTCATCCGCCGCGTTTTTTTGCGACAGCAGCGGTCCAGCCTTCCCTTTACATGAGGGACGATCTGGCAGCCATGTATTATTTTTTAGCAACAAACGGCGAAGGTTGTCGTCTATACAAGGAGTGATGCTTTTATTATACAAGGCTTGGAGGCTGTATCATTGATCGCTTATCGCAACAAATGGCTGCCGTACTTGTGCGCGCTGCTGCTGCTGTCACTGTTCGCGCCGCATGCCGCGGCGGCGGCCAAGCTCGCGGATATCTCCGTCTATTTGGACGGCGAGAGACTGCCGGCCGACGTCCCTCCGTATATCGATTCGAAGGCCGGCGCTACGATGGTGCCGATCCGCACCGTCAGCGAAGGCATGGGCGCGCTGATCGCCTGGGATTCGAAGTCCAGGCAGGCGACGATCAATCAAGGCGCCAATACGATCGTGCTCGTTAGCGGACGGCTGACGGCTGCGGTGAACGGCATTGACGTCCTGCTCGGCGCGACCGTCCAGAACAAGGCGGGCCGGATCATGGTGCCGCTGCGCTTCATCGGCGAGCAGCTCGGACTCAACGTCAGATGGGACGCGGCGGCGCGATCCGTCATTATGCAGACGCCCGCGGAGACGGGCGGCGGCTCCGGCGGCGGGGATAACGGCGGCGGAGATGGAGATGGCGGAGGCACGCACACCGCAGGCTTGCGCGGCGCATGGGTCGCCAGCGTCTTCAATATCGACTGGCCTTCGGCTGCCGCATCCGGCAAGGAGGCGCAGCAGAAGCTTGAATATGCGGCAATGCTGGACAGGTTCAAGGACATGGGATTGAACGCCGTATTTGTGCAGGTTCGTCCCGCAGCCGACGCGCTGTATCGTTCGAGCCTCGTCCCGTGGTCCAAGGTGCTGACGGGCAAGCAAGGAAGCGATCCGGGATACGATCCGCTGCAATTTTTGATCGAGGAGACACACAAGCGCGGCATGCAGTTCCATGCCTGGTTCAATCCGTTCCGGGCGAGCACGGACACGAAGACGGATACGCTCGCGCTCAACCATGTCGCCATCCTGCATCCGGAGTGGATCGTGACGACAGGGACGGTCCGGTATATTAATCCCGGCATTCCCGAGGCGCGCCAGCACATTATCGATACGGTGATGGAGGTCGTGAACAATTACGACATCGACGGCGTGCATCTGGACGATTACTTTTATCCGTCGAGCGGCGTGTTCAGCGACGATGCCACGTTCGCCCTGCACAATCCGAATTCGATCCTGCTCAAATCCGACTGGAGACGCGACAACATCAATTCGTTCGTCCGCGATCTGGGCACGTCGATTCACGGCGCCAAGCCGGGCGTGTCGTTCGGCATCAGCCCGTTCGGCGTGTGGCGCAACCGCGCATCCGATCCGACCGGGTCCGATACGAAGGCGAGCGTGACCGCGTACGACAGCATGTACGCCGATGTCCGCACCTGGATCAGACAGCGCTGGATCGATTATGTCGCGCCGCAGGTGTACTGGAGCATGTCCTACTCGGCCGCGCGCTACGACAAGCTCGTCGACTGGTGGTCAGCCGAGGTCGCCGGGACGGGAGTGCAGCTGTATATCGGGCATGCCGTCCACAAGGTAGGAACGTCGGAAGCCGGCTGGCAGAGCCCGGCCGAGATCGTTAACCAGCTTAAATATAACGAGGGCCACCCCGAAGTCGGCGGAGACATCTATTACAGCGCTTCCCCGCTGCTGCGCAACCCGCTGGGCGTTATACAGTCGCTGCAAGCTTATTATGAGAGCAGACCGTAATCATCGTGATTCCGATCCCCTTCGCGCAGGCGAGGGGGATTTTTTGGTTGTATGCGCTTGTTGGCGGGCGCGCCTTTTCGGGTATATAGATAGCATTTGACGGAGAGGTGCCGATGCCATGATTACGTTTGAAATGATCGCCTGCAAGCTCGTTATCGGCATTTTGGGGCTGTGGACGATGACGCGGCTGCTCGGCAAAAAGGAAATATCCCAGCTGACCGCATTCGATTTTGTATCTTCGCTTATGCTGAGCGAACTGGTCGGGAATACGATTTACGACAAAGACGTCAAGCTGGTCCATCTGCTGTTCTCGCTTGTGCTGTGGACGCTGTTGTCAATCGGTCTTGAAAAAATCGGCGCGCGTTTTTTTCGTTTCGGCCGCTTCGCCAGCGGCAAGCCGGAGCTGCTCATACATAACCGCAAGGTGCTGTACGGCGCGATGCAAAAAAACAATCTGGACTTCGACCAGCTGCATGCGATGCTGAGACAAAGCGGCGTGTTCGCCTTAAGCCAGGTCGAGTATGCCGTGCTGGAGACGAACGGCAGCCTGAGCGTCATGCTGAAGTCGGATCCGGAGGACGAATCGCGGTCCGATCTCAAGCCGCCGCAGCCGAGAGTGGTGCTCCCGGTGGCGCTCGTCATTAACGGCAACATCGATACGGCAGGGCTGCGCGAGCTCGGCAAGGACGGCGGCTGGCTCGTCCGCGAGCTGCTGGCCAAGGGCGTCGAGGATGTGAAGACGGTGCTGTATGCCGAGTGGAGCGAAGGCGAAGAGGTGCATGTCCAGTTGAAGGCGGATTGATCTGAGCGGAGCGAGGCATAGGGCCAAGGCGTATCGGGGGAAAAGGAAGGACGCTGCTGCGGTAAATGACGGGGCTGACGACGCTGCCGGCTTGCCTGCCCGGCGCATTGTGAGTTATAATTTGCTAGCCAATTCTATTAAAGAGGAGTATGAAGATGGGAAAAGTATTGATCTTCGGTCACAAAAACCCGGATACCGACACGATCTGCTCTGCGATCGCCTACGCGGCGCTTAAAAACAAGCTCGGCGTTGAAGCCGAAGCCGTTCGCCTCGGCAATGTCGGCGCCGAGACGCAGTTCGCGCTCGACACCTTCGGCGCCGCCGCTCCCCGTCTCGTCGAGACGGTAGCCGCCGAGGCCAAGCAAGTCATCCTCGTCGACCACAACGAGCGCCAACAGAGCGCGAGCGACATCGACCAGGTGCAAGTCATCGAAGTCATCGACCATCACCGGATCGCGAACTTCGAGACGAGTGCGCCGCTGTACTACCGTGCGGAGCCGGTCGGCTGCACGGCTACGATCCTGAACAAGCTGTACAAGGAAAATGGCGTCGCCATCGACAAAAACGTCGCTGGCCTGATGCTGTCCGCCATCATCTCCGACTCCTTGCTGTTCAAGTCCCCGACCTGCACGCCCGAGGACGTGGCTGCCGCTCGCGAGCTGGCCGAGATCGCCGGCGTGGACGCCGACAAGTACGGCCTGGATATGCTGAAGGCCGGCGCGAACCTGAGCGACAAGTCGATCGACGAGCTCGTCTCGCTCGACGCGAAGGAATTCACGATGGGCGCAGCCAAGGTCGAGATCGCCCAAGTGAACGCGGTTGACGTGAACGACGTGCTGTCGCGTCAAGGCGAGCTTGAGGACAAGCTGAACGGCATTATCGCGAGCAAGAGCCTCGACCTGTTCCTGTTCGTGGTCACGGACATTCTGAACAACGACTCGGTCGGCATCGCGCTCGGCAAGTCCGCTGCGGTCGTCGAGCAAGCATACAACGTCAAGCTGGACGGCAACAAAGCCGTGCTCAAGGGCGTCGTATCCCGCAAGTCGCAGATCGTGCCGGTGCTGACGGACACGTTCGCCAAGCAATAATAGATTAGCGTGCTGCAAGATACAAATAGAGGAACCGCCCGGCCATTGCGAGCCGGGCGGTTCTTTGCGTCTGTACCGTTATGGGCCGCCCCGGCATGCGTGCTGTCGATGGGAAGCGCTGGGCGAGCATCAGGCGCCTCTCAGTCGCTGCCGCCCAGTCCGAACGCCTCGGCGACGAGGCGATAGGAGCGCAGCCGCGCTTCAAAGTCGTGCGTGACGGTGACGATCATCAGCTCGTCGATGCCGAGCCGCTCGGACATCGCTTCGAGCTGCCGCTTCACCGTGTCCGGCGAGCCGACGATGCGGCGGTGGGCGCCGGCTTCGATCCGCATGCGGTCGTAATCGGTATACGGATACGCCTCGGCGGTCGCGACGCTCGGGAACCGGTCGAGCAGCCGCCCGCTCTCGAGCGACAGGAAAAACAGCTCGGTGCTCGAGGCCAGCCGCCGCGCCTCTTCATCGGTATCGGCGCAGATGACATAGACGGCGGCCAGCAGCTTCGGCGAATCGTTCAGCGCGGACGGCTTGAACCGCTCCTTGTAATGCTGAACCGACAGCTCGCTGTCAGGCACGCCAAAAAACTGCGCATAGCCGTATGCCGCCCCGATCTCCGCCGCGATTGCCGCGCTGCCGAAGCTCGAGCCGAGCAGCCACAGCTCGGGCGCCGTCGGAATCGAGGGGGAGGCCGTCAGCCCTTTGAACCGGTGCTTCTCAGGCAGCGCGTCGTTCAAGTAGCCGATCAGATCGGCTACCTGCTGCGGATAATTGTCGATATGGGAGACTTTGCCCTCCTGCAGCGCGCGCGTGGAGATCGGCATGCCGCCCGGCGCCCGCCCGAGCCCGACGTCGATCCGTCCGGGATGCAGGGCCTCGAGCACTCTGAAGTTCTCGGCTACCTTGTATGCGCTGTAGTGCGAGAGCATGACGCCGCCGGAGCCGACCTTGATGCGCCGCGTATTTGCCGCCAGATGGGCGATGAGCACCTCGGGACTCGACGAAGCGAGCGCATGGGAGGCGTGATGCTCCGCGACCCAATACCGATGATAGCCGAGTTTGTCGGCTTCCCGCGCCAGCTCGGTCGTCTCGTGCAAGGCGTCGGATGCGGTTCGTCCTTCCGCGATTTGGGACTGATCCAATATGCTTAGTTTCATAGGGACACCGCCTTTCGTAGTTAATTATGCATTCCACTTTATCTGTGCTATATAATCGCACATTTAATCTCAAAACGCCAGCGCAACCCGTCGCCAATGCCGCCGAACACGATACAGAGCGCGTTCGGACAGCTGGCGAACGCCCCGGACGGTTGGACTTTTTAAAATGAGTGAACTAATATAATGAAAGCATATGCCCGCCTCAAAACGGCGGCCTGAGCGGGGGACGAGCATCTTGGAGCTGAAGCTGCACGAACGGCCGGACGCCGGTACCTGGGAGCGGGCGCTCGCGCTCTACCATCAGTCCTTCGCAGCGGAGGGACGCAAGCCGGACGCGGTGCTGTCCCGCATGCTTGAGAGAGAATTGTGCGTGCTCGCCGTCATGGAGGACGCGGAGGAGCTGGCGGCGATGGCGATCTGCGGCGTGCTGGACGAGCCGAAGCTGCTGCTGATCGATTATATCGCAGTGCGCGCGGACTTGCGCGGGCGCGGCATCGGCGCCGACTTCGTCGGACGGATCGCGGCATGGGCGCAGCGGCTGAAGCTCCGCGGCCTGCTGATCGAGGCCGAGGCCGACGAGACGCCGGACAACGAAGCGCGCATGCGCTTCTGGGAGAAATGCGGCTTCGAGCGTACCTCGTACGTTCATCAATATATTTGGGTTCCGGAGCCTTACTCGGCGATGATCCGCGACTTCGATCCGGACGCGAGCCGTCCTGCGGACGGCCGTGCGCTGTTCAGACAGATTAGCAACTATCACAGGAGGTCGTTCAGATGACGGATGCTATCTATAAAACGTTGGACCGCGCCTATATGGTGAACTGGCTGGAGCGGCTGCTGGACTGCCCGAGTCCGAGCGGCTACTGCATGCAGATCACGGAGATGCTGCGGGCGGAGGCGGAGCGGCTCGGCTATGCGAGCGAGACGACGCCCAAGGGCAATGTGATCGTCACGGTAAAAGGACAGAAGGAAGGCCCTTCGATCGGCCTGACCGCGCATGTCGACACGCTCGGCGCGATGGTGCGTTCGATCAAGAGCGGCGGGACGCTGCGCATGACGCCGATCGGCGGATACGCGATGCAGACGGTCGAGGGCGAATACTGCCGCGTGCATACGAGAGACGGCCGCGTCTACGAGGGGACGGTGCTGTCCACGAAGCCGTCGGTTCACGTTCATTCGGACGCGCGGGAGTGGAAGCGGGACGAGGAGAACATGGAGATCCGCCTTGACGAGGATGTCCGCTCCAAGGAAGACGCCGCTGCGCTCGGCATCGCGCCCGGCGACTTCATCTCCTGGGATCCGAGGACGCGTATCTACCCGAACGGCTGGATCAAGTCCCGTCATCTGGACGATAAGGCGGCCGTCGCCGCCTTGTTCGGCGTCCTCGAATGGTTCAAGCGGACCGGCGGCACGCCGTTACGTACGCTCAGGCTTGTTTTTTCGACGTATGAGGAGGTTGGACACGGCGCGGCTTGGGTGCCGACCGACATCGAGGAGATGATCGCCGTCGACATGGGCGCGCTCGGCGACGATCTGTCCGGCACAGAGCGCGACGTATCGATCTGCGCCAAGGACTCCTCGGGCCCGTACGATTACGGCATGACGACCCGTCTCGTCGCGCTCGCCAAGCGGGAGGGCATCGGGCATGCCGTCGACATCTATCCCCATTACGGCTCGGACGCCACCGCCGCGCTGCGCGGCGGCGCCAACATCCGCGCGGCGCTGATCGGACCCGGCGTACACGCGTCGCACGGCATGGAGCGCACCCATGCGGACGCGATCGTCGGCACGGCCACGCTCTTGACCGCCTATGTCACCGACAGGCCCTAACCCGGGCGCAGGCGAGAGGCGGAGCGGGGGCGCTGTCCCCGAGCTTCGCGCCTCCCGCGACGTCCTCGCCGAGGTCAAAGCTCTCGCTCGCGTCCGGGCGAACCGGGGCGTTGCCCGACGCCTCGGTTCGCCGTTTGTCGTCTATACCGCGCTGCTGCTGGCCAAGCTGCTGCTGCTGCGGTATTTTTGCTTCGGCGAGGTGGCTTGGAGCCATATCGGGGCCGACGCCTCGGCCGTCGCCGTGCTGACCGGTCTCATCGCGCTTGCTCTGCCTGCCAGGGGCGGCCGGATCGCTTACTGGTGCCTGAACGCGCTCGTATCGCTGCTGCTGTTCGCAGCGGCGCTTTACTTCGCTCATTTCGGCTCGATGCCGACCTATACGGCGCTGCTGGAGCTTCATCAGGTGCCGCAGGTCAAGGACAGCGTCCGCTCGACGATGGATCCGTTATACGTCCTGTTCTTTCTGGACCTGCCCGTGCTGGCGCTGTTCGGCTTCGTCCGCCGACGTGTCCGCGCCCGGAGACTGCCTGCTGTCCGCTCGCTGTCCCGACGCCGCTGGCTGGCGCTGATCGTGATCGTCGCTTGCGCCGGCATATCCGCCGGCGGCATTCGCCAGGGCCTGGCCATCGACAACGAGCTGGCGGCCGCCGACCGCGAAGGCTTCCTCGGCTACCAGGTCATCGCGGCGATCCAGGCCGGCCAGGCGTCGCGGAGCGCCAATGCCGCCAATCTCGCCGATACCGCGAGCGAGGTCCGGACGCTGCAGGCGACCTACCCGTACCGCGACGCCGGTTCGTCCGGCAGCGGCGCGGGGCAGACGCAGCCAGGCGCGGACGGCGCCGCGCCTGCTTTTTTCGGCACTGCAAAGGGCATGAACCTGATCGTCCTCCAGCTGGAGGCGTTCCAGAACTTCCCGATCCATCTGTCCGTCGGCGGGCAGGAGGTGACGCCCGTCCTGAACAAGCTTGCGGACATGGGCTTTTACTTTTCCCGTGTGTTCCAGCAGATCGGCCAGGGCAACACGTCCGACGCCGAGTTCATGGCGAATACGTCGGTCTTTCCAACCGCCAAGATCGCGATGTCCACCGGCTACGGTGACCGGGCGCTGCCGAGCCTGCCAAGGCTGCTGCGGCAGAGCGGCTACAAGGCATATACGTTCCACGTCAACGACGTGAAGTTCTGGGACCGCAACAGGCTGTACCCGGCGCTCGGCTTCGACGGCTACTTCGACAAGCCGAACTACGTCAACGATCACTTCAACGAGTTCGGCGCCTCGGACGAGGAGCTGTACCGCTTCGGTCTGTCGGAGCTGTCCAAGCTCGGCGCGTCCGGCACGCCGTTCTATGCGCAGTTCGTCACCGCATCGAGCCACTTCCCGTTCAAGGTCCCGGCGGACAAGCAGCGGCTGACCGTACCGGCGTCTCTCGAGGGCACGCAGCTCGGCGACTATCTGATCGCCGCGAACTATACCGACTACGCGATCGGCCGGCTCATCGACGGCTTGAAGGCGGACGGACTGTGGGACCGCACGGTGCTCGCCGTCTACGGGGATCACTTCGGCCTGCAGCCGGACGACAACGACCCGGCATGGGTCGGCGAGACGCTCGGCATCCGGTACGATTCGCGCATCTCGCGCTTCAATATTCCGTTTATCGTGCATGTGCCCGGCCAGCAGCAGGGAGAGCCGATCAAGCGGGTCGGCGGCCAGCTCGATATGATGCCGACGATCGCCAATCTGCTCGGCGTGCGTCCGGCGGATGGGAATATCGTCGCCTTCGGCCATGACCTGCTGAATATCGAGCACAACATCGTCGGCAGCCGGTACTATTTGCCGACAGGCTCCTTTTTTAACGATCAGGTGCTGTTCGTGCCGGGCACCGGCTTCGACGACGGGACGGCCGTCTCGCTGGACACGCTGGAGCCGGTCGGAGATGTGGCACCGTACCGCCGGGATTACGACTATATCATGAAGCTGATGGGTCTCTCAGATCGGTATGTAAGGCTGCTGCCGAAGCGGTCATAGACCACATGCATTAAAAAAACGGCAGCTTGATCGACTTGCGGTAGAGCGGATAAAGCCACTTGACACCGAGCGAGGTGAGCGTATCGGCGACCAGATGGGAGGCATAGCCGGCCGCGCCGACGACTGCGAGACCGGGAATGTCCAGCCCGCTCTCCGCCTCCCGGCCGAGCCAGTACCAATAGAGCAGCGCCCACACGGTATGCGTCATGCCGCGGTGCTTGAGCCATGGCGCCCAGGCCGTATAAGCGCCCAGGCCGATCAGCCAGACGTCGCCGCCGCGCGCGCCGGCGACGGCGAGGCCGATGCCGACCAGCGAGACGAGGCCGTTGCGGATCGTGCCGGAGGAGACGGACATGAGCACGAGCATGAGCGGGATGCCGACCCAGACGAGCAGGAGCGGCACTGTCTGACCCGTAGCATACAGATAGGCGGCGGCGGCCGCCGCGATCGCGCCGCCGCCGAGCGCGCCGCGGTGGATGGCGCGGGACAGGCCGCTTAGCTTGGCGCTGAGCATGTTCGTGCCGTCCAGATCGGGCGCGAGCGCAGACAATCCGGCCGCGGCGATGTAGGCGGCCGATTGGACGGCCGTCGGCTGATGGTAGACGGCCGCAGCCGCGCCGATGACGAGACCGATCGCCAGATGCGTGGAACCTTTCATAAACAATACCTCCGTCGTGCATGCTGGGCCAACGAAGCGATACCGATGCGTCATGAAGCGGCATGCGAACATTTGTTTGACTATTATACGCGCTGGACGAATATTGCACAACCGCGCTATGCTAGAGCCACCATGGACGAGAGGTGATGAGGATGCCGAACAAAAAAACGCGGCCGCAGCCGAGAACGAATGCGGGAGCCCGGGAGGAAGCCGCCGCGCCGCAGTCTACGCTGAAGGATCTGCTGAGCGCGGACACGCTGCAGAAGCTGAAGGAACGCGCCGAGTCCATCAAGGCGGAGGAGCGCGAGCGGGCCGAGGCCAAGCGCGCTGCCGAAGAAGCGGCGAGAAAAGCGGAAGAGAAGCGACTTGCCGGCGACTTCGGACATCTGCTGGACAACAGCGGCCTGGATTGGAAGTCGTTTAAGTAAGCGGGCGCATGACGCAATAAGGACCGATCGGCCGCGAGCGGCTACGATCGGTCCTTATTGCGTCATTATCGGCGAGCTGGCGAGCTGTTATTTGTAGGAGAGCGTGTCGACCATAGTGGCGACGACGTCCTTGTACTTATCGACCTTGCCCGGCTCTGCCGTATAGGTGATGATATACGCTTTGTCGCTCTCGATTACGGCCGCCTGCTGCCAGTGCAGGTCTAGCTGGCCCTGCTTGCCCGTATATTCCAGGAAGAACCCTTTATCCTCGGCGGACGCCCTGGATTCGATCAGCTTAAAATCGGTTATCATCTTCTCGAGCGCCTGCTTGGTCTGGTCGGCATATTGCTCCATCGTGCCCGACTCGGCACCGGTCAGATCCTGCACGACGATCGTTACGTTCTCATGAAAAGCGTCGTCCGCGCTCTCGGCAGGAGAGAGGAAGGCCGCGGTAACGCCCGGCACGTTGTTCTGCGTCGTCCAATCCTCGGGATATTGCATACTGACGCCGCTCTCGGCATCTTCATATAAGAGGTAGCCCGGTTGAACCGCAGTATCCGGCGAAGCGGCGGCTTCGCTCCCGGACGGACTCGCGTCCGGACTCGATGCGCTCGGCTCGGGCGCGCTCGGACTCGCGCTAGCGATTGCCGACGCCGAAGCACCGGACTCCGCAGCGCCCGCATTGTCGTCGTTTTTGCCGCCGCATGCAGCCAGGACGACCGCCAGACCGAGCGGCGCCGACCATTTCAGCCAGTTTTTCGTATGCTTCCATTGTTTGTTCATTTTTGTTTGCCTCCCTTTATGGATTGAGTATGGAAAACGGCATTGACATTGGAATTCCCTGTTAAACTTACACCGCCTGCACGGCAGCTCAAACCGTTTTTCATCACATTAAGGAAAACTTTAGGGAATGCGTTTTATTTTGCTTCCGTCCCGCGCTCCGTGTTAAGGTACAATAGTGGGCCGCCCGAGCGGGCGCTCCCCGCTCCAAGTCTAGGGGGATTGCGTGTGAGCGACATCATTAACAATGCGATCGATTGGCTGCTGGAGACGACGAATCTGCAGGGCTTCTACGTGCTCCTGCTCACCGTGCCGCTGGCCGTCATTCAAGGCTTCTTCGGCATCTTCCCTTTCTCGACGCTGATCTTCCTGCAGATCTCCGCGCTCGGCCTGGTCAACGGCCTGATCACAAGCTGGCTGGTCGGCATCGCGGCATCGCTGGCCGTCTATTATGCCTGCAAATATTTGTTCGCGGACTGGTTCGACCGCAAGATGAAGGCGAAGGCCGGCCGCTACGAAAAGTGGCAAAACTATTTTATGAAATACGGCGTGTGGTCCATCATCTTTTTGCGTACGCTGCCGATCATGCCCAACAACGTCATCTCCTTCATGGCGTCGTTGTCCAAAATATCGAACCGCGCCTACCTGGTCTCGTCGCTCGTCGGCGTCATGTCGCATATCTGGCTGTTCGGCATCGTCAGCTCGTCGATACTGTTCCCCGATACCGACATTCATGTGCTGATCGGCTCTTATATCGCTTTCTGCCTCGTGCTGACCGGCATCTTCGCGGCCCAGCTGCTGGTCGAACGCAGGAGAACGAGGGGCGTATGACAGCAACGGCACGACCACAGCAAAGGAGCGGCAAGATGGCTAAACGATTCAAAAAGTTTTATATCGAAGTGACGAGCGTGTGCAATCTGTCCTGTTCGTTCTGTCCCCCGACCGAGCGCCAAGCGAAGTTCATACGGGTCGAGGACTTCGCCTATACGCTTGATCAGGTCAAACCCTTCACGGATCATATTTATTTGCATGTCAAAGGCGAGCCGACGCTCCATCCGAAGCTCGATCAGCTGCTCGACATCAGCGGCGACAAAGGCTTCAAGGTCAACCTGACGACGAACGGCACGCTGCTGCACAAGGCGGGTCCCAAGCTGCTCGGCAAGCCGGCGCTCAGACAGATCAATTTCTCGCTGCACAGCGAAGGCGTACATATGGAAGGGCCGAACAAGCAGGCATATGTCCGGAGCATTCTCGCGTTCGCCAGGGAGGCTGCGGACGGAGGCGTCACGATCTCGCTACGGCTGTGGAATCTGGAGACGGACAATGCGGAAAATACGGCGCGCGGCCGCAACCGCGATATTCTGGCGCTGCTCGAACAGGAATTCGGACTCTCGCAGCCGATCGAGGAGAGCTGGGAGCGGGGCAAGGGGCTGAAGCTGGCCGAACGCATCTACCTCAACCAGGATCACGAGTTCAAGTGGCCGGATCTCGCGGAGCCTGAGGAGGAGGAGCGCGGCTTCTGCCACGGCTTGCGCAACCAGGCGGGCGTGCTATCCGACGGCACGGTCATTCCGTGCTGCCTTGACGGCGAGGGCGTCATCAATCTCGGCAACATTCATGAGCGATCGTTCGCCGACATCATCGAAGGGGAGCGGGCGACGCGCATGTACGACGGCTTCTCGCGGCGCGAGGTCGTCGAGGAGCTGTGCAGAAAATGCGGCTATCGCCGCCGGTTCGGCGTATCCGGCGGCGCCTGACGGAATCGTGAGCCTCTCGCAGCTATCGGCGGGCGGCTTTTTTCATGCGCGCACAACGGGCTGCCGGCGATGGGCTCGTCCGGCGCTGCTATCGTAGACAGCCTATAGCGGACCCGGTTGTTCCGAAGGCGGGGGAAACTGCGGCTGCAGCAAGCGATCTTAAGGCATGTCAGGGCGATCCCCCTGACTTTTTTTATTTTACAAAATAAATTTAAAAATCGCGTTTTTCCGTGAACATCGGACAGGCCTGCGCCGTCTAATGATTGAATGTCAAAAATGACGAAACTTGTCCGGCGAGCCGGAGAAAAGGAGGGTTGCCGAAGCAGTCGCATAGCCGGATGCCAGACCGAAAGCAGCGCTAGTCCTTGACACGCAAGTGATCGTTGGAAAGCCGCATGGAGGCAGTACCCGCACGACAAGCAAGACCGTTCGACTACTTAACCGAGAGAGCGCCATTTCACATGAAGCACGACTTTCAACACGGTTCGCGTTTAAGTTGTTTTTTATTAGCTGCAAGTGTCAAGAGCTGCAAAGGAGTCCGCTAAGCATGCCGAAAACTAAATCCGCTACATCCCGCTACATGCCGGGTCTCGATGGATTGCGCGCGATCGCCGTACTTGCGGTTATCGCCTATCATCTGGATTTCGGATGGGCTTCGGGAGGCCTACTGGGCGTAGGCGTCTTCTTTGTGCTGTCCGGATACCTCATTACCGATCAGATCGCCGCCGAGCTGCACCGCGAGGGGAGGCTGGACCTGAAGAGGTTCTGGCTGCGCCGCGCGCGCCGTCTGCTGCCGGCGATGCTGCTCGTCATGGCAGCCGTATTAATCTATCTTCTGTTATTCGACCGTGACCGACTGGCGCCGCTCGCAGGCGACGTGTGGTCGGCCGTCACCTATACAAGCAACTGGTATTTGATCTATCATCATGTCTCGTACTTCGAGAGCTTCGGACCTCCGTCGCCGTTCGGGCATCTGTGGTCGCTCGCCGTCGAGGAGCAGTTCTACCTGCTGTGGCCGCTGCTGCTGCCCGCAGCCGCAGCGCTGCTCGGCCGGCGCGGCCGGACGGCGCTGCTCGTCACCGCCGGAGCCGCCGCGTCGGCGATCGCGATGGCCGTCCTCTACGTGCCGGGCGAAGACCCGAGCCGCATTTACTACGGCACGGATACGCGCGCATTCGGCCTGCTGCTCGGCGCGGCGCTGGCGCTCGTATGGCCGAGCGGCCGCCTCGTCGCCGCCGTCGGCCGCGGCTTCCGGCTCGGACTCGATGCGGTCGGCGGGGCCGGACTGCTCGCCGTCCTGCTGATGATGCGCTTCACCAGCGAGTACGATCCCTTCCTGTACCGGGGCGGGATGGTGCTGCTGACGATATGCACCGCCGCGCTGGTCGCCGCGCTCGCCCACCCGGCGAGCCGGCTCGGCGCCTGGCTCGGCTGTCTGCCGATGCGCTGGCTCGGCCAACGCTCCTACGGCATCTATCTGTGGCATTATCCGGTCATCGTGCTGACGAGCAGCCAGACGGATACCGTATCCTGGCATCCGCTGCGGACCGCGCTGCAGCTCGGCGCGAGCATCCTGCTCGCAGCGCTGTCGTACCGCTATGTGGAGAATCCGATTCGCCACCACGGCATGGCAGCCGTCCGCGAGGGCTGGCGCAGGCTGGCCCTGGCCGCCGGCCGCGGCAGAACGGCTGGCCGTCCGGCACGCGGACCGAACCGTCCCGCAGCTGCTTTGTCCGTCGTGACGCTAATCCTGCTCTGCGTCTCCTGCACGGGCGACGCGCATCCGCTGGCGAAGCCGCCGGTGAATGTGCCGGGCGCAGGACAGGTCGCGCAGCCACCGGCGCACACGGAGCCGCCGTTAGCGACGCCGACGCCAAGCCAGCCCGGACAGACGTCGCCGGACCCGACCGCGAAGCCGTCCGCCAAGCCATCCGCCAAGCCGTCCGCGAAGCCTTCTCCGTCGCCGACACCACCGGCGAAGCAGGGCGGGGGCGGGCAGACGTCGTCGGGCGCGGGACAGTCTCAGGGCGCATCGCACAGCGGCGCCGGCATCACGGTCATCGGCGATTCGGTCATGATCAACGTGAAGCCGTATCTCGAGGATCTGCTGCCCGGCATCGTCGTCGACGGGAAGGTCGGCCGGCAGATGCGCGAAGCGATCGACACGATCGGCTCGCTCCGGGATCAGGGGCAGCTCGGCAAGCGCGTCGTCATCGAGCTGGGCACGAACGGCCCATTTACGAAAAAGCAGCTGTCGAAGCTGCTGGACGAACTGGCCGATGCGGACGAGGTGATTCTGATGAACACCCGCGTACCCCGCAAATGGCAGGATACGGTCAACGAGATGCTGAAGGACGTCGGCAGCGATTATCCGAACGTCAGGATCGGCGATTGGCATGGCGCCAGCGCCGGCCACGACGAGTACTTCGGCAAGGACGGCGTCCATATGGGCAAGACGGGCTCGCAGGCTTTTGCCAAGCTGATCTCCGATCTGCTGGACGCCTAGCCGGATCGATCACGATGACTTCATGAACATCATAAGCGACAACCGCGCGAGGCGGCCGACTCTCTGCATGGGAGCGGCCGCCTTGCGCTTGTCGGCGCGCCGCTGTAGACTAGGAAACCGGTAGAGACAGCACGCGAATCGACATCGAACGGAGGCTATACGGTATGGACGGCAGCGCAGGGCTGGCTGATGCTTTTAAACAATGCGAATATCCCGTCGTCGGCCACGGCAGGCGCAACCTCGGCATGCTCCTTGAAGCGCTCGAGGGCGCGGACGCGCTTCAAGACGCCGACATGTACGGCAAAGGTAAAATAATCGAAGATTTCCAGGCGAAAATCGCGGCATTTGTGGGCAAGCCGGCGGCGGCGTTTTTCCCGAGCGGCACGATGGCCCAGCAGATCGCGCTGCGAATCTGGTGCGACGAAAAGAAAAGCAAGCGGGTCGCATTTCATCCGCTCTGCCATCTGGAGATCCACGAGGAGGACGGGCTGAAGGAGCTGCACGGCATCCAACCGACGCTGCTCGGCGACGCGGACCGGCTCATTCGGGTCGAGGACGTGCGGGCGCTCGGCGAGGAGGAGGACACAGCTTGCCTGCTGCTCGAGCTGCCGCAGCGCGAGATCGGCGGGCAGCTGCCGCCGTACGAGGAGCTGGAGGCGATTGCAGAGCTATGCCGCAGCCGGGGGATCAGGCTGCATCTGGACGGAGCGCGGCTGTTCGAGATACTGCCTTATTACGGCAAGTCGGCCGCCGACATCTGCAGTCTGTTCGACAGCGTTTACGTATCTTTTTACAAGGGGCTGGGCGGGATTGCGGGGGCGATCCTTGCCGGAGAGGCGTCGTTTGTCGCCGACGCCAACATATGGAAGCGCAGGCATGGCGGCGATCTGATCAGTCTGTATCCGTATATTATCAGCTCCGATTATTACTTTGAGCTGCGAGTCGGGCGGATGGCGCAATATTACGAGGAGGCCCGGGAGCTTGCCGCGCTGTTCAACGGCTGCCCGTCCGTGCGCACGGTGCCCGCAGAGCCCGTGTCGAGTATGTTCCACGTACATGCCGAGCGGTCGAAAGGTGCGTTCGAGGCCGCTCTTGAAGCGGTCTGCAGGCGCACGGGCATCGGTCTGTCGTCCTGGGTGAAGGCGACCGGCGAGCACAGCTCCGCATTTGAGGCGACTGTCGGCGACAGATACGCTGGCGTACCCAAGGACAAGCTCCGCGAGGCGTTCAGGGTGCTTGGCGAGGAGCTATCCGCGCGTTGAACCTGTATACGCGTATGCGCGCTGAACCTGCATAATTGAACGGCCCGATCACGATGCAATACGCAGCGAGCCGGCCGCATGATCTTGGGATCAGGCGGCCGGCTCGCTGTCGTACGTTGTTCATCCGGTCCGGATTATTGGCCGAGGAAGGCGTTCAGCATCCATACCGTCTTCTGCAGGTCTGCGGTCTGGCTGACGAACAGGTCCGCCGTGGCGCTGTCGCCTTCGGCTTCCGCGGCTGCGATGCCCTCGGCCAGCTCGGCGATCAGCGACTCATAGTCGGCGACTGTCGCGGCAACCATCTGCTCGGCGGACTCGCCGCCGGCCGCTTCTTGGACAGTGGCGAGCGCGAGACTCTCCTTCAGCGTCGATACGGGCTTGCCGCCGATCGCCAGCAGCCGCTCGGCGAGCGCGTCCAGGCGCTCGGCCGCCTCGTTGTACTGTTCCTCGAACTTGACGTGCAGCGTGAAGAAGTGATTTCCTTTGACGTACCAATGGAAATGATGAAGCTTCGTGTACAGGACGTTCCAGTTGGCGACCTGGCGGTTCAGGACGGCGTGCAGCTTGACGGTTTTTTGAGCGGTTGTCATGTGTAATTCCTCCATAATTATATTTAGACTTAATCTAAGTTCTGATAAAATCATAACATAAGACCGTGTGCAAATCATGAAGAACAGATGAAGAAGCGTCCGCAATCGACCGTTTGCTTTTGAACCCGATGACCGCAAGTGCTATTCTTGGGAAGTATGGTTGTTTTCATTCTGTTTTATAAGGAGCGAAGGGCATTGAGCTGCACGAAGCATTTGTGGATCGGCGGTGCCTGGCGCGAGACCGAGGCGTACGTCGAATTGAGAGCGCCTTACGATGGGGCGCTGCTGGCAGAGATTGCGGACGCCGCGCCCGAGGACGTCGATGCGGCGATCGGGTCGGCCGCTCGCGCGGCCGCAGCGATGCGCGCGCTGCCGGCGCACAGACGCTCGGCTATACTGGAGCGTCTGTCCGAGCTGCTGGCGAGCCGCAGGGACGAGGCGGCCCGCATCGTGGCGCAGGAGGCCGCGAAGCCGCTCAAGGCGGCGTATGCGGAGATCGACCGCACGGTGCTGACGTACAAGTTCGCGGCCGAGGAGGCCAAGCGCATCGGCGGCGAGACGCTGCCGATGGACGCGGCTCCGGGCGGCGAAGGGCGCCTGGCCTATACCCGCCGGGAGCCGATCGGAGTCGTCGGCGCGATCACGCCGTTCAACTTTCCGATGAACCTGGTCGCCCACAAGGTCGGGCCCGCGCTGGCGGCCGGCAACGCGGTCGTGCTGAAGCCGGCGCCGCAGACGCCGCTGTCGGCTTTTTACATCTCGGAGCTGCTCGCGGAGGCCGGCCTCCCGGACGGCGCGCTGAATATCGTGACGGGCGACGGCAAGCGCGTCGGCGAGCAGATCGTCGGCGACCGGCGCGTCGGGGCGATCTCGTTCACGGGCAGCGCTGCGGTTGGAGCCGCCATCAAGGCGCAGGCGGGTCTTAAGCGCGTCACGCTGGAGCTGGGATCGAACAGCGCGGTCATCGTGGACGACGACGCCGATATCGCGGCCGTCGCCAGGCGCTGCGCGGAGGGTGGATTCGGCTATCAGGGGCAGGTGTGCATCTCGCTCCAGCGCGTGTATGCGATGACGGCCGTCGCGGACGAGCTCGCGGCGCGGATTGCGGATGCGGCCTCGAAGCTGGTCGTCGGCGATCCGCTCGATCCGGACACGGATATCTCCGCCATGATCAATCCGCGGGAGGTCGAGCGCGCAGCGGGATGGATTGACGAAGCGGTGGTACGCGGCGCGACGCTGCTCGCAGGAGGCGAGGCGCATGGCGGCGTGCTGGCGCCGACGGTGCTGACCGGCGTGCCGGACGATGCGATGCTGTCGCGCCGCGAAGCGTTCGCGCCCGTCGTGCTGGTGAACAAAGTGAATACGATAGCGGAGGCGATCGCCCGCGCGAACGACTCGGACTACGGTCTGCAGGTCGGCATTTATACGAACCGGCTGGACACGGCGCTGCATGCGGCGGAGACGCTGGAGGCCGGGAGCGTGCTCATCAACGATATTCCGACCTACAGGCTCGACCATATGCCGTACGGCGGCATCAAGGAGAGCGGGCTCGGCCGGGAGGGCGTCAGATACGCGATCGAGGAGCTCACGGAGCTGAAGCTTGTCATCTGGCGGACGCCAGCGCAGTAGCATGCAGGACGATCGGGATCGGGGAGGAAGCCGGAGTTGCACTATTTGCGCAAATACATGTCGAAGTACGGTTGGCCGTTTACGTTGTCGCTGGCGCTCGTCGCGCTCGAAGGGGTCTGCGATCTGCTGCTGCCGACGCTTATGTCACATATGATCGACCGGGGCGTGCTCTCGCGCGACCTCGATATCGTCGCCAGATACGGGCTGTGGATGCTCGCGATTACGGCTGCGGGCGCGCTGTCCGCGCTCGGGCGCAACGTTGTCTCGAGCCGGGTATCGCAGCGCTTCGGCGCCGATCTGCGCGGCGATCTGTTTCGCAGAATCCAGTATTTGTCGCTGCGCGACGCGGACCGCTACGACCGGGCTTCGCTCGTCACGAGGCTGACGAACGACGTCACCCAGGTGCAGAACTTCGCCAACGGCATGATGCGTATCTTCGCGAAGGCGCCGCTGCTCTGCATCGGGGGGCTGATCATGGCCGTGCGGCTGAATCCGCATCTGTCGCTCGTGCTCGTCGTCGTCGTGCCGCTCGTCATCGGACTGATCGCGCTGAACATGCGGGTCGGCTTTCCGCTGTTCCTCCGCGTACAGACGGCGCTTGACCGGCTGAACGGCGCGATGCGCGAATATTTGTCGGGCGTCCGCTCGGTCAAGGCTTTCAATCGCTTCGGCTTCGAAGCGGACAAGTTCGAGACGATCAACGAACAATACCAGACGCGCTCGATTACGACGCTGCGGGCGATGGCGGGCTTCGGGCCGGCGATCACGCTCGTCGTCAATCTCGGCGTGGTCGTCATCGTCTGGATCGGCGGGATCCGGGTGAACGACGGCGATATGCAGGTCGGCAATATTATCGCATTCGTAAACTACATGACGCAGATCTTATTTTCTCTCATGACCATCTCGTGGGTGTTCAACATGTTCATCCGGGCGCGCGCTTCGTCCGGCCGCATCGCCGAAGTGCTGGCGCTGCCGGAGGGCGAATCCTCGCCGGACCGGCGGTCTGCGGACGTTGCCGGTTCGGCGATGTCTGTTAGCGCGGCTGACACTGTCGGTGGAGCGGTTCTCGCTGAAGCGGCTCAACGTGTCGATAGGGCGGACTCCGCGGATTTGGCGCCGGGCATCGTCTTCGAGCGCGTCGGCTTCGCCTACGAGGGTGCGGCCGGCGAACGGGTGCTGCGGGACGTGACGCTCGATTGCCGTCCGGGAGAGACGCTCGCCATCGTCGGCTCGACCGGCGCCGGCAAGAGCACGCTCGTCAACCTCGTGCCTCGCCTGTACGATCAGACGGAAGGCGTCGTCCGGATCGGTGGCGTCGACCATCGTCTGCTCGACGTCGCCTCCCTGCGCGAGCAGGTCGCCGTCGTGCCGCAGCGGACCGTACTGTTCTCGGGTACGATCGCGGACAATTTGCGATGGGGCAACGAGGCGGCGACGCAGGACGAGCTCGAGGCGGCGGCCAAGGCGGCCAGCGCGCATGACTTCGTCATGTCGCTGCCGGAAGGCTACGAGGCGGTCCTCGGGCAGGGCGGAGTGAACCTGTCCGGCGGCCAGAAGCAGCGGCTGTCCATCGCCCGCGCGCTTGTCCGGCGTCCGCGCATTCTGATCCTCGACGACTGCACGAGCGCGCTGGACGCGGTCACGGAGGGCAAGGTCAAGGCTGCGCTCAAAGCTTATGGCGGGAAGCTGACCTGTCTGCTCATCGCGCAGCGCATCTCCTCGGTCATCGATGCGGACCGGATCGCCGTACTGGACGACGGCGAGCTGGTCGGACTCGGTACGCACGAAGAGCTGCTGCGCGGCTGCGCAGTATACCGCGACATCTGTCGCTCGCAGTTCGGAGAGGAGGCGATTCCCCATGTCTCAGGCATCTGATTCGCGCGGCTCGCGTCAGGGCGCAGAGCCGGCCGTTGCCGTGCGCGGGCCGGGCGGCGCGGGCCCCCGCGGGCGCGGGCCCGTCCAGAAGCCCAAAGCGTTCGGCGCGACGGTGCGCCGCCTGCTGACTTACCTGCGGGCGGAGCGCCGGTGGCTCGCGATCGTATTCGCATTCACGCTGGCCGGCGCTGGCGCCGCGCTGCTCGGGCCGTACCTGATCGGCCTGGCCATCGATGCGATGGACGGCGCGGGACAAGTCCGGTTCGGCGCGCTGCGCACGCTCATTTTCCTGTTGGCCGTCGCCTATGCGATGGACGCTTCGCTCAGCTTCGTACAGAGCTGGCTCATGGCCGGCGTCTCACAGCGGGCCGTGCGCCAGCTGCGCAGTGCGCTGTTCGGCAAGCTGCACGGGCTGCCGCTCTCCTATTTCGATACGCGCAGGCATGGCGAGATTATGAGCCGACTGTCCAACGACATCGACAACGTCAGCACGAGCCTGTCGCAGACCGTCGTGCAGCTCATGGCCGGCGGCGTGGCCATCATTGGCTCGCTCATCATGATGATCGTGCTCAGCCCGCTGCTGACGCTCGCCGGACTCGTGACCGTGCCGCTCGTCTATTTGCTGGCGCGCGTCGTGACACGCAGGACCGGCAAGCTGTTCAAGGCCCAGCAAGCCTATCTCGGCAGGCTGAACGGACAGATCGAGGAGAGCGTCACCGGCCTCTCGCTCGTCAAGGCATTCGGTAGAGAACGACGTACGGTCGCGGAGTTCGACGCCGTCAACCGGAATCTGAGCGAGATCGGCATTCAGGCGCAAATATGGTCTGGCCTGCTGATGCCGCTGCTCAGCGTCATCAACAACATCGGCTTCGCGACGGTTGCCGTCGTCGGCAGCGTGCTGGCGGTGAAGGGGCATATCACGGTCGGCGTCATCGCGAGCTTCCTGAGCTATTCCCGGCAGTTCGCGCGGCCGCTCAACGATATCGCAAACGTGTACAACGTGCTGCAATCGGGCGTCGCCGGCGCCGAGCGGGTGTTCGAGGTGCTGGACGAGGCGGAAGAGGAGCCTGACCGGACCGGAGCGGCGCGACTGTCCGCAGGCGCGATGGATGTCGTCTTCGAGAATGTATCGTTCGGCTACGATCCGGTGCGTCCGATATTAAGAGACGTCAGCTTCGAGGCCGAGGCGGGCACGAGCGTCGCCCTTGTCGGTCCTACGGGCGCGGGCAAGACGACGATCGTGCAGCTGCTGAACCGGTTCTATGACGTGACGGAAGGGACGATCCGGATTGCCGGGCGCGACATCCGCGACTACGAGCGGGGCAGCCTGCGAAGCGCGTTCGGCGTCGTGCTTCAGGATACGTATTTGTTTTCCGGGACGATCCGGGACAACATCAAATACGGCAATCCGGACGCCAGCGAGGAAGCGATGATCGAGGCGGCGCGACTGGTCGGCGCGGACAGCTTCATCAGGCGGCTGCCCAAACGCTACGACACGCAGCTCACCGAGAACGGCGGCAGCCTGAGCCAGGGCCAGAAGCAGCTGCTCGCCATCGCGCGCGTGATGCTCGCGCAGCCGTCGATTCTCATCCTGGACGAGGCGACGAGCAGCATCGATACGCGCACGGAGCTCCAGATTCAGGAGGCGCTGCTGACGGTCATGAAGGGGCGGACCAGCTTCGTCATTGCGCACCGGCTCAATACGATCCGGGGGGCCGACCAGATCCTCGTCATCATGGAGGGCGGCATCGCCGAGCGGGGAACGCACGAGGAGCTGATGGCGCGTCGGGGCGCGTACTACCGGATGTTCGAGAGCCAGTTCGGCTCCGGTGCGGCGCTAGGCGTCGCGGCTTCAAGCAGTGATCCCGATGCAGCTGCTGACAGGGACTCAGGTATCACGACTTCAGACCCGGACACCGGTGCAGGCTCGCATACTTGACTCCGCCGTCCGGACAGCCTATAGTAGGTCAGTTGACTCTAAACGGAATGTGAAAGGAAGGCATCGAGATTGGCATCGCAAGACGAAGGCAGCAAACTTATACTTACTAAGATTTGGAAATGCAAAAGCCCCGATTGCAAGGCATGGGTGCGCGACGAATTCGCTAGCGAGGAGCAGAAGTGCCCGATGTGCAAAGGAGACATGCTGCGCACGATGAAGCATCTGCCCGCGCTCGTCAAAAAGATAAAATCGAAGTCGCGCTGACGGTCGGCGAATCGGATGCCCCTCTCAGGTGTAATAAGCTATAATAGTTCTCGAAGGCAGGCCTCCGAACGATCGGTGAGCCGCTCACTGGAGAGAAGGGAGACCGCCGTCATGTCCTTATTCGCCAACTTTCCGCTCATCGCCGCGATCGTCTCCATTCTGTCGGCGCAGGCTGTCAAGGTGCCGATCCAGTTTATCGGCAGGCGTTCCTGGAAGACCGGCATGGCCTTTAGCACCGGCGGCATGCCAAGCTCGCATTCCGCCGCGATGGCGGGTCTGTCGACTGCCATCGGCATCGACGAAGGGCTCGATTCGCCGCTGTTCGCCGTGGCGGCCGTCGTAGGCTTGATCATTATGTTTGATGCCGCTGGCGTCCGCCGGCATGCGGGATTGCAGGCATCGGTGCTCAACCGGTTCCTGCGCAAGATGCCCGACCTGCACGGCGAGCTGCACCCGGTCAAGGAGCTGAAGGAGCTGCTCGGCCATCGTCCGATCGAAGTGTTCGCGGGCGCGCTCTGGGGCATCGGGATCGGTATCGCCGTCTACTATTTGTTTTACGCGTAATGACGTCACTCGCGTAAAAGAGGCTTGGACCCGAAGCGGGAAACCGCTCGCGGCCAGGCCTCTTTTTGTGGTATGAAGCGGCGCAGCCGGCGAGGGTTCGGCGCGAAGCGACCTCGCAAGCCACGTCAGCATGGCAAAAAACCGCACAAGTTTGTGCGGTTCGCGGTGCGGTGTGCTGGTGCAGGCGGTGTCACAGCTCGAGCCGTTGTCCCGGCTTCAGCACGGTGCCCTTGATGCCTTTCTGCTCGAGCGCCGACACATAGGCCGCGGGATTCTGGCGGATCGGCGGGAAGGTGTCGTAGTGGACGGGCACGACCTGCTTGGCTTTGTACCACTCGGCCGCCGTCAGAGCGTCGTCCGGTCCCATCGTGAAGTGGTCGCCGATGGGGAGGAAGGCGAGGTCGATGTCATGTCGCTCCCCGATCATTTTCATATCGCCGAACAGCCCGGTATCTCCTGCATGCAAGATTGTGAGACCGCCCCAGGTAATAATGAGCCCGGTCGGCATCCCGAGATAGACGATCCGCTGCTCGTCGTCCAGCGTATAGCCGGAGCTGTGGAACGCCTGGATCATCTTCACCTTGGCGTAGCCCAGATCGTAGGTGCCTCCGATGTTCATGCCGACCGTATTCTCGACGCCCTGCCAGCCGAGGAACGTGGCCAGCTCGGGAGTGCCGACGACCTGGGCGCCCGTGCGCTTCGCGATGGCGACGGTGTCGCCGACATGGTCGCCGTGTCCGTGCGTCAGCAGGATATGTTCGGCTTCAACTTCGGACGCCGCGGCGGCTGCCAGCGAGTTGCCGCTCAGGAACGGATCTATGATGAGCGAATGCCCGTCCTGTTCCAGCTTCACGCAGGCATGTCCCAAAAAAGTGACGATCATTGATATCCCCGCCTTCATCGAATAGTGTGAGAGCGCCGCAACTTCATCTTATACCCCTAAATGAGCCTCCGCCAAACGCAGCGGCGAAATTCAGGCGGGGGAGAGCCCCTTCACCAGAAACGAGACGGTCGCTTCGCGCTCGGCCGCGTCGTCCCATGCCGGATCGTCCGCCATCGTCAAACGCATGAGCACGTAGCCGATGAGCGTCGAGGCGATGAGGCGCGCGACTGTCGGGGCGGGGAGCGCGGCGATCTTGCCTTGCTCGCGGAACTTCTCGACGAGGACCGTCACGCGCGCCATCACCTGGGACAGAATAATCGTCTTGAACTGCTCCCGCATCTCCGGGTGGAAAGGAAGCTCCTGGACGACGATGCGGAACAACCGCTTGTTGCGGTTCACGAACTCGATCCGGTTGTCGATCATGCGGCGGACGAACTGCTCGAAGCTGTCGTGCTCGCCGTCGAGCACGCTGCCGAAGCCGCGGATGACGAACGGCGCCATCATGCGCATCATCGCGGGCGTGACGATCGAGACGAGCAGATCCTTTTTGGTCCGGTAATGTCTGAAAATCGTCCCCTCGGCAACGCCCGCCCGCTGCGCGATCTCGCTCGTAGAAGAGCCCGCATAGCCTTTGGCCGCGAACACCTCGATCGCCGCCGCGAGAATGCGCGCTTGCTTCTCCGTCTTGATCGTCTGCCCTTCACCCAAGGCGCCCTCGCGCAGCAGCTCCTCCATCCATGGTTCCATCGCTTCGTTATCGGCGTTCATCTGCAGTGCTCCTTCGGTTTACTGAAGCGGGGACGCGTGGCCGCGTCCGCGCCTGCTGCATTCATCGTACCATAAGCCGCTGAGCATCGTTAAATCGCGCGCTGCTTCTTCAGCGCGACGACGTTCAGCATGGCGAACAGCAGCGACAGTCCGAGCAGGACGGCGACGTCGACGGCGATGCCGCCGAAGCCTGCGCCGCGGATCATGATGTCTCTCAACGCGTCCCCGCCGTAGTAGAGCGGCATCAGATAGGTCAGCTTATGAAGCCACGGCGACATGCCGTCGAGCGGGAAGAGGCCGGAGAAGAAAGCCTGGGGAACGATGACGAGCGGCACGAACTGAATGATCTGAAATTCCGAGCTTGCGAAAGCGGACAGCAGCGTGCCGAGAGTGAGCGCGGTGAGCGTCAGCAGCAGGTTGATGAGCAGGATGAGCCAGATCGAGCCGGTCATGTACATGCCGAGCACATAGACGGCGAACACGGCGATCAGCGCGGCTTGGACGATCGCGAACAGGCCGAAGCCGCTCAAATAGCCGAGCACGATCTCGTATCGGCGAATCGGCGTCGCCATCAGACGCTCCATTGTACCCGTCGTGCGCTCCCGCAAAAAAGCGACCCCGGCGAGCAGGAAAACGAAAAAGAAGGAGAAGAAGCCGATCATGACCGGTCCGAACGAATCGAAGGAGGACATGCCCGCCTTGCCGTGGAGATACGTAACTTCGGGCTGTACCTGCGACTCGGCTGCCGGTCCGCGGATGGCGGCGAAGGCCAGCAGCACTGCCCGGCTGCGCGAAGGATCGCTGCCCTCGAGCAGCAGGGCGGGCTTGCCGGCGGACAGCGACAGCACCGCGTCGAGCTCGCGGCGATCGAGAGCCCGGCGCGCTTCGTCGGCCGATTCATAGGGAACGATGTCCGCCTTCGATACGGACAGGCTCTGTACGAGCGATTCGGGCAAGCCGACCGCGCCGATCTTCGGGACGGTGCCGCCGCCTCCGAAGACAAAGTAGACGAGCGTCAGGATGAACAGCGGCGCGGCGAACAACAGTGCGAGCGTACGCTTGTCACGAATAAACTGCCGGAAAATGCGGACGGTGAGCGCGCGAATTCTCATGCCTCGCCACCTCCCAGCCGGATGAAAGCTTCCTCGATCGTGGCAGCGCCGGCGGCGGTCTTCAACTCTTCCGGGCTGCCGACGGCAGTCAGCAGGCCGTCCCGGATGAGTCCGATCCGGTCGCAGCGGTCGGCCTCGTCCATCACATGCGTCGTGAGCAAGATCGTCGTGCCCCGGTCGCGCAGCGCCGCGAGCGATTCCCATATGGATACGCGCAGCACCGGGTCGATGCCGACTGTCGGCTCGTCGAGGATGAGCAGTTCGGGCTCGTGCAGCAGCGCCACGGCCAGCGACAGCCGCCGCTTCATGCCGCCCGAGAAATGCGAGACGAGCTTCCCCGCGTCCGCCGTGAGGCCCACAGTCGACAGCGAGGACGCGATTCGTCCGGAGAGCCGCTCTCCGGACAGGCCGAACATGGCGCCGAAAAACTGCAGGTTCTCGCTTGCGGTCAGCTCGCCGTACAGCGCGTCCGCCTGCGCCATGTAGCCGATGTGGGACAACAGGCGAAGGGAGGGCACCCGTTCGCCGAGCACCCGAATCTGCCCGTCCGGCGAGGCGTCGATGCCCGCGATCAGCTTGATGAGCGTCGTCTTGCCCGAGCCCGACGGTCCGAGCAAGCCGAACAGCTCGCCCCTGCCGATGACCAGCGAGATGCTCCGCAGCACGGCGCGGTCGTCGAAGCTCCGCGCGACCTCGCTTAATTCGATCGCGGCGCTTCCAGTCGGCTTAGCGGCGGTGTCTGCGATATCGGCAGTGTCAGCAGAGTATCCGCCGAAGCGCGTTCCTTGTGCATTTGTCATAGCTCAGCTCCATCTGAGTGAGTGATCACTCATTTTTTGCTTCCATCATATCAAAGGGGACAAAGCTAATTCAAGAGTCAGCGTGTCTGGTCATCAGGAAAATATTCCGACACGGCCTATGAACAAAAAAAGGCCGCCCGTTTACCCGATTCGGGCTTGCGGACGGCAAAGGGTCTGTTAATGAGGATAGGCCGTATCGAACTCGATGCCGCACGGGCCGCCGTCCGAATTAATCTCCAGATCGATGGCCGTGCCGTCCTGCCGGTACAGGGGGCGATAAAACTCCGCGATTTTAGTTGCTGAAGCGTTGGCGTAGTGGCAGATGAAGGCGCGGCGGAACCGGTCCTTCGTTTTGTTGCGGTAAGAGCCGTGAATGAGATTGCCGTTGAAGAAGAGCACGTCGCCTCTGTTCATGACCGCAGGCACGACCTTTTCCTCTTTTGGCGGCTTCACGTAATGCATCGTGAACGATTCCTTCGAATCGGCCAGTTCGGGGCATACAAGCTCATAATCGCTCGTTTTCGGGACGACCAGCAGGCCGCCGTTTTCTTCGTCCGCCGCATCGATTGCGGTCCAGGCGGCAATGCAATTGCCCGGCTCTACCTGCAAATAAAAATTGTCCTGGTGCAGCGCCTGCCCGCGCGAACCCGGCGGCTTGTAGTAGAACATGCTTTGCGCCGCCAGCGCTTCCTCGCCGTACAGGTCGGACAATACATCCATCACCGGCCGGTGGAGCATATACTTTTTGGCGGTGTCGTTGAATCTGTGCGGATGCATCACTCTCGGATACCGCTTCAGCGGATCCTGCGCATCGTCGCTCGGCTCGAAGTGGCCCGGTACGAAGGTGTTGCCGATGGCTTCGAACGTTCGGTCGATCTCCTCGAGCTGCTCTTTATCGAACAGTCCGCTTACGATCACATAGCCCTCGGTTCGGAATTGCCGAAGCTGATCTTCGGTCAAATATCGCGGCGCTGCGTTCATCGTCATTCTTCCTTTCGTCGGATAATGTCCTTGACAAAAAGATACAGCCTTTCGTAACTTGAAGGAAGTAAGTTTGCTGCTGAATACTAACGGAATCTTGCTACGCCACGACAACGGCAGGAGGGAAGTATGGCAACGCCCAAACCGTCTGAGACATATTCCGAATCGGTTTTTAACCCGGTCTTCGGCGACCGCTACGATCAGGACGACACGTATTTTTTCAAACGTCCCGCAGGCATGAAGGATTGGCTGATCGTATACACGATAGCCGGGAAGGGGTACTTCCGCACGCCTGAAGGGATTAAAATATGCGAGGCGGGACAGGTGGGCCTGCTTCGCGCCGGGGTACCGCACGAATACGGTACGGTGGCCGGACAGCGATGGGATTTTTATTGGGTTCACTTTCAGGGAATGCCCGAGATCGATTATTTGCCCCGGGAGGAAGTACTCGTTCAATCGGTGACGGACGGTCCTGCGAGGGAGCGGGTCGAGCGGGCGTTTGCGGCCATTTTGCAGGATTCCCGCGAGCAGCAAGGACTATGGCAGCACTTGTGCCTGAACGGACTGCGGGAGATTGTGCTGCTGATGGCGCGGAGCCGGCAAAAAAAGCTGGATGCCCGCATCGAAGATGTGCTTCAGTATTTATCCCGCTCGATGCGAGAGCACATCCGCCTGGAGCGGCTGGCCGAAGTAGCCGGCCTGTCCGCGTCGCGGCTGGCGCATTTATTCAAGCAGGAGACCGGCTTTACAATTATCGAGCATGTCAATCGCATGCGAATCCGGCATGCGGCGCTGCTCATGGAGCATCAGGGGAGGCATGCGACGGAGGCCGCGCTCGATGTGGGCTATCAGAACTACAACCATTTTGCGGAGCAATTTTATAAATATATGGGCGTAAGGCCGAGAGCCTACCGGACACGGAGCATCCGGGAGGAACGGTCAACGTGAACGGCATCGCTTTTTTTGCGAATACGCTTTCCATTTGAACTTCGTCACGTTATGATTACGAATGGTTCAAATGAAAGATTTGTCAGCGAAGAGGCGATCGTCATGGCGCAATCTCTGGTTCCCTTTTTCCTTTTTTTAATTCCCGCTTTTTATGCGGGCTGCGTGTCGGTCGATCTGTTTCGCCGCAATGCACGCAAGCTTGATTACTTGCTGGCCGCGATTTTGACAGGATGCATCGCGCTTCTTTTCGTATCGGAGTTTTTAAAGTCCCAGTTGCCGCCCGCCTATACGATCCCGATCGCGTTGTACGGAAGCTATTTTTTTACCTTTTTGTGCGGGAGCCTGAGCCTGCATTTCTTTATTCGCATCAGCGGCGTTGCCTACAAATATGTACATAAGGCCAGCATTCTCTGCTATGTTCCGTTGGCGATTTACGCCGCTTTATTGCTAAGCGGCGACGGGGAGCGGCTGTTCAGGCGTACGGAGGTGCACGGCATTTGGCGGCAAGAGATTCCCGCGCTTTCATTTTACGGACTGCTCGGTTTGCTGCTGCTCATGTCCTGCTCAACGTTAACGATTGCTTGGCTGGGGATCAAAAGAGCCGGGAACGACCATCGGCAAAAACGCTTCAAATTGCTGTACCACGGCATTTTCGCTTATATGACGACTTTTATATTGTTCGCCGTGCTCATTAAGGCTTTAAGGCCGATCGTGTTCATACCGGATTCCATCAGCGAGCTTTCCGTGCTGATCTTTACGATCTATATTCATCTGCTTATGGTCCGATACGATTTTCTGCCTACCGAGCAATTGAAATACAAAAAACTGTTCCAGATCTCCCAGTCTGCCATTCTGCTCTTCGATGAAAAAGCCAACATACTTGAAGCGAACCCGCAAGCGTACAAGCTGCTGGACTGGGATTCGTCCAGAACGTTGGTCGGACAAAATTATATCCAGTTTATCCCGGAAACGAGACAGCCCTACTTTTTGGATACGTTCCGCTCCGGCTTCAGCAACAATCGTGTCATCGACTTCGAGTATGCCATCCGCACGTTCACCGGCGCGACCAAAAACGTGCTCATAGATACGGACAGCATCCGTCACGGCGATGAAACGATCGTCATGGCTGTCGTAAGAGACATCACGCAAAAAAAGCAGGAAGAGCTGCTCATCAGACATATGGCGCATCACGATCTATTGACCGGGCTGCCGAACCGCCTGTCGTTCCAGCGTCGGACGGAGGAGCTGATTCGGGCAAAGGATGAAAATTCTGCAGTATTCGGCGTCATTCTGATCGATCTCGATCGGTTCAAGCAGGTGAACGATACGTGGGGCCATGAGGTCGGCGATGGTGTGCTGATTGAGTCGGGGCGCCGGATGAAGGAGGCGCTGCGGGAGATCGATTGCGTCTTCCGCCTGGGCGGGGATGAGTTCGTGGCGCTGATCATGGGAGACCGCGCATGTACGATCGACGCTGCGCGCGCCTTGCTCCGCGCGGTTGAGGACGAGCTGGACATCGACACCATTCGCATCGCGATCGGGGGGAGCCTGGGCATCAGTCTGTATCCGGCGCATGGGCAGGATGTCTCGTCGCTGCTCAGGACGGCCGATCATGCGATGTACAAGGCCAAGAAGAAGCGCGGCCACGGCTTCGAGGTGTACGGGGACAGCGGTTAGCTGAGCAGGCGGCAATTCAAAGAGGGACGCCAACATAGGGGCGTCCCTCTTTTTTATCACAAAAAAATAATTGAAAGCAAAATAACGCCATGATATACTCAATAGCGCCATTGACGTTTTAAAGAAAGGAGCATATTCACTTTATTCCCACTTTAATCTTACATCCTCTGCTTTGATTTGTCAATACTCTTTTTAACCCAAACGACGGAAAAAGGAGTGTGTTCAAGAGAGATGGAAGCGAAGGATTGGCTTCAGGAGCAGGAGAGACTGGTCGAGGTCAGAAGCAAGCTGCAAGCGAGAGCGGCAAAGCTGGAGCCGGAGGTTACCGGGCTTCGCGATCAAGCCGCTGATCTCCGCAAGCGGTTCTGGGAAGAGCTGACGATCAACACGAGTACGACCGACGATTTTGAAGACAGCTTTTATGCGGTCCAGCAGCAATCCGCGTTGCTGGCCGAGCGAGAGCGCGGACATAGCCGGCTGGTGCGACAGTGGAACGGCATCAAGCGGCTGCTGCCGTCACCTTATTTCGGGCGCGTCGACTTCGAGGAGGACGGCTTGAACGCAGGCGAGCGGATTTATATCGGAGTGTCTTCCTTCGTCGACGAAGACGGGCTGAACTTTCTGATTTACGATTGGCGTTCTCCGATCGCGAGCCTTTACTACGACTATCCGCCGGGCCGGGCCTCCTATGATACGCCGGGAGGACGGATCGAGGGGACGATGTCGCTCAAGCGGCAGTTTCAGATTCAGGACGGGCAAATCCGCAATATGTTCGACGCGAGCGACACGATCGGAGACGAATTGCTCCAGGAGGTGCTCGGCAAGGACGCGGACTCGCAGATGAAGAGCATCGTGGCGACCATTCAAAAGGAGCAGAACGCCATCATCCGCGACGACACGAGCCGGATGCTCATCGTGCAAGGAGCGGCCGGCAGCGGAAAAACGTCCGCAGCTTTGCAGCGGGTGGCCTATTTGCTTTACAAGCATCGCCAGACGATCAGGGCGGACCAGATTGTGCTTTTCTCGCCTAACTCGATGTTTAGCAGCTACATCTCCACCGTCCTTCCGGAGCTGGGCGAAGAAAATATGCAGCAGACGACGTTCCAGGAATATGTGGACTATTGGCTAGGCTCCGCACTGCGGCCCGAGGATCCGTTCGATCAGATCGAGTACACGCTGACAGCGCAGAGAGAGCCGGGATATGAAGCGCGCCTGCAAGGAATAGCGTACAAAACGTCCGAAGCTTATTTGAAAGCTCTGCAAAATTACGGGGCCTGGCTCGGTCAAAATGGCATGCGGTTTAAAGACATCCGGTACCGGGACCGCGTGTTGATTGAAGCGGAGCGCATGAGCGCCAAGCTGTACGAATTCGACAGCTCCCTGCCGTTAGCCGGGCGTGTCGCGCTGCTGCAGGATTGGCTGCTGGAGGAGCTGGCTTCGCTCGAACGGCAGGAACGGCATGCGCCCTGGGTGCAGGAGGAATTAAATTATTTGGACAATGACCAGTATGCCGAAGTTTTCGGGCAGCTGCATACGGAGCGGGAGCTGCTGGACCTGTCCGAGCTCTACGCGAAGACGCGCGAGCATATGACGAACCGGCGCCGCGGCGATGAAGGCGACGTTGACTTCGCCCGGCGGGAGGAGGAGCTGATCCTCCGCACAATTGTGAAGGAGAGCTTCAGGCCGTTAAGAAAGGGCGTAAGAAATTGTTTGTTTGTCGACATCGACGCCCTCTATGGCCAGTTGTTCGACGGCGATGATGCCGCGTACCGGGAGAAAACGAAGGAAAGCGCCGTACCCCCGCTGTGGGCCGAAATTTGCAGGCAAACGAAAGAGAAGCTGGGCCGCAGCGAACAGCTCTGCGAGGATGCGGCGCCGTATTTGTTCGTCAAAGAACTGATCTCAGGCGCCCGCACGAACAAGGAGGTCAGGCATGTATTCGTCGACGAAGGCCAGGACTATTCGGCATTTCAATATGCGTATTTGAAAAAGCTGTTCCCGCGCGCCCGGATGACGGTGCTCGGGGACTTCGGGCAAGCGATCTTCATGCAGGCCACGAGCCTGGATGCGGCGGATTCACCGCTGATCTCGCTGTACGGCGCTGCCGATACGCGCCTCGTCCGCCTGCTGCGCAGCTATCGCTCGACGAGCGAGATTGTCATGTTCACGCGGGCGCTGCTGCCCGGCGGGGAGGAGATCGTGCCGTTCGACCGATTCGGCGTCAAGCCCCGTCTGAACGAATCGGACGGCGTGCAGACGCGCGATGCGCAAATGCTGGCGGACATCGCCTCGCTGAAGGCGGAAGGCTTCGCATCCATCGCCGTCGTCACCAAGACAGCGGCCGAGAGCAGGGCGGCCTGCGCGTCGTTGGTCGGGAAGGGGGGCGAAGGGCAGCTGATTACGAAGGAGACGGCTGCCTTTGAGAAGGGCGTGATGGTCATTCCCGTCTATCTTGCCAAAGGCATCGAATTCGATGCGGTGCTCATCTACGACGCCTCGCCAGATTCTTACGGCCGGGAAGCCGAGCGCAAACTGCTCTATACGGCGTGCACGCGGGCCATGCACCGGCTGCATCTGTATACGGCAGGCGTCTGGTCGCCGTTTTTGCAGACGTTACCTGCGGATTTGTACGAATTGGCCAGATAACCGACCATCGATAACTTATATTACATTGCTCACTGAGCGGAAAGCGGGAACTTATGACAGCTTCTACCCGAACCAAGCAGACGTCCGCAGGCGGCGAGACGTTCTCGCTAAAAGCGATTTTGCCGCCGCTGCTGGCGATCATCGTCGGCATGATTATGGTCATTCTCGACAGCACCGTCGTCAACAACGCAATTCCGAAGCTCGTCAGCTACTTCGGCACCGATCTGAAGACGATCCAATGGACCGTCACCGGCTATACGCTGGCGCTGTCGGCAGTTATCCCGCTGGCAGGCTGGATGACCGACAAATTCGGTGCCAAGCGAATCTTCCTGATCACGATCGCCTTGTTCACGATCGGCTCCATGCTGTGCGGCATCGCGCAGACGCCGGAGCAGCTGATCATCTATCGCGTCATCCAGGGCCTGGGCGGCGGCATGGTGGCCCCGATCGGGATGGCGATGGTGTTCAAGCTCGCGCCTCCGGAGCGGCGCGGGTCGATCATGGGCGTGCTCGGCATCCCGATGCTGATGGCGCCGGCATTCGGTCCGGTGCTCTCCGGCTGGCTGGTCGACTCGGTCAGCTGGCACTGGATCTTCATCATCAATCTGCCGATCGGCATCCTCGCCCTGATCCTCGGGTACAAGTATTTGCCGACAACCGAACGCCATACGGCGCCGCATCTGGACGTCGTCGGCATGTGTCTCGCGCCGATCGCCTTCGCCATGCTCGCCTACGGCGTCAGCGAAGGCGGCACCAGCTGGTCCTCCGCTTCGACGATCACGGGTCTTGCCGTCGGCGGCGTCGCGCTCATCGTCTTCATCTTCGTGGAGCTGGGGCAGAAGCAGCCACTCTTGGAGCTGAAGGTGTTCAGGTCGTCCGACTTCACGCGCAGCATTGTCCTGACCTGGATCGTGCAGCTCGCGCTGTTCGGCGCGATGCTGATCGTGCCGCTGTACTTGCAGGGCGTCATGCGCTATTCCGCGCTTGAGACCGGCTGGATTCTGATGCCGCAGGCGCTGTGCGCGGGCATCGCCATGCCGATCAGCGGGCGCCTGTTCGACCGGATCGGCGCGCGTCCGCTCGCTTTTGCCGGCCTCTCCGTCATCTCCGTCTCCCTGTTCGTCTTGTCCGGCATTACGGTGGATACGCCGCTATGGACGATCATCCTGTGCATCTGCGCGATCGGCCTCGGCATGGGCTTCTCGATGATGCCGCTCAATACGCATGTGCTGAACACGGCGCCGCGTCATCTGGTGAGTCGCGTCACCCCGCTGACGACGGCCGCGCAGCAGGTCGTCGTCTCGTTCGCGGTCGCGGGCCTGACGGGTTATCTGACGTCGCAGATCGCTTCGCATGCCGCCGGTGCGGGTGCGGCGGAGACGGAGGCGGGAGCGCCCCCGCTCGCCGCCGTCGTCGCTGGCTACGGCGACACGTTTTTCCTGTCCGCGTGCATCGTGACCGCGGGCGTCGCGCTGACGCTCCTGCTGCGCAGACCGAAGCGGCAGCAGGAAGGCGCCGCCGGCGACGAACGACCGGACCCGGTGCTGACGATGGGGCATTAGGCGCGCGTCTAGCGCCGTTCGCGGCTGCGGTAGCGGAGCCGGTAGTCGCGAGGCCGGCAGCCGACCTGCTTGACGAACCGCTTCACGAAGTAGGCGAACGAGCCGAACCCGGCGTCCGCCGCGATCTCTCCGATCGGCTCGTCGGTATAGGCCAGCCGGTGCTTGGCCTGCTCGAGCCGATACCGGATCAAGTACTCGAGCGGCGTGCAGCCGTATACGCGCTTCATGCAGCGCGCCACGTAATTCGGGTGAAAGTGCAGCGCTTCGGCCATCGCCTCGTAGGAGATCGTCTCCCGGTATCGCTGCTGCAAGTAGGCGGCCGCCCGCTCCGCGACGGCGAAGCTCGGCGGGGCGGGATGGCGATCCGCCGTATCCTCGGCCAGCAGCAGCAGCATTTGCTGGAACGAAGCCTGCTGCTTGAGGCGGGCGGCCGAATACGGCTCGGCCTCCCACAGCGTCAGCTGCCGCAGCAAGTCATGCAGCGCCTCGGTCCGAACGACCGTGCCGTACTGCGGCAGGACGAAGGCAAATTGATGCAGGCGGACATACGGATCGTCCGCGGGCCGCTGCGGGTCCGCCTCCAGCTCGGCCGAAGTCTGCCACGAGCCTTCGGTATGCAGATGGAGCCAGTAAAAGTGCGTCTCCGCATCGCAAGCCTGGTACGAACGATGCGCGCGATCGGGCCGCAGCAGCAAATACCGGCCTGGCGACACCGCATACCGTTCCTCCTCCTCGGCGATGCAGAGGCAGCCTCTTGTGACGACGAGCAGGTCGAATACGCCGATATTCGTTCTAGCCGGATGCGAGCCGCCCGGCCGATAGGTATCCTCGCCGCCGACGATATAATGCGGCATGGGCGGGGAGACGAAGCGTATGCCGTTCATGAGTCAACCTCTCGTTCTTCCGCGAATTCCGGTTTGTTTTCGGACAACGATTGTCATTCACTTGTTACTATAACAAAGGCAGCGAGCTTCCGGAAGGTTCAGATCGGACAAATCGAGATTGCGATTCGCTCTGTCGGCGCGCTGTCCCGGCATGCTATAGTTCCGGTAAACACGCGATAGAGGAGCGCATACCGATGACGAATCGCATATTGCACGAAGCGGCGTTCGAGCCGCTGCAACTGGGCCATATTGTCCCTGAAGGCTGGATTCGCGATCAGCTCCGGCTGCAGGCGGACGGCCTCACCGGGCATCTGGAGGAGCATTGGAAGGATGTCGGGCCCGACAACGGCTGGATCGGAGGCGACGGAGAGAGCTGGGAGCGGGGGCCGTATTATCTGGACGGACTCGTCCCGCTCGCCTTTTTGCTGCAGGATGAGCGGCTGATCGCCAAGGCGCAGCGCTGGATCGAGTGGTCGCTGGCCAGCCAGCGGGCGGACGGATCGTTCGGACCGGCGCGCATCGAGACGGTGAATCAGGATGTCGACAAAAATCAGGACTGGTGGCATTACATGATCATGCTGAAGGTGCTGATGCAGTACGCGGAGGCGACCGGCGACGCCCGCGTCGTGCCGTTCATGAGCCGATTCCTGCATTACGTGCGCTGCCGCATCGAGGCGCATCCGCTCAAGGACTGGGCCGTCCCGCGCGGCGCCGAGCTGATGCTGGCGATTCACTGGACTTATGCCCGCACGGGGGACGCGTTCCTGCCGGAGCTGTCGGAGATCGTCGCAGCGCAGACGACGGATTGGACCGGGCTGCTCGCGGACTTCCCGTTCTGGCGCAAGGTCGAGCATTGGGATCACCGGACGCATGTCGTCAACGTGGCGATGGGCATCAAGACGCCGGCGCTGCTCAGCGAGCTGACGGGAGACGGAGAGCGTCTGAAGGCGGCTGCACTAAAGGGCATCGACAGTCTCATGACCTACCACGGGCAGGCGCACGGGATGTTCTCGGGGGACGAATGGCTGTCCGGCACGCATCCTTCCCAGGGCGTCGAGCTGTGCGCGGTCGTCGAATATATGTATACGCTCGAGCAGCTGACGCGCGTGTTCGGCGACGGCCGATTCGGGGACATCCTGGAGCAGGTCGCCTTCAACGCGCTGCCGGCGGCGATATCGGCCGACTGGACGAGCCATCAATACGACCAGCAGGTGAACCAGATCATGTGCAACGTCGCCAAGCGGGACTGGAGCAACAACGAAGAAGCGAACCTGTTCGGCCTGGAGCCGAACTTCGGCTGCTGCACCGCGAACATGCATCAGGGCTGGCCCAAGCTTGTATCGCATGCCTGGATGTCCGACCGCGAGGGCGGGCTGGCGGCGGTCAGCTACGTGCCCTGCGTCGTCCGCGCCGTCGTCGGTTCGGCGGGCACCGAGGCGAAGCTCGAGGTGAGCGGCGGCTACCCGTTCCGCGAGTCCGTCCGGATCGCGCTGCAGCTGCCGCAGTCCGAGCGCTTCAAGCTCCGGCTGCGAATACCGGGCTGGTGCGCGACGCCGTCGCTCACGGTGAACGGCGCAGCGGTGGAGCTGGCGGCCGACAACGGCTATGCGACCGTCGAGCGCGATTGGTCGGACGGCGACGAGCTCATGCTCGGCCTGCTGATGGAGGTCCGTACGGTGTCGCGGCATCTGTATGCGGCGAGCGTCGAACGCGGCCCGCTCGTGTACGCGCTGCCGGTAGGCGAGAATTGGCTGCCGCATATCAGACGGGAGCGCTTCTCCGACTGGGAGCTGTACCCGACGACCGCCTGGCGCTACGGTCTGATCGAAGACGCGGGGTTCGTCTGCGAGACGGCGGATATTCCGCCGCAGCCGTTCCTGGCCGCTGCGTCCCCGGTTCGTCTGCGGACGCGCGGCAAGCTCGTGCGCAACTGGCGGATGGCCGGCAACAACGCCGACTCGCCGCCGCTGAACCCGGACGTCGCTGGGCAGGCCGCCGAGGAGCTCGTGCTCGTCCCGTACGGGGGCGCCAAGCTGCGGATCGGCGAATTCCCCCGCATCCGGGCGGACTAGGCGAGGCGGGGTGCGCTTGGCGGCATCGCATCGCTTCATTATATAGAAGGCAAAAAGGAAGGCTCGGGCGAGCCTTCCTTTTTGCCGAACGGCGCAGCGGGTGCATCAGCTGCCGCTCGGGCCGGCGGCAGCGTGCCCGCGAGCCTCGGCCGGACGGTCGTAGTTGTCGGCCTCGGCGCGCATATAGAGCGTCAGCCCGGCGATGACGAACGCGCCGCCGACGAGCTGCCAGACGCCGATCGCTTCGCCGAACAGGAGCAGGCCGAGGATGCTCGCGCCGACGGGCTCCGCCAGCACGGACATCGAGATCGTCGCCGGCTTGATATAGCGCAGCAGCCAGTTGAAGATCAGATGCCCGAACACGGTCGGTACGACGGCCAGCAGTACGAAGACGAGCCATTCGCGCTGCGGGTAGTCCGTCATGCGGTAGCCTGCGGCTGCATTGTATAAATAAAAGCATAACGCGGTCACCGCGAATACGACCAGACTGTATACAAAAGAGGGGACGCGCGCCAGAATCCGTTTGGCGAGCAGCATGTTGACCGCGACCGCCAGCGTGCCGAGCAAGGAGAGCAGATCGCCGGTCATCGCATCTCCGGACAGGCCGGAGTCTCCCGCTCCGACGATCGCGATCCCCGCCAGCGCTGCGATCAGGCCGATCATCGCCTTGCGGCCGAGGCGGTCCTTGAACAGAAAATAAGCGCCGATCATGACGAACACCGGCTCCAGCGACAAAATGAGCGTAGAGCTGGCGATGGAAGTATAGCTGAGCGACGCCATCCACAGCAGGAAATGCAGCGCCAGAAAAAAGCCGGCTGCGAGCAAGAGCAGCCAATCGGCCGGTCTGACGGACTTCAAGGCGCGCAAGTTGGCGCCTCCGGCGAAGGGCAGCATGAGGACGAGCGTGAACAGCATGCGCCACATGCCCTGTACGGAGACGGGGGCGTCCGAATAACGGACGAGAATCGGCGCGAACGAGATGGCGATCATGCCGACGAGCAGGGGAATGGCCGGAGCGACCGGCGGCTTTTGCGTGAGCGAATTCAAGCAGGGCACGTTCCTTTCGATATAAAGACAATGCAATATGCGCGTAAATTAAATATTTTAAATGTGCCGCGCACGCTTGGCAACTGGAAGCTCGCGGGGGGGAGACGCGAGGCGGCGGCGCTGATTGGCGTTTGCTATTTTGCGGATAATATCCATAATAAATAGAGTAGGTTTATCCTCTATTTTGGAAGTGATCCGCTTGACCTCGTTTTTACAATTGAACACAATCTTCATCAGCATGATCATGGAGGCGATACCGTTCGTCCTGATCGGCGTGCTGGTGTCCGGCGTCATCCAGACGTTCGTGACCGAAGCGTGGATCGCCCGGATCATGCCCCGCAATATGCTGCTGCGAACATGCTTCGGCTGCGGCATCGGGCTGCTGTTTCCTTCCTGCGAATGCGGGATCGTGCCCATCACGCGGCGGCTCGTCATGAAGGGCATGCCGCTCAACGCGGGCGTCGCCTTCATGCTGTCCGGTCCGATCGTCAATCCGATCGTGCTGTTCGCCACGTTCATCGCGTTCGGCAACGATTGGCGCATGGTCGGCATCCGCGCAGGCCTTGCGATCGCGGTCGCCTTCTGCGTATCGCTCGCCGTCGCGCTTATTTTTAGAGGTCCGCAGCTGAGGCAGGCCGGGGCGGAGGCGCACGCGCCTTCCGCTCCCGTCGCCGCCGCGCTCGAGCCGGGCCTCGCCCCGGCGCTGCCGCCGAAGCCGTCGGCCGGCGCCCGGCTGTCGTCGGTCATCGCGCACGGCATTGACGAATTTTTCGACGTCGGCAAGTACCTCGTCATCGGCGCCTTGCTGGCGGCGGCCATGCAGACCTACATCCCGACGTCGTATCTGCTGGAGCTGGGCAGCGATCCGCTCAAGGCTTCGCTCGTCATGCTTGTGCTCGCATTCGTCATGTCGGTATGTTCGGAGGCGGACGCCTTCATCGCATCCTCGTTCCGCAGCAGCTTCACGGTCGGCTCGCTGTCCGCCTTCATGGTGTTCGGGCCGATGATCGATATCAAAAACACGCTCATGCTGCTCGGCGCCTTCCGCACGCGGTTCGTCGTCACGCTGATCGCGCTCGTGGCCGGATTCACGCTTGTCGGCTCGCTGATTGTGGGGAGGTTGTTCGGATGATACGATTCGCGATATTGTTCGGTCTCGCCTTTATGTTCCTGCTGCTGCACCGTACGGGCGATCTGAACAAATACATCAATATGAAGTACGCCTATCTGTCCGTCAGCGCGATCGTGCTGCTCGGGCTGCTGAGCCTGTACCAATTCATCAAAGTGTACAGCGCGGAAAGGAAGGCCGAGGAGGAAAGGGCGGAAGAGGAGCACGCACACGGACACGACTGCGATCATGCCGATCACAATCACGACCACGCTCACGCTCATGATCACGCTCACGACCATGACCACACTCAAGGCCACGATCATTTCGGCCACCATCACGGCGGAGGCTCCAGATGGCGGCGCGGCCTTACCTATCTCGTGCTGGCCGTTCCGATTTTTACGGGGATCTTCCTGCCTGTGGCGACGCTCGATTCGAGCTTTGTGAAGGCGAAGGGCTTCTCCTTCCCCGAGCTGGACCAGCGCCGCAAGGACGCAGGCTACCATCAATTTCTGAAGCCGGATACGAGCGTATTTTACAGCGCCGAGAACTACGACAAGGTCAAACAGAAGGATATGGCGGACTTTGCCGGACAATCGACCGTCGCGCTGAACGATTCGAACTACCTGAAGGGCATGGAAGTGCTTTACAATTATACGGACGATTTTATGGACAAGACCGTATCGATCGAAGGCTTCGCGTACAAGGGGGAGGAGGTCAATCCTTCGTCCTACTTTCTGTTCCGCTTCGGCTTCATTCACTGCGTCGCGGATTCGGGCGTGTTCGGGATGCTCGTGCAGATGCCGACCGGCACACAGCTCGCGGACGACGACTGGGTGCGCGTCAGCGGCAAGCTCACCCGCGAATACTACCAGCCATTCAAGCAGATGATTCCCGTGCTCAGGGTGAAGAGCTGGGAACGCATCGACAAGCCGGACGATCCTTACGTATATCGCAATTTCTGACGAAGAGCGCTTTCACTTCGGGGCTCGGGATGCTATCATGGTAGCATGGCAAGGAGATGAAGAAGATGACAACCGACAACGATACGCAACAAAAGCAGCAGCAACCGGGGGCGCAGACGGATGGCGCGGACAAGACGGACAGCGAGAAAGCCCAGGAGCTGATCGCAGCTGTCCATTGGAACGGCCTGCAGGCGCTTAAGATGGAATTCGGCGAGCAGCAGGTCGAAGGACAGGTCATGAATCACGAGGTGTACGGCCCTATTTTCACGTATATGGTCAAGTCGCCCGAAGGCAAGTCATATGTCAGCGGATTTTTCCTCAGAGAGATGATCGCCGGCTTCCAGCAGAAGCAAGACCCGTCGCTGTGGCTGTCCTCGTTCTACGTGGACTTGATGAAGTCTCCGGAGAGCAGGCTGCTGCCGATGCCGCCGCAATCCGAGGAGGAGGCGAAGGCGCTCATCGACAAGATCATCGTGCCGCATTGCGTGAATTCCGTGCGCGAAGAGTTCGCGCCGGAGCCGGTGCACGCGGACCTTGAGCTTCACGAGGAGCATGGTCCGGTCGTCGAAGCCGGCTTTCCTTCGATTACAGAGGGCAACAACGTATGCGCGATGCCGCTTCATTTTTTAATGGCGCATTATTTGCTGAACCGCGATCCGGCGGACCTGCTCATTCAGGGTCTGTACCGCATCCGCGAGGAGCATGGTCTCGATTGATTCGGCGGCATGCCGGACGGCGCCCCTTCGATTGCCGAAGCGGGCGTCTTGTCATGTGTAGAAGCGCGGACCAGAGGAGAGGAAGCATGTGAACGGCACGATTGAATGGCCATCGGGCGCAAGGAAGATCATTGAGGAGCAGACGCAGGAGGCGGCCCCGGTCGGATTCTCGCTTGGCGCCACCATCGTTTTTGGCATCGGGCTCGTCATTACCGCACTGATCGTGATCTCGATATACAAGAGACGCAGGAAATAATTCGAAGGGGCGAGCGCATATGGATAAAACGACGCTGCTGTGCGACGATAGCTGCAAAGGCACGGAAGCGGACCTGAGCGCCGTGCGCGCCTCGATGCTGGATGCCGGCGAAGTTCGCGAGATGGCGGACTGGTTCAAGGCGCTGGGCGATCCGACGCGGGTGCGCATCATCAATGCGCTCCTGCTCGGCGAGCTATGCGTTCACGATCTGTCCGTGCTGCTCGAGATGGGGCAATCCGCCGTCTCGCATCAGCTCCGCTATTTGCGGGACGTGCGGATGGTGAAGCGCCGCAAGGCAGGCAAGACCGTCTATTATTCGCTCGACGACGATCATATCGAACAGATCTTCCAGGTGACGCATGCGCATGTCAAGCACAAGTAAGCGGCGGCTGGACGAGGATTCGTCGTTACATTGAGGCCAAACGGAGGCTGACGCATGGGACAGCGCGCCCTGCTTCGGGCTGGCGCCCGAGTATTCGCGATAGTGATCGGTATGACCGTAGGATCCGGATGGGCATCGGCCGAGAGCGTGCAGCCGCCTGCAGTGGAGAGCGAAGCGGCGATCCTCATCGAGCAGCGCACGGGCGAAGCGATCTTCGTCAAGAACGGCGACGAGCGCCTCTATCCGGCCAGCATCACGAAGATCGCCACTGCGATCCTCGCGATCGAGCACGCGTCGCCTGACGACATCGTCACGGTGTCCAAGACGGCCAGGGGCGAGGAGGGCACGCGCGTCTATCTGGCCGAGGGCGAGCAGGTGACGATGGAGAAGCTGCTGTACGGCATGATGCTCAACTCCGGCAACGACGCGGCGACCGCGATCGCAGAGCATATCGACGGGACAAAGGAAAAGTTCGCGGAGCGGATGAATGAATTTATGAGCGGGGATATCGGCGCTGACGATACGCACTTCGTCAATCCATCCGGCCTGCCGGACCCGGATCACTACACGACCGCCTACGACATGGCGAAGCTGGCGCGGTACGCGATGAACAACGATACGTTCCGCCGCATCGTAGCGACGCGCACGATGCCGTGGGCGGGGCTCGAGTGGACGTCCACGCTGCAAAATCACAATCGGCTGCTGACCGACTATCCGGGCGCGACGGGCATTAAAAACGGATATACGATCGCGGCGGGCAATACGCTGGTGGGATCGGCCGAGCGCGACGGCATGTCGCTGATCGGCGTCGTGCTGAAGGCCGGCTCCAAGGAAAAAGCCTATGCGGACATGAAGGCGATGCTCGATTACGGCTTCGCGAACTTCGCCGTCAAGCTTCTGTTCGCGGACGGCGAGCAATATGAGCGGCCGGCGGACGAGATGGGGGCGGCGAGCGGCTGGGTCGCGTCGGCGCCGATCTGGGGCGTCTATTCGAAGGGGGAGCAGCCGCAGGTTGAGATCGCCGGAGACGGCGCGGTGACGCTCTCGAGCGCAGGTCTGCGCTACGAGGCGGGCCGGCTCTCAGCCGTCAAGAAGGAAGTCGCCATATCGTCCTTCACGAAATCCGGCTCGGACAACGAAAAGGCGGCGGCCGGCGGGCAGCCCGCGAATTCCTCGGGCAGCCGGATTGCCGCCTGGGCTTGCCTGGCGCTGCTGGCGCCTGCGGCTGTTTTTGCCGTCGTGCGGCTGAGGCGCAGACGCGACAAAAACCGCGCTTCCGAGCGCTGCGACGGCTGAGGAGATCTGCTGCGGCTAAGCCAGCTCCGTCTCCAGGATGGTCGCCTCTGCGTAGCTGATCGTTTTGCGCAGCGTGTTGGCCATATCGCGCCGGATCTCTCCGCGCTCGTAGAGCGCCTGGATCTCGTCGCGTTCGATCTGGTACGCCCGCAGCTGGATCTCCTGGCGCTGCTTGCGCTGGAGCAGATCGTCCTCGGGATCGGCGTCCTTGCGGGAGATGGCCCGGATGAACTCGCGATATTGCGCGATGACGTTGAGCGAGGCCTTGCGATTTTCCTTGACGATCTGGGCGCGGATCGCGGCGATGGCGGCCTGGGATGTCTTGAGCTTCGTCTTGCGGATGATGCTCTTGTCCAGGCGGGGCTCCTGCTCCCTGGGCTTGAAGATGAGTGCGCTGAGCTGGCGCAGCCCTCTGGTCAACAGCAGCGCGCGCATCTTCGACCGCCGCGACAGCGCTTCTTCGAGCGCGGAGAACGAATCGTTGAACCGATTCGCCACATAATCCGGAATCTCGCCGGCCGCGAACAGGCTGGCGATTTCTTTGCGTTCCGCCGCCAGGCCGACCAGCCTCGCCCGGGTCTCCTCGAGCGCCAGCTCGATGCCTCCGGTCTCCTCCTCCTCATGAAGCGACAGCCGTCTCATTCTGGCCTCGTACTGCGCGATGACCGCATGCGAGGCGTTGCGGTTATCCTCGGTGATCGACTCGCTGATGAATCGCAGCGCCGCCTTGATCGTCGCGATCCGGGCTGCGTTGAGCTTCTCTTCTTCGTCCGACGGCATCTGCGCCTGATTGCGGGTGAGGATGGGGAGGGCGACGCTGGCTACGATGAGACTGATCAGAATGACGCCGGCGGCGAGGAACAAGATCAGGTCACGCTGCGGGAACGGATCGCCATTGTTCAGTACGAGCGGGATCGAGAATGCGCCCGCCAGCGTCACGGCGCCCCGTACGCCGGACAGCGAGGTCAGCGCCGATGCGCCAAGGCCCTCCTTCATCGAACGGCCGTTGTTGCGCGAGAAGCGGTTTTCCCAGAACAGATACACCCACAGAAAGCGGAGGGCGATCAGCGACAAGAAAATGACGGCGATATAGCCGATGACGATACCGTTGTTGATCGGATTTTCGAAGAAAATGACATTGACGACTTCGGGCACCTGCAGGCCAAGCAGCAGAAAGACCAGCCCGTTAAGCACGTATAAAATGACGGACCATGTGCTTGCGGATACGATCTGCAGCTTCACCATTCGCGATTCCATGCGATCCTTCTCGATGGCATGAACGACGCCGCCGGCGACGACGGCGAGAATGCCCGACAGGCCCAGCTCCTCCGCGACGAGAAAAATAACGAATGGCGTCAGGATCAGGATGAGCATATGTACGGTGACGTCCTCCATGCCCCAGCGTCTAAGCAGCAGGCGCAGACGGATGAGGAGCGCAGCGACCAAGGCGCCGCACAGCAGGCCGCCGATCGAGATGAGGATGAAGCTGCCCGTCGCATGCACGAGAGAGAAAGATCCGGTAACGGCAGCCGCGATCGCGAACTTGAATGCGACAAGGCCGGAGGCGTCGTTCATCAGCGCCTCCCCCTCCAGCAGCCGCATGATCCGCTTTGGCAGCGCGGCTCTGCCTGCCATCGAGGTGACGGCGACGGCGTCGGTCGGAGACAGGATGGCCGCCAAGCCGAATGCGGCAGGCAGCGGAATGCTCGGGATCATCGCATGAATGATGTAGCCGACACCAACCGTAGTAGCGAATACGAGACCGAGCGCCATGAGCAGGATCGGCCCCCGCAGCTCCCACAGCTCGTCGCGGGGGGTACGCTGTCCGTCGTTGAACAGCAGCGGCGCGATGAAAAGCACGAAAAAAAGCTCGGGGTTCAGCGTCAAGTGATGACCGAGGGGCAATCCCGCTACGGCCATCCCCAAGGCGATCTGTACGAGCGGAAGCGGTACGACGGGCAGGAGCCGATTCAGCACGTTGGACAACGCGATGATGGCGAGCAAAAATAAAATGATTTCAAAAACTTCCATAGCGTTATACCTCCGTGGCGCCTGTTGCCGCATAGACTGTTCTAACATATACTACCCGTAATTTCGTGTTCGGATCAATGTGGTGCAATCATGACGAAAAGCCGCCTCTCGGCGGCTTCGCGGGATTTCGCGGGATAGCGATCAGACCTGGACTGACTTTGATAATCGCTCTACTTGGATTCTCCGTTCAGGTAGTTGTAGAACGGCACGTCCGTCCAAAACTCGTAGCTGTCGACGACGACGCTCGGATCGATCTCGCGGAAGCCCTGCGCGACTTTGGCGGATTCGCTTGAGAGCGAGAACGACTGCGCATAATAATGGCCGCGCGCGATCTTGTTGTTCGCGATGATCTTGTATCCCGGCAGCTCCGTCTGGGAGTAGTAGAGCGGCTGCCACCAAGAGCCGTACAGCAGGCCGGTTTGATTTTCTTCGTTTTTCTTGGCATAGGCTTGGACGATGCCGTCGAAGCGCGCCTTGTCGCCGACGCTCGCGAACTCGAACGCCAGATCGTATTCCTTGGCATATTCGATATAATTGCCGTTCGCGATCTGCTTGACCGTATAGAGATCGGAGACGCCCGGCTCGCCCCATTCCTTCAGATAGATGAAGGCGGATGTCTTGGGCTCGAACTGAACCTTGGCGTCGATGCCTTCGCTGCGCAGCAGACCGATCAGCTGGAGCCCGTGTCTCAGATCGGAGTGGCCGTATACGAGCGAGAGCGCGTCGACGAAGTTGGCCTCGAAGCGGCTGTCCTTCAGATTGTAGCCAGTGACGATGTCGCGCTCGAGCGCCTTATCGACGACAGCCTGAAGCTCTGGCGACTGGATGATGTCCGACTGCGCGAAAGCGTCCTGGACCTTGGCGTAAATATCCGCGTCGGACGTATAGCCGACGTAATGCTTGTACTGTCCGCGGACGGACAGCGTCTGGCCGATGAGTGTCAACGCCAGCTCACGCGACGCCTTGCCGCCCAGCTTGATCTCGCCGTAATAGGACGGCGGGAGCAGGCCGGTGTCGATGGCGGCGGCCAGCTCCTGCGCGGCGCCCGCTGTGCCGAGGCCGGCCGGCTTCAGCTTGACCTTGGCGAGGGCGGCTTCGGTCTTGGCGGCCGGATACGTATAGGCGAGCTCCTGCAGGCCGGCAGCCTTGACCGCGAGCTGGACGGCGCCGACCGCGGACAGCAGCTTGTCCGCGCCGACCGTGCTGCTTGTGATGACGCCGAGCGCCTGGAGCGCCGCCGCGTCCGCGTAGTAGGCATCGCCGGGCTTCATATCGGCAAAGGCATGCGGCTGATCGTCCGGGCGCGCGGACAGCGCATCGGCGACGGCAGCCAGGTAGGCGCCTTTGCTCACGGCCGCAGGGAGGTCGATTGCATACTTTTCCTTGAGGAAGATTGCGTATTCTGCAGCAGATACTTCGCGCGGCGCATGGCCCGCGTCTGCCGATCCGACTATAGCGGCGGACGCAGCAGGAGTGACCGAGGCGGCGGTGGTTGCCGGGGCGGCAAAGGCGTGCGAGGTGCCGGCGGCGGCCGACAGGGCGAGCGCGAGCAGCAGCAGGTGGCGAACATGTTTTGGACGGGCCGAATTCAGTTTCATGGCAATTCTCCTTATTATTCATATTAAATATGTAGGTATAATATGTATTGGAATCTTAGCAAGCCGCATCTGCCTTGTCAATCTCCGACGAATGAACTGTTTGAAGTTTTGCGCAGACGGGTATAGGTTAAAAACAATTTTTTTGAATCTATAATCGCTTCGCATGCGTATTACCGAGGAAGATTAATTCAAGACAATTTTATGGGGAGCAGGAGGAGACTATCGTACGTGGATACAGAATCTGATTTACGCAGCTTGCAGCCGAGATTTAGAGGACATGGACATGCCGCCATCATCCGCGATTTAATCGTCAATGGGGGTGATCGCGCATGCTAGGACTTAATCTGGTGTGGGTTGCGTTGCTCATTCTGCTGACAGCCTTCTTCGTCGCTACCGAATTTGCCATTATACGCATACGTTCCAGCCGCGTAGACCAACTCGTTATGGAGAAAAGGAAAAACGCCGTCGCCGTGCAGCGCGTCATCGCCAATCTGGACGGCTACCTGTCGGCGTGTCAGCTCGGCATCACGATCACGGCGCTGGGCCTTGGCTGGCTGGGCGAGCCGACGGTCGAAGCGCTGCTTGGGCCGGCATTCCATTCGCTTCATATCGGAGACAGCGTGGCCCATGTGCTGTCGTTCATCATCGCTTTCTCGCTCATCACGTACTTGCATGTCGTGCTCGGCGAGCTCGCGCCCAAGACGCTGGCCATTCAGAAGGCAGAGGCCATCTCGCTGTTCGTCGCGCCGATTATCGTATGGTTCCACAAGGTCATGTATCCGTTCATCTGGGCGCTTAACGGTTCGGCCAACGCACTCATCCGCCTGTTCGGCATGAAGCCTGCGAGCGAGCACGAGGAAGCCCACTCCGAGGAAGAGATCCGTCTCATCCTGTCGGAGAGCTATGAGAGCGGCAAGATCAACGAGGACGAGTACGGCTACGTGAACCGCATCTTCCAGTTCGATCGCCTGCTCGCCAGGGACATCATGATCCCGCGAACCGATATGGTATGTCTGCATCGTAGCAAGTCGCTCGCCGATAATCTGGCGACGATCAAGCAGGAGCAATATACGCGCTTCATGGTCGCCGGCGAGAGCAAGGACGACATTATCGGCTTTGTGAATACGAAGCAATTTTTCTTGAGCTACGACAACAACCCGGACTTCGACTTCGGCGCGCTGCTGCAGCCTGTGCTGTCCGTGCCGGACGCGATACCCGTCAAGGATCTGCTCATCCGCATGCAGAAGGAGCGCAAGCATATCGCTCTGCTGCACGACGAATACGGCGGCACTGCCGGTCTCGTCACGATCGAGGACATCCTCGAGGAGATTGTCGGCGAGATTCGCGACGAATTCGACGGCGACGAGATCCAGCCGATCGAGGAGATCGGCGCGGACAAGTACGTCGTGGACGGCAAGACGCTCGTCGACGAGGTCAACCGCCTGTTCGAGGTCGAGCTGCCGAGCGACGAGGTCAACACGATCGGCGGCTGGCTGTTCGCGATGCAGCCCGACCTGCCGAAGAACGTACCATGGATTTATGAGGACGAGAACCTCGCGTTCATCATCCGCGACAAGGACCGCAACCGCATCCGCAAGCTGGAGATCGCGCGCCGGCAGGAGGGGCAGGCGCGGTTGACGTTGGTGGAGGGTTAATGGACTTCGGATGAGCTTCGGAAGCTATAATTAAGTTTTTATAAGAAGGGCCGCTTCCGGAAGGGACGCGGCTCTTTTTTTGATTTTCTCATGTTTTTCTCGGAAAACCATGCATATGCGGCATGACTTGCAATATGTTGAGCGGCCGTTCGCCGATCCTTGTTGAATAGATAAGCGTGCGAGCTTTAAAATAAATATGCTTATTCAATTTCCGCGCGATTCATACATATGATAGAAGCAAATCGTGCCCAGAACATGCCTTACCGAAAAGAAAGGGGTTGCTCTGTTGGAAACCGCGCTGATCGGCAGCTTCATATCCGCGATGGCCACGGTGCTCGGCGCCGTGCCGATTCTGTTCATCAAGAAGCTGTCGGAGATGTGGAAGGATGTGCTCGTGGCGTTCACGGCCGGCATCATGGTATCGGCTTCGATGTTCGGGCTGATCCCGCAATCGCTGAACGAATCGAGCATCGTGCTGATGACGCTCGGGCTGCTCATCGGCATCGTCACACTTGATTTGATCGAGAAAAATATCCCGCATGTGGACGTGGAGAGCGGATCGCGCATCAGCGGGTTCGACAGCAAGACGCTGCTCGTATTGGTGGCGCTATTTATTCATAATATACCTGAAGGACTGAGCACGGGCTTCAGCTATGCGAGCGCTAGCGAGGGACTGGGTACGATGGTGGCGGTGGCGATCGGCGCACAGAACATGCCGGAGGGTCTGGTGCTGGCGGTATTCCTGCTGCGGTCCAGGGTTGGCAAGCTGAAGCTGCTCGGTCTCGTCGCGCTGACGGGTCTGATGGAGGTCGTCTCGGCCGTCGTCGGTTACTTCACGGCAAGCTATGTGCAGTCCCTGATCGGGATCGGTCTTGCCTTCGCGGCGGGCGCGATGCTGTTCATCGCTTACAAGGAGCTTATTCCAGAGAGTCACGGGCACGGCTACGAGCGGCCGTCAACCTTTTCATTCATTGGCGGACTGCTCGTCATGATCTATATTGCGCACTGGTTCGGATAGGATGGAGGGATCGGCATGGGCTTCACCTGGCCCGGTTATGCGCCTCGCGGCTACGCTTCGTGCGACGCGCTGATTGCGGCCGAGGCGGACGCGCTCGAGCCGCTGCTCGGCATGCGGATATGCAACGCCTATTGCGCCTGGGATATCGGAGCGGAGCGCTGGTGCGGCTGCGCGCCGGTCGTGCTGGAGCTCGATACTTCGCAGCTAGAGATCGGATTCGGCGAAAACTCGCGCTTGGCGCTCTCGATCGACGCGATCGATCTGAGCCGTGCGGCCGGTATGCGAGCCGGGGAGGCTTCGAGCATACGCGAACGGTATGAGTGGCGGACGGACCGGCGCGAGCTCGTCCCTCATATTGGCAGCTTCATGCTCGGCATCGATCTGCTGGTGCGGCGAGGCGCGGAGGAGGCGCTGGCCGGCTGCTGCATCCGGACGGACAGAGGCGGTCTGGATATCGTGAATACGGGAGCGGAGCGCGCAGTCCATGTCTCGTTCTGTGCAGCCGGAGAGCTCGGGGACGACTACAAGCGCATGATGGGCGTATAGCTGCCTGCGTATCGCACGTCATCTGCGATACGGGGCGTTATGCGCCTTTTTTGCATTTCCGCCGGGATCGTGACATAATGTCACGAAGCTTTCTATCAGAGAGGGCGCGACATTTTCAGGTTGGAGGCAGCATAGCTTGAGCAAGCGTTATCCTTTTGAAGTTGTGAGCGGCAGGCCGTTCGTTCAGCAGGTGGGCGAATGGGTGGCCGACGTCTTTTACGATATTTTGCCCGAAGCCGGATTCGAGGTCAGGGACGAACAGATCTACATGGCCTATCAGGTCGAACGAGCGTATGCGGACAAAAAAACGATCTTCGCGGAGGCGGGGGTCGGTACGGGCAAGACGCTCGTCTATTTGCTGTACGCGGTCTGCTATGCGCGCTATACGGGCAAGCCGGCGGTCATCGCCTGTGCGGACGAATCGCTCATCGAGCAGCTCGCCAAGCCGGAGGGAGACCTCGCCAAGTTGGCCAAGCATCTCGACCTTGCGGTCGACGCGCGTCTGGGCAAGTCCCAGGACCGTTATCTTTGTCTGCAAAAGCTGGACGATGCCCGGCTCGGCTATGCGGATGCGGACATTTATAAAAATATTTACGACAGTCTGCCGGCCTTTGTGAGCAAGTCGGAAGCGCTGCAGTCCTTTCATGCATACGGGGACCGGCGGGAATATCCGGATCTGGACGACGCGCAGTGGGCGCGCATCGGCTGGGACAGCTTCCGCGATTGCTTCGTGTGCGACAAGCGCCATCGCTGCGGCATGACGCTGTCGCGCGAGCATTACCGGCAGGCGGCGGATATCGTTATTTGCTCGCACGACTTTTATATGGAGCATGTGTGGACCTACGAGAGCCGCAAGCGCGAGGGTCAGCTGCCCCTGCTGCCGGAGCACAGCTCGGTCGTGTTCGACGAGGGCCATCTGCTGGAGTCGGCGGCACAGAAGGCGCTCACCTACAGGCTGAAGCATGCGGCGTTCGAGGAGCTGGTCACGCGGCTGCTGAAAAACGAGATTCGCGAATCGCTGGCCGTGCAGATCGATCTGGCCATCGAGCGCAGCGAGCGTCTGTTCGACGCGCTGTCCAAGCGCAGCCGGCCCGTGCCGGGCTCGGATCGCATGGAGATCGCGGTCGACGCGGCGCTGCTCAGAGAGGTCGGGACGCTGGATCGCGTACTGGAGCGGATCGAGGAAGACCTCGTGTTCGAGAGCGAGCTGTTCAATCTGGACGGCTATCAGCTGCGGATCGTCGAGGAGCATCTGGAGATGATGCGGACGGCGCTGGGCCTCTTCGCGAGTCCGAAGCCGCCGATCTGCTGGGCGATAGACGGCCTCGCGGGGCTGACGCTCGTTATTATGCCGCGAACCGTGCGTGAGGTGCTCGGTGAGAAAGTATTCTCGAAGCCGATGCCGATCGTGTTCTCGTCGGCCACACTGTCGTCAGGCGAATCGTTCGCGTATATCGCGGACGGTCTGGGCGTCGGCGACTATATGTCGTTCAGCGTGCCGTCTCCCTACGAATATCCGGAGCGGATGACGGTGCGCGTCCCGACGCGCTCCCAGGACGACAGGACGGATATCGGCTGGAAAACGGAAAATGCGCTGGCTGCGATAGAGCATGCGGAAGGCGGTACATTGATTCTGTTCCCGGACAGAGAGGCGCTCGCCTCGTTCAAGGCCGAGCTGGCGAGGCGCGGCGGCGAGAGCAAGCGCCGGATTCTGTTCGAAGGCGACCGCGAGATTACCGTGCTCATCTCCGAGTTCCAGCGCGAGATCGACAGCGTCCTGTGCGCAGTCACGCTATGGGAGGGACTGGACATTCCGGGGCCGTCGCTGTCTGCGGTCGTCATCTGGGCGCTGCCCTATCCGCCCCACGATCCCGTATTCGACGCACGGCGCAAAGAGTCGGACGACCCGTACCGGGACGTCGATCTTCCTTATATGCTGCTGCGCTTCCGCCAGGGCTGCGGACGGTTGATTCGTACCCGCGAGGACAGCGGCACGATCGTCGTGCTGGAGCCTTCGCTGCACACGGATGCGGCGCTGCGCGCCGAGATCGCGCACGCGCTTCCGCAGGATGTCGAATTGACGCAATAGCACAAGAAATACATGGCCGCGCAGGTTATCGCTGCGTGGTTTTTTTGTCGATTATGCAAGCCTGAATAAGGCAGAGGAGAGGCAGGCCAAACGCAAGATAAATGCAAAATACAACTAATTATAGCCTACAAGGGGCAGCGGGAGTAAATAAATGCTAATCGGCAGGTGTTGCTCGAATTCGGATAAATGCGCTGATTTGGCTGCATTTAACGAATATTTGCTCGATAAGAGCGGCATCAATGAAAAAGAGATGCCTGATAGCAGCTATACAAAAGTATGGTTCCCCCAAACAAACGTAACTAATATTATGTAAACTAATTGCGATAAATTTGCTCCCCACACTCCGAATTTACGCATCATAAAAATATTTTTAAAGGGAGGTCGTTCGGGTGTTTCAGACAAAAAATGCGTGGGTATATAAACGTGTCAGGTCTATTTTGAATCGGCCTTATCATTTTGCTCAAAATTCTAAATGATCCATCAAGGAGGAGCGGAATGGAAGAGGCCGCCCATATCTTGCTCGTAGACGATCGCCCGGAAAATCTGATGGCGATCGAAGCGATCCTCGCCGGTGAGCCGTACCACTGCGTGAGGGCGTACTCGGGCATCGAAGCGCTCCGCTATTTGCTCGAAAAGGAATTTGCAGTCATCGTAATGGACATTCACATGCCGGACATGGACGGCTTCGAGACGGCCGCCATGATCAGAGCGAGGGAAAAGTCCCGCGTCGTCCCGATTATATTCGTCTCCCAGGACGCGCACGAAGGCAAGTACGACTTTGACGGCCACGCAGGGGGCGCCATCGACTACTTGACCCGTCCGCTGGCTCCGCATATTTTCAGATCCAAGATTGCCGGATATGTAAGTATGTACGAGACGAACAAAGCCTTGCAGCTGCAGAGCGAACTGCTGCAGGAGCAGACCAAGCAGCTCGAGCGGACGAACCACGCGCTCGTCCAGGCCAAGGAGACGGCCGAGATCGCGCTGCGCGTGAAGTCCGAATTCCTCGCGGTGATGAGTCATGAGATCCGGACGCCGCTGAACGGCATTATCGGCATGTCGGATCTGCTGCTCTCTTCGGATCTTCCCGAGGAATATGCCAGCATGGTGGGCATCATCCACACGAGCGGCAATGTGCTGCTGTCCGTCATCAATCATATACTCGATTTTTCGAAGATCGAATCCGGCAAGATGGAGCTCGAGGAGGCGCCCTTCGACATTCGGATGTGTCTGGTGGAGACGATCGACCTGTTCACGGCGGCATCGCGCGAGCGGCAGCTCGAGCTGATCGTCGTGCTCGATCCGCGGCTGCCGAGCAGCCTGGTCGGGGACAAGAACCGGCTGCGGCAGGTGCTGATCAATATCGTCGGCAATGCGGTGAAGTTCACCAAGGAGGGCGGCGTATATATACTCGTCAACCGGCTGGAGGACGGCGGGGACAGGCTCACCATCGAGTTCACCGTACTGGATACGGGCATCGGCATTCCGGAGGACAAGATCAACCTGCTGTTCCACCCGTTCGCGCAGCTCGATACCTCGATGAATCGCAAGTTCGACGGCACCGGCCTCGGTCTGTCGATCAGCAAGTCGCTCGTCGAGCTGATGGGCGGAGACATCCGGATCGAAGCTACGTCTGAGCCCGGCGCCATGTTCGTGTTCACCGTCCGGGCGGCCGGCGGTCCGGATGAGCCTGCCGAGCCGCTGAGCCCGGAGGAGCTGGCCGTGCTGCCCGATTATGACGGATTGGAAAAGGCGCGCAGGCCCGATCAGCTGAAAATATTGGTCGGCGAGCCCTGCCCGATCTATCGCATGCTGCTCCTACATATGCTGGACATGCTCGGTCTCGGCGCGAAGACAGCCGCAGACGCCGAATCGGTTCGCGAAGCGCTGCAGGCCGGCGACTTCGATCTGGTCTTTGCGGATGAGGAATATTTGACCGCTGCCGCTCCCGCGGGACGTCCCGGTCGCGGCATGCGCGTCTGGCGCGAGGCCAGGGAGCCGCCTTATACGGTGGCGCTATGCTCGCGGCTTGGCGATACGGCTGAGGGGCCGGCGAGCGCGGACGCCGACGCCGGCATTGACGAATATATACAAAGACCGATATCCCTGAAGCGATTGACACAGCTAATACGCAGCAGATTTTAATGATGATTTTTCATTATTTTAAGCTTCATGGGGGATGAGTAGACGATGACGGATCGGAACAAGGAGCAGCTGGCCGGCGAAGATATGCCGGACAGCGGAGAACTGCTGAATGCGCTGATGGCTTGGAAAAAAGGGAACTTTGCCTACCGCATGCCTTATCATTATACGGGTGTGGCTGGCAAAATTGCGGATACGTTCAACGAGATCATGGACACGCAGGAGGCGATGGTTCACGAGATTCAGCAGCTCGCCCGCGTCGTAGGCAAGGAGGGCAATCTGTCGCGCAGGTTCGCCGCGTCCAACAAGGGCGGCGCCTGGGATCAGACGGTCGAATCGCTGAACGGCCTGATCGATGACCTGACACAGCCGACGAGCGCGATGGTGCGCGTCATCAATGCGGTCGCGCAGGGCGATCTGTCCCAGAAGGTCGAGCTCGAATTCGAAGGACGGGCACTGACCGGCGAATTCCAGCGGACGGCATCCAACATCAATACGATGGTGGACCAGCTGTCGATGTTCTCGTCCGAAGTGACGCGCGTGGCGCGCGAGGTCGGCACGGAGGGCAAGCTCGGCGGCCAGGCGGACGTCAAGGGCGTATCCGGCACGTGGAAGGATCTGACGGAGAGCGTCAACAACATGGCGAGCAACCTGACCGATCAGGTGCGCAACATCGCGGCCGTCACGACCGCGGTCGCCAAGGGCGATCTGTCCAAGCAGATCACCGTCAACGCCAAGGGCGAGATTCTCGAGCTCAAGAATACGATTAATACGATGGTGGATCAGCTGTCGATGTTCTCGTCCGAAGTCACGCGCGTAGCGCGCGAGGTCGGCACGGAGGGCAAGCTCGGCGGTCAGGCGGACGTCAAGGGCGTGTCCGGCACATGGCGCGACTTGACCGAGAGCGTCAACTACATGGCTTCGAACTTGACCAATCAGGTGCGCAATATCGCCGTCGTCACGACGGCCGTCGCGAACGGCGACCTGTCCAAGCAGATTACGATGGACGTGCAGGGCGAGATTCTGGAGCTCAAAGTAACGATCAACACGATGGTCGGCCAGCTGTCGACGTTCGCATCCGAAGTCACGCGGATGGCGCGTGAGGTCGGCACGGAGGGCATACTGGGCGGCCAGGCGGAGGTCAGCGGCGTCGCCGGCACATGGCGCGACTTGACCGAGAGCGTTAACTATATGGCTTCGAATCTGACCAATCAGGTGCGCAATATCGCCGAGGTCACGACGGCGGTCGCGAAGGGCGATCTGTCGAAAAAAATTACGGTCGACGCGAAGGGCGAGATTCTCGAGCTCAAGAGCACGATCAATACGATGGTGGATCAGCTCGGCAACTTCGCTTCGGAAGTTACGCGCGTGGCGCGCGAAGTATCCACGGAAGGCATCCTCGGCGGCCAGGCGGACGTCAAGGACGTCTCGGGCACGTGGAAGGACTTGACCGACAGCGTTAACTATATGGCCGGCACGCTCACCGACCAGGTGCGCAACATCGCAGAGGTCACGACGGCGGTCGCGAAGGGCGATCTGACCAAGCAGATCACCGTCAACGCGAAGGGCGAGATTCTGGAGCTCAAGAACACGATCAATACGATGGTGGACCAGCTGTCGACGTTCGCGTCCGAAGTTACGCGCGTGGCGCGCGAGGTCGGCACCGAAGGGATGCTGGGCGGACAGGCGCAGGTCAAGGGCGTCGCCGGCACATGGCGCGACTTGACCGAATCGGTTAATGACATGGCCTCGAATCTGACCGACCAGGTGCGCAATATCGCCGTCGTGACGACGGCAGTCGCGAACGGCGACCTGTCCAAGAAGATCACGGCGGACGTTCAAGGCGAGATTCTGGAGCTCAAGAACACGATCAATACGATGGTGGACCAGCTGTCGACGTTCGCATCCGAAGTTACGCGCGTGGCGCGGGAGGTCGGTACGGACGGCAAGCTGGGCGGACAAGCCCAGGTCAAGGGCGTCGGCGGCACTTGGAAGGATCTCACGGAGAGCGTCAACAATATGGCCCGCAATCTGACCGACCAGGTGCGCAACATCGCGGACGTCACGACGGCCGTCGCGCGCGGCGACCTGTCCAAGAAGATCACGGTCGACGTCAAGGGCGAGATTCTCGAGCTCAAAAATACGATGAATACGATGGTGGACCAGCTCGGCAACTTCGCGTCCGAAGTCACACGGGTCGCCCGCGAGGTTGGCACGGAGGGCAAGCTCGGCGTGCAGGCGGACGTCAAGGACGTCTCCGGCACGTGGAAGGACCTGACCGACACCGTAAACTACATGGCGAGCAACCTGACCATTCAGATGCGCAACATCGCCGGCGTCACGACGGCGGTCGCGAACGGCGACCTGTCGAAGAAGATCACCGTCGACGTCAAGGGCGAGCTGCTCGAGCTGAAGAACACGATCAATACGATGGTGGATCAGCTCAATTCGTTCGCGTCCGAAGTGACGCGCGTAGCGCGCGAGGTCGGCACGGACGGCAAGCTGGGCGGACAGGCGCAGGTGCGCGGCGGCGGCGGGATCTGGAAGGACTTGACCGACAACGTTAACATCATGGCCGCCAACCTGACCGACCAGGTGCGCGGCATCGCCAAGGTCGTGACGGCGGTCGCGAACGGCAACCTGAAGCTGAAGCTGACCGTCGACGCCAAGGGCGAGATCGCCGAGCTCACGGAGACGATCAACAACATGACCGATACGCTCGCGATCTTCGCCGAGCAGGTCACGACCGTGTCGCGCGAGGTCGGCGCCGAGGGCAAGCTGGGCGGTCAGGCGAGCGTGCCGGGCGCGGCGGGCACATGGCGCGATCTGACCGACAACGTCAACTACATGGCGAGCACGCTCACCACGCAGGTGCGCGCGATCACGAACGTCGCCACGGCGGTCACCAACGGCGACCTGTCGCGGACGATCGACGTCGCCGCCGCCGGCGAGGTCGAGACACTCAAGGACAATATCAACGAGATGATCCGCAATCTCAAGGAGACGACGCGGATCAATACGGAGCAGGACTGGCTGAAGACGAATCTCGCCAAGATCTCCCGCCTGCTCCAGGGCCAGCGGGACCTGTACGCCGTATGCCGGATGATCCTGTCCGAGCTGGCGCCGCTCGTCTCGATGCAGCATGGCGTCTTCTATATGAACGAAGTGCTGTCCGGACAATCCGTGCTCAAGCTGTTCGCCAGCTATGCCTTCCACAATCGCAAGCATCTGGCCAACGAGTTCAGGGCGGGCGAAGGGCTGGTCGGCCAGTGCCTGATCGAAAAGCAGCGCATCCTGCTGACGAACGTGCCCGGCGACTATGTGGTCATCTCGTCGGCGCTCGGCGAAGCGACGCCGCTCAACATCGTGCTGCTGCCGATCATTTTCGAGGAGCAGGTGCTCGCCGTGCTGGAGCTGGCTTCGTTCAAGCCGTTCAGCGAGATCGACATCGCGCTGCTCGACCAGTTGACCGATTCGATCGGGATCGTCATCAATACGATGCAGGCTAATCAGCGCACGGAGGAGCTGCTCATTCAGTCGCAGTCGCTCACCGAGGAGCTGCAGAAGCAGCAGCTCGAGCTGCAGAATACGAACGAGGAGCTCGAAGACAAGGCCAAGCTGCTCGTCATCCAGAAGGCCGAGGTCGAGAGCAAAAACAACGAGGTCGAGGTCGCGCGCCGCTTCCTCGAAGAGAAGGCGGAGCAGCTCGCGCTGACGTCGCGTTACAAGTCCGAGTTTCTCGCCAACATGTCGCATGAGCTGAGGACGCCGCTCAACTCGCTGCTGCTGCTCGCCGAGCAGCTCGCGGAGAATGTGGACGGCAACCTGGCCGAGCATCAGGTGAAGTTCGCCAAGACGATTCAGGACTCCGGTCACGAGCTGCTCAATCTGATCAACGATATTCTCGACCTGTCCAAGATCGAATCGGGGACCGTGTCGGCAGAATACAGCGAGCTGGACGTCCGCGAGCTGATCGACGGACTGGACCGTTCCTTCCGCCATATGGTGGACGAGCGGCTGCTGGACTTCCGGATCAAGCTCGATCCCGAGGTGCCGACGCGGATCGTCACCGATCCGAAGCGGCTGCAGCAGATTTTGAAAAATCTGCTGTCCAACGCCTTCAAGTTCACCGAGCGCGGGGAGATCATGCTGCGTCTGCGCAAGGCGACGGAAGGCTGGAACGCAGGCGCGGACAAGCTGAACCGGGCCGCATCCGTCATCTGCTTCAGCGTCAGCGATACCGGCATCGGTATTCCGAAGGACAAGCAGCAGATTATTTTCGAAGCGTTCCAGCAGGCGGACGGCAGTACGAACCGGGTATACGGCGGCACCGGACTCGGTCTTGCCATCTCCCGCGAGATCGCGGACATGCTGGGCGGCGAGATCACGCTGTTCAGCGAGCCGGGCAGCGGCAGCGTGTTCAACCTGTATCTGCCGGTCGACACGTGGGACGTGCCGCCGGAGCCGAAGACGCGGCATGTGCCCGAGGTGATCGACGTCTCGCCGCCGAAGCGTACCAGACTGTCCTCGCAGCAGCCGATAGAGGAGCTGCATGACGATCGGGACGACATTCAGCCGGGCGATCCCGTCTTCCTGATCATCGAGGACGATCTCAAGTTCGGCGAGATCGTACGCGACGCGCTCGCCCGCAAGGGCATCAAGACCGTGATCACGGCCAGGGGACTGCAGGCGCTGGAGCTGGCGAAGAAGTACAACCCGCTCGCGATCACGCTTGACCTGCATCTGGGCGATACGGACGGATGGCTCGTGCTGGAACATCTGAAAAACGATATGGCGGTCCGCCATATTCCGGTATGCATCATCACGGTGGACGAGGATCGGATCGAGCTGCTGCGCAAGGGCGTATTCGATTACTTGTGCAAGCCTGTCACCAACGAAGAGCTCGATCTCGCGCTGGAGCGCCTGTTCGCATTCGCTTCGCAGGACCGGCGTCAGCTGCTCGTCGCCGTGAAGGAAGCCGAGCGCCGGGATCGGATCGTAGAATCGCTGGCCGGCGGCTCGCTCAAGATCTCGGCGGTCGATACGGGGCGCAAGGCGCTCAACCAGCTCGGCACCAAGCCGTTCGACTGCCTCGTGCTCGACGGCAAGATCGCGGACATGCCCATGCCCAAGCTGCTAAGAGAGATTCAGAAGAAGTCGACCGGCAGACGCCTGCCGATCGTCCTCGACGGCGAGATCAGGCTGCAGCCGGAGGAGCAGGAGGAATGGGACGAGATCGCCAAGACGTCCATCATCAGAGAAGCGCGCAGCGCCGTCCAGCTTATGGACGACACGACGCTGTTCCTGCACAGGCGCTCGGACGAGCTGCCGGAAGGATCGCGGGAAGCGCTCGAGCGCATCTATCAGTCGGATGAAGCGATCCAATCCCGCAAGGTGCTCGTCGTCGACGACGATGTCCGCAACATCTTCGCGCTGACGACGATTCTCGAGCGGCACCAGATGAAGGTGCTGCCGGCGGAGAACGGCCAGGCGGCGATCGATATTCTCGAGCGCACGCCGGATATCAGCATCGTGCTGATGGATATTATGATGCCGGTGATGGACGGCTACGACACGACCCGCGCGATCCGGACGAATCCGGCGTTCGCGGAGCTGCCGATCATCGCGCTCACGGCGAAGGCGATGAAGGGCGACCGGGAGCTGTGCCTCGAAGCGGGAGCTTCCGACTATATCACCAAGCCGGTCAACAGCGCGCAGTTGCTCGCGATGATGCGGAGCTGGCTCGACCGGGGCGAGGAGTGAGCGGACGGCTGCTTCGGCGGTCTGTATGGCGGGTAAAGGATAACCGGACGCCGGCGTAGTCGGCATATCCGATATTCCGCAAGGTACAGACCGATTGGAGGCAGCCGAATGACCATCAAGCTCGCGATCATATATTACAGCTCGACCGGCACGAACCACAAGATGGCGGAAAAAGCCGCACATGTCGCCCGCACATGGGGCGCGGAGGTGCGGCTCTCCCGCGTCGCGGAGCTGGCGCCGGAGCAGGTGATCGCTTCGAACCCGGCCTGGCAGGCCCATCTCACGGAGACGCAGGAGATTCCGGTCGCGAAGACGGAAGATCTCGATTGGGCGGACGCCATCATCTTCAGCACGCCGACGCGGTTTGGGAATGTAGCCGCGCAGCTCAAGCAGTTCATCGATCAGACCGGCGGACTGTGGGCGAAGGGCAAGCTCGCGAACAAGGTCGTCTCCGCGTTCACCTCCGCCCAGAATCCGCACGGCGGTCAGGAGGCCACTTTGTTGGCGTTATATACGACGTTTTACCACTGGGGCTCGATCGTCGTCGCACCGGGGTATACGGCGCCCGAGATTTTCAAGGCGGGAGGCAATCCGTATGGCGCCAGTACGGCGGTGGACGAACACGGCGTCTTCGATCATTCTGTGTTCGATGCGATAGAGGTGCAGACCAGACGCGTGCTCGATATCGCCGCCAAGCTCAAGGATTGACACAAAAAAGTTGTCCGACAAAGACGGAATCGCATTCATGTCCATCGACAGATGGCAGGGACGCGGTTCCGTTTTTTTTGCGTTCGGGCTTCGAAGCGACCGGTCTTCTCCCGGAGGAATATTCGCACCATTAGACGACAGGTGGCGCCAGCGGAGCGGATATGGTGCTGGAATCCGTTGAATGATTACCGTATGCAAGGGGGCGTTTATGCTTTTCTACGCCGAGGCGACAAAGGAAATGCAAATATTCGTTTACAGTTTGACATGTTTTTCAGGGAGCCGTCTGTACAATCTATCCTATATTCACGATTCGCTCGTCCTTCACTAATCGAAGAGAGGTGCTGTTATGCGTGGAGATAAGAAGCGGTTCCCCCTTGTTTTATTAATCGTCGTCACTATGTTCGCAACACTCGGCCTGACCTCGTTCGCCGACTTGAAGCAGTCGGCTCCGGCCGCCGTCGCCGCCCCGGCGCCTGCGCCATCTTACGCCGCCGATCCGTCAGACGTCCCTGTGCCGCCTTCAGATACGACCTTTCCTCCCCAATTGTCCTCCCTCTCGTCCCAACCGCCTGCAGAGGCGTCGGTCGAATCGATATCCCCCGTTTCCGATACGCCGTCCGTGCTCCGGTCCGGATCGCTGCCCGAAGAGATCAAGAAAGGCATGCTCAGGTTCACGCCCGATTCAGAGCCGGGCGACGGCGCCGATCCTGCGTCTCCCGACGAAGACGACCAGGCGGACGGGACTGCCCCCGCGTCCGATGCCGATGCCGCTGACGGCGCGGATGGCGGTGCCAATGCCGATATACATAAGCCGGATTCGGCTATTTACGAAGTTACGGCCTACTACCTGAATGTCCGCACGAACCCCTACAACGGGTCCAAGGTGCAGCGCGTAGTCAGCCAAGGCACCCGGCTCGAGGTGCTGAGTCTGACGGACAACGGCTGGCTGAAGCTCAAGGACGGCGGCTATGTGCACGGCGGCTATGCCAAGCTGCTGGATGACCCGGATGGGGGCCCGCCCGCGCTCTCGCCTGCGCAGCCCGAAGACGGCGCCGTCCAGCTCGACGTACCTGGAGCGAAGCCTGACGATCCGCTGCCGCAGGACGGCTCGGCGGCCGGCTCCGACAGCAGCACCGATACGGATAGTGAGCCCGCATCGCCGACCAATCGGGTCGCGTCCGATTCGGGGCTGACGGAGGCGCATATCGCCAAGCTGTTCAAAGGCACCGCGCTTGCCGGACACGGTATCGAGAGCGTCGTGCTCGAGATCGAGGAGGAGTACGGCATCAACGCCTTGTTCACGATAGCGGTCATGAAGCTCGAGAGCGGCAACGGCAAAAGCCGCCTGTCGCGCACCAAAAACAACTTGTTCGGTCTGAACGCGACCTCGAGCGCCGACAGCAAAGCGTTCAGCTTCAAATCGAAGGGCGAATCGGTGCGCAAGTTCGGACAGCTGCTCTCGGATAAATATGTGGACAAAGGCTATACGACAGTAGACAAAGTCGCCCAAAAATATTGTCCCGCCAGCTCGAGCTGGGCCGGCAAGGTGATGAACATCATGAAAAGCGATTATCGCAAGCTATAGCGAGCGAGGATGCAAGTCATCCAGGGAGACTGTCGAGTCCGGCGGTCTCTTCTTTCGCGTCTGCAGGAAGATTCGAAAAAAAGCTTTTTGGGTATAGACAAACAGGATAGAATTGAAACATATCGGCAAACAGGCGAAGGGAGATAATTGCGATGTCAGACTCGCCGCAGTTCGCGCCGGGCTTGTATGAATCATGGATCAAATCGTCGCGGCACGGCATCGGAATCGCGGATGCCTCTGGCCGCTGGTTGTACGTTAACGAAGCATTGCAGCGCATGCTGGGATATGAAGAACAGAAGCTGCTCGCCGTCAGCGCGCCGGCGCTATTCGAGGAGGAAGACCCGAATCGGGATGCTGCCGCCAGCATGGAGTCGTTGTTCGCCGGCGAACCGCTCCGGAGCGCCAGGCTGCGGGGCGGCGACGGCAGCGAGCGCTGGGCGGACGTCACCGCGAGCAGCGTCGCTTCCGGGGACGGCGGCGAACCGGTCGTACTGTGGCAATTTTACGATGCGTCGGACAGGAAGCGGATTGAGAACCAGCTGGCTTGGACTGTGAAGCTGAACAAGGTCATCGGCGACAATACGATCGATCTGCATTACATATGCGACGACAGCGGGCGAATTGTAGAAGCGGCCTCGACTACGCTCTCCTTGCTAGGCTACCACCCGTCCGAGCTGATCGGACGCGAGGACAAGCTGCTGTTCGACGAGCAGGATCTGGTGCTGTACCAGCAGCAATGCCCGCTCGCCGGCGCGATGCGCGAATATCGGCTGAAGCGCAAGGACGGGCGTGCGCTCTGGTTCGAAGCTGCCGTCAACCGGCTTGAGGACCACCTGGGGAATCGTTACAGAATGTTCGTCGGCAGAGAAGTCACCGGTCGCAAAAAATACGAAACGATGATCGAAGAGGCCGAACGGGTCGCGGCGATCGGCAGCTGGGAATGGGATATCGAAAACGAGCGCTTTTCGCATTCCGCCTTTTTGCGGGACATTTATGCAGATGCGGCGAGCCGTCCGGACCACGACGGGATGTCCCTGCTCGATCTGGTCGCTCCCGAAGAACGCGACGAGTTCGCGCTGATGGCCGAGGCGGCGGCAGCCGGCGGGGAGATCAGCTTCGAATCCCGTGCGCCGCAGGCCGACGGTTCGATTAAATATCTCCATATCCGCGGCATCGCGTCTCATATGGAATCCGAGCAGCTCGGCGGCATCGTCGGCACCGTGCAGGACATTACGGAGCGCAAGCTAGTCGAGCTCAAGCTGCAGGAGAGCGTCGAGCGCTACACATCGCTCAAAAAATACAATCACGACGCCGTCATCTCCGTCGATCTGGAAGGCCGCGTCATCAACGCCAACCGGGTCGCGCAGGATCTGACGGGCTACAGCACGAACGAGATGGTGGGCAACTCGATCGGCACATTTACGGGCTGGAAAAACCTCGGCAAGCTGCGGGGCAATGCCGACGCCGCCGAAGCCGAGGTGCGGCAGAACGACAAGATCACGCACAGGGACGGCAGCACGCGCGAGGTGCTCACGACGCTGGCGCCGATCATCATCCACGGCGAGAATGTCGGCTACTATTTAATTATCAAGGATATTACGGAGCAGAAGAAGCTGCTGATCGAAAAGGAATCGGCGGAGACTACGAACAAGGCGAAAAGCGAGTTCCTGGCGATGATGAGCCATGAGATCCGCACGCCGATGAACGGAATCATCGGCATGACCGACCTGCTCCTCGACGGCGACAATCTGTCGGAAGCGCAGCGCAGCTACCTGGAGGTCGTCCGCAAGAGCGGAGAGACGCTGCTGAGCATCATCGGAGAGATTCTGGACTTCTCCAAGATCGATTCGGGCAAGACGGAGCTCATCCACGAGCCGTTCGATATTCGGGCATGCGTCATGGAGTCGGTCGACGTCGTCTCGACGAAGGCGCTGGAGAAAAACCTCCAGATCAAAGTCGACGTCCAGCCCCAGGTGCCGCTCATCGCCATCGGCGATGCCAACCGGCTGAAGCAGGTGCTGATGAACCTGCTGAGCAATGCGGTCAAGTTCACCGCCAGAGGCTGCGTATTCGTCACTGTCTCGAAGGCTGCGGCCGATCCCGGAGAGCTCAAGCTGCTGTTCACAGTGAAGGATACGGGCATCGGCATTCCGAAGGACAAGGTGTATCGGCTGTTCCAGCCGTTCTATCAGGTGAACAACCAGTTCACCAAGGAGACCGAGGGCACGGGACTCGGTCTTGCGATCAGCAAGAAGCTCACCGTGCTGATGGGCGGAGACATCTGGCTTGAGCAGCAGGACGCTCAAGGTCAAGGCGCTGCCTTCTCCTTCACGGTGACGCTGGAGCCCAGCGCGTCCGGGTCGAACGGGCCCGAGGACGCGCAGCCGTCTGCCGCCGACAATGCGGCCGCCCGGCCGCTGCATATCCTCGTCGCCGAGGACAACAAGATCAACCAGCTCGTCATGCTCAAGATTTTGGAGAAGCAAGGGCATCGCGTCTCGATCGCCGCGCACGGCGTCGAGGCGGTTGAAGCCGCGACGAGCGATGAATTCGACCTGATCTTCATGGACGTGCAGATGCCCGGTCTGGACGGCCTTGAGGCGACCCGGATGATCAGGGAGCGGCTGCCTGCGGGCAAATGTCCGATTATCGTGGCGGTGACGGCCAACGCGCTCAAGGGCGACCGCGAGCGGTTCATGGCGGCCGGCATGGACGAATATATGAGCAAGCCGATCTATACCGGATTGGTCAGAGAGATGATCGCCAAGTTTTTTGACCGTCCTGCGATGTAATTCAGCATAGAAAGAAGCGATTCGATTGACATTGGACGGCAAGCCCTCCTTCCATCCCGTGCTGTCGCAGTGGTTCGAGGCGACGTTCGGCGAGCCGACAGACATTCAGACGCGCGCATGGGCCGCGATCGGCGCCGGCGATCATACGCTGATCGCGGCACCGACCGGTTCGGGCAAGACGCTGGCGGCGCTGCTGCCTTGCTTCGACCTCATCGCCCGGCGGGCAGGTCCCGGCGGGCGTTCGCGCCAAGCGGTACTGCGCACGCTGTATATCACGCCGCTCAAGGCGCTCAACAACGACATCCAGCATCATGTCGCGGCCTTCGCCGGCCAGCTTGAGGCCTGGGCGGCGGAGCGCGGGATGGATTGGCCCGGCATTCGCGGCGAGGTGCGGACCGGGGATACGACCGCCGCGATGCGCGCGTCCATCCTGAGGCGGCCGCCGGACCTGCTGGTGACGACGCCGGAGTCGCTGTACCTGCTCCTGACCTCGGTCAAGGGGCGCGATATGCTGCGGACGGTGGAGCGGGTCATCGTGGACGAGATTCACGATCTGGCCGCGGACAAGCGCGGCTCGCATCTGTCGATCTCGCTGGAGCGGCTTGCCGCCGCATGCGGACATCGCGTCCAGCGGATCGGCGTGTCCGCGACGCAGCAGCCGCTCGAGCGGGTGGCGAGATTCCTCGGCGGCTGGGAGGAGGAGGAAGACGGCGCGTCGTCAGGGGCGCATGGCGGGATGCGCCCGCGGCCGGTGACGATCGTGGAGAGCGGCATGTCCAAGCGGATGGACGTGAAGATCGTCATGCCCGAGCCGCATGCGCCGGCTGCGGGGCGGGAGGCGGTGTGGAAGCCGCTGCTCGACCGGATCATGCAGGCGATGGAGGGCAGCCGCTCCGTGCTCGTGTTCGTGAACAGCAGGCGCCTGAGCGAGCGGCTCGTCCTCCGCCTGAACGATCATGTCGGCTACGAGATGGCGAGCGCCCATCACGGCAGCCTCTCGCGCGAGCGGCGCCTCGCGGCCGAGCGCCGGCTCAAGGCGGGCGAGCTGCGCTGCATCGTCGCGACCTCCTCGCTCGAGCTCGGCATCGACATCGGCCATATCGATCTGGTCATCCAGATCGATTCGCCGCTCGCCGCCGACCGCGGCATACAGCGGATCGGCCGGGCCGGCCACGCCGTCGGCGAGGAGAGCCGCGGCCTGCTGATCGTTCGCTCCAAGGCGCTGCTGCCCGAGGCGGCCGTGCTTGCCCGTCTGGTCGAGCGCCGCCGGATCGAGGACATCGTCATCCCGTACGGACCGATGGACGTGCTCTCCCAGCAGACGGTCGCCATCGTGTCGATGGACGACTGGCGCACGGACGAGCTGCTGCGGCTGATTCGGCGCAGCGACAGCTACCGCGATTACGACGAGCTGCGGTTCAGGGATATGCTCAAGGTGCTCGCAGGGTTCTATCCCTTTTTTCGACCGCTGCTCGACTGGGATGCCCGTACGGATACGCTCAAGGGCAGACCGGCAGGGCGGGCCGCCGCCGTGCAGGGAGCGGGGACGATTCCGCAGAGCGGCGGCTACCCGATCCATCATATGGAGAGCAGGGCGCATCTGGGCGAGCTTGACGAGGAATTCATCCAGGAGAGCCGCGTCGGCGACGTGTTCCAGCTCGGCGCGGGCTCCTGGATGATCCGCGAGATCAAAAACGACCGCGTATACGTCTCCGAAGCAGCCAACCGGTTCAGCGAAGTGCCGTTCTGGCGCAACGAGGCGGGCGGCAGATCGTATGCGCTCGGCATGAAGATCGGCGCCTTCTGGCGGGAGCTGGCGGAGCGGCTGCGCATCGGCGGCGGTTCGGAGACGGCCGCCGAAGGTACGGCAATCCGGGAAGCGGACGACGAGACCGCGGCATGGCTGCGCACGGAATACGGAATGGATGCGCAGAGCGCCGGAGAATTGATCGGGCTGGTGCGCGCCCAGCACCGGGCCTGCGCGATCCCGACGGACAGGCAGATCGTCGTCGAGCATTACCGGGACGTGATGAACCAGACGCATGTCGTCATCCACAACTTTTGCGGCAGGCGCGTCAACCGGGCCTGGCTGCTTGGGCTGCAGCGGCAGTTCGAGCTGCTCATGCCCTACAAGCTGTACGGCAACGCCAAGGACAACGGCATCGAGCTCGTGCTGCCCGAGTGGGACGCATCGTGGCTCGGGATTCTCAGCCAAGTATCGACGTCGAACGCGGAGTCGCTGCTGACCGAGGCGGTGGCCGGTTCACCGCTGCTTGCGGTCGCCTTCCGCAAGATCGCGGAGACTTCGCTGCTGCTGTCGCGGAGCTTCACGCGCACGCCGATGTGGCAGAAGCGGCTGCGCAGCGAGGAGCTGCTGCGCAAGGCGCTGCCGTTCGCCGGGCACTTCCCCTATCTGGCCGAGGCGATGCGGGAGACGCTGCGCAACGACCTGAGCTTCGATGCGTTCAAGCGACTGCTTGCGGAGCTGGAGACGGGCGCGATGTCCTATGTCGTGCGGGAGACGCCGCATCCGTCTCCGCTGGCCGCCCAGTTCATGGCCGACTACGTCAATATGCGGATCTACGAAGGCGACGGACTCGACGAATCGACGCGCCGCCAGATTTTGCAGGTCAACCGGGAGCTGGCGCTGGAGCTGTTCGGAGATCGTACGGGAAAAGGGGGCGTCGCCGACGAGGCGGTCGCGGAGATGGAAGCCCGCCTGGCGCCTGCGGCTCATGCGGCCGAGGACGAGCAAGGGCTGGCCGCGCTGCTCAAGACGCAAGGTGATATGACGGCGGGCGAGATCGTGAAGGCGGCGGGCGAACACGGGCTTGTCCTGCTTCGCAGCCTTGAGGCGCGGGGCGCCGCCGCATCCGTCCGGCTCCCGGGCGACGACGAGGTTCGCTATATCGCCGCCGATGAAGCCGAACTGTACACGCGCTTCCCCGATGACCGCCAATCGCTCGTCTTCATTCTTGCCCGCTATGCCGATCATCGCCTCTCCTTTACCGAGGCCGACCTGTGCGAGCGCTATCCCTCGCTCACGCTGTCCGCTGCGGCGGAGGCTGTGGAACTGCTGCTGGAACAGAAGCTGATCCAGCGCGCACCCCATGCCGCCAGCGCCGGCGAGCGGCTGTGGACGAGCGTGCAGGTCGCCTCGCAGCTCGTGCGGCTGTCGGTGCGGCATACCCGCTCGCAGGCACAATCGGCCGACGCGCTCAAGTGGTGCGCGCGCATCGCGCTGCTTCAGCATGCGCTGCCCGGCACGCAGCTGCAGGGCGGCGAGGGGCTGCTTGCCGCCATCTCCAGGCTGCAGGGCATCTTCCTGCCGCTGTCCCATTGGGAGACGCTCATCCTGCCGGCGCGCGTGCAGAGCTACCGCAAAGAAGACCTGGACATGCTGTGCGCGACGGGCGAGTTGCTGTGGATCGGACGCAAGGAGGAGGACGAGCGCGAGGGTAAGGTCGCTTTTTTCCTGGCGGACGATGCCGCGCTCTTCAAGCCCTATGCGGAGGCGGCGCGAAGGCAGGAGGAGCATACGAAGCATCCCCGCCTGGCACGGCTGATCCGCGAAGGGGGCGCGAGCTTCCTCACCAAGCTGTCGCGGGAAATGGAGATGGCGCCATCGGAGCTGCTGCCCGCGCTGCTGGAGCTGGCATGGGAGGGGATCGTCTCCAACGACCAGTTCGCGCCGCTGCGTCTCCATGCCGCAGCGGCAAGGAGCAAGCGCGCCGCTGCCGCCAAGACGGGATCGGGCCTCGGCCGCTGGTATGCGGTGTCGAGTCTGCTCGAGGAGACCGCGTCCGAACCGGGCCGCACGCAGGGCGCCAAGGATCAGTCCGACGCTCCGGCGCTCGTCTGGACGAAGCATCTGCTCGGCACGTACGGCATGGTGAACAAGGAGCTCGCCGCCAAGCTCTCACCCTATTCCTGGGACACGCTGTACCCGGTGCTGCGGCAGCTGGAGGACTGGGGGATGGTGACGCGAGGCGCATTCATCCAAGGCATGGCGTCGCTCCAGTTCGCCACGCCGGGGTTTGCCGATGCCGTCAAGCGGTCCGCGCAGGTCGGCCCGGGCCAGCTCGCCGTGCTGTCGGCCGCCGATCCGGCGAACCCGTTCGGCCTGCTCGCAGATTGGCCGGCGGAGACCCGCGGCGGCGCCGCATACGCCCGCAAGCCCGGCAACTTCCTGCTGCTCGACGGCGAGCGCTGGGCCTACTGGGTGGAGAACAACGGTAAGCGCGTTTTCAGCGTAGATGCGGACGGCGACGGTCTGTCCGCGTCGGAGACGGAGCGGCTGCGGACCGCTTTTCAGACGATCCTCCGCCGCCAGAAGCTGGTCAAGCTCAAGCTTGACGAATGGGACGGCCGGGCGGCTGCCGAGACGGAGGCCGGCAAGCAGCTGCTGGCGGCCGGCGCCGAAAAACAGATGCGATCGCTCGTACTATGGCTGCAAACGTGATTTGTTAGGCGATATGAAACCTTTTATGTAAAAAGTAGTATATAATATATAGTGCATATAAGCGCCGCCTCCTGCGATGCTGCATCTAGCGCGATGCCTATGCGGTCATTCAGACGAGAGGGTGAACGAATGAAAACCGACTATGTGGACGTGCTCGCCAAAATATCGGATAAATTGTACAAGTCCGGCATGGATGTCATGCATACCGCCAGCCGGATGATTCCCGCAAATACATTTTGCATCGCCAATCTGGACCGCGTGTCGACCGTCGTCATCAACGCCTTCAACCGGGACAAAGTGATTCTGGCAGAAGGATTGGTCGTTGCCAACGAGGAGTCGTACTGTGCGCTCGTAACCGAAAAAGCGCAAGGACCGCTCGTCATCGACAACAACTTTACGCATCCGCTGACAAAGGACATGCCCGCTACGCAGTTCGTAGGCGGCTGCTCGTTTTTGGGCGTGCCCGTGCTGACGCCCTCCGGCGAGATATTCGGCTCGCTGTGCGCGTTTGACGACCGTTACTATAAATTCGAGGACCGCGACGTAGAGTTGATGCTGTCACTCTCGCGGTTTTTCACCGACGTCCTGGCGCTGGACGAGTCCGTCGAGCAGCTGAAGGCTGCCGAGGCCCAAGCGAAGCGCGTGGCGGACGAAAAGGCACACTTGCTGGCAATCCTCAGCCATGAGATCCGCAATCCGATGAACGGCGTCATGGGCATGGCCAGCCTGCTGCGCACGACCCCGCTGTCGGCGGAGCAGGAGAGCTTCGTGGAGACGATCGAAGCGTGCGGCAACGGCTTGCTGTCCATGCTCAATCAGATTCTGGAGTACTCGAGGATCGAGTCGGGCAGCATGGCGCTCGAGATCGGGGCGTTCGATCTGGCCGAGTGCGTCGAGCAGGTGCTGCAGCTGTACGCCTACGATGCCGGGCAGAAAGGAATCGGTCTGCGCTTCGACATTGACGACGATCTGCTCGGAGGCTACGAAGGCGACGGTCTCAAGATCAGGCAGATTCTGATCAACCTGGTCAGCAATGCGATCAAGTTCACGCAGCGAGGCGAAGTAGCCGTTACGGTCAGACAGGCAGCCCAGCTAGCGCCGGACGACCGCATCTGGCTGGAGCTGTGCGTGAGCGATACGGGCATCGGCATTCCGGCCGAGCGACGCGAACGCCTGTTCTGCTCCTTCTCCCAGGTCCACGATCGTTCGGTCAAGGACAACTACGGCGGCGTAGGCCTGGGCTTGTCCATCTGCCGTCAATACGCCGAGCTGATGGGCGGTTCCATCGCCCTGTCCGAATCGGGCACCGGCGGCTCCAGCTTCACGCTGACCGTACCGCTGCGCGCGCTGCGGCAGCAACGTTCCTCGCATGCAGGATGAATCGCACGGCAAGCGGCAGCTTGCGTGCGATTCATTTGCTTTAGCGCCATTTGATGCCTGTCTTGAAGCCCGCCCCGTGACCGGCAGCATGGCCGCCCAGCTGTATGCCCGCGCCTTGCGGACCCAGATGCGCGCCGGCTTCGGCGCCGAGGCCGTACTTGCCGCCCGCCTGACCGCCGGCGTACGCTTCAACTCCCGACGACGCACTCAGATTGCCCTTCGCCTGCACGCCGAGCCCATGCTCGCCGCCGAGCTGAGCGCCCGTATTAAATCCGACGCCCTGGGCGAAGCCCGCATGCGCGCCGGCTTGCACACCCGCACCGATCGGCCCGCCCACCTGACCGCCGATCTTCGCATGAATGCCTTGGCCGCCTCCGACGCCGAAGCCTGCCTGTACGCCCAGCCCGTGCGCGCCGCCGACATACGTGCCGGCCTGCACGCCCGCACCCTGACCGCCGCCTACGTAGCCCTGCGCATGCAGCCCCGCATCGATGGGGCCGATGCTGCCCTGGGCCTGCAGGCCCAGCTGGTGGCCGCCGCCATCCTCGGTCGCCGGCATAGCCTGCCCGACCGGCTGCGGCAGCTGCTCGAGTCCCGGATAGGGTGGTAGCGGCTGATACGAATCCGCGTAGTATGGCCGGTACCCGTATCCGGCCGCATAAGAGATGCCCGGATACCCATAATAAGCAGGCGAAACGCCGCCGTTGTAGTTTTGCAAGTACCCATAGCCATGACCGTATGCGCTGTGCGGATTGAAGTTCATCGCGCCCGCCTCCATTACATATGTGATGGGATAGCCTATTCCGCAGGCGCCCTGCATGATACTGCCGCCAGCGAAATGGGCGCACCGGGAGGCAAGCTGCGCGTACGGGGGTATAGATGAAGTGGCGGCAGTCGATCGAGCCGGAGACCGGCCGACGGGTCGATAGGATCACATACGGAACACAACTACGAAACACGATTACGAAACACGACTACGGAACACGACTACGGAACACGACGAAGGAGGAGTCTGCATGCCCGCATCGATCGCGGATGTCACGGAATGGCTCGAAGCGCAGGTGGACAAGGAATTGCTCGTATCCAAGCAGGAGGACGACGACCTCGACGAGGTGCGCATCCGGCTCGGCAGCGTAGAGCATAGAGCGGCGAAGGAAAATGCCCTCGACGATTATACCGACAGCGCGGCGCTGCTGCTGCGCGGCATGGGCACGGTCGTGACGGAGGGCAGGGAGGCGGCATTGCCGATGGATACGTTCGAGATCCCGCTCGAGGGCCTCAGCCTGACCGAGACCGCGGACGATGCCGCGCTGCTCGTGACGGAGCGAGCCAGGTACAAGATCGAGATTGGCCGATAGGCCGATGAGAACGATCAAGCGCCCGAGCAGCTGCAGGCTGCCGGGCGCTTGATCGTTGCGGGGATATGTTGCGCCGGCTCAGTCGCCGGACGCGATCGCGCTCTTGCCGCCCAGCACGATGACGCCGCCGCCGACGAACATGCAGACGATCAGAATAATGACGTAGACCATTGCCAACACCTCCGAGATTCGTTACCCTTATCCTAACTTAATCTTACCCCCGAAGGGTACCGACGAATTCGTGACAAGTGCAGCCCGAGGCGCGCGTCCGGATTCGCGTAGAGATGGAGGCTAACGATGACCGTACATATCGCGCTGCTGCGCGGCATCAATGTCGGCGGCAACAACAAGATCAAGATGGCCGAGCTCAAGGCGGCCTGCGAGCAGCTCGGCTTCGCGGACGTCCGCACCTACATCCAGAGCGGGAATGTGCTCCTGCGCTCCGATCGTCCCGCCTCCGAGGTGAAGAAGCTGATCGAGGACAAGCTGCACTGCGACTTCGGCGTCAAAAGGGCGGTCGTGCTCATCCGGTCGTCCGAGGAGATGCGGGACCTGCTGGACGCATGCCCGTACTCCGCGGAGGAGATCGCGGCGGCCAGCCAGCTGTATGTGAATCTGCTCGACACGCCGCTTGACGCCGAGCAGGCCGCCCGGATTGCCGACACAGAGGCCGCGGGCGAGCGATGCGTCGTGCGGGACAAAGAGGTCTACCTGCTGCTCACGCCGAGCATATTGGATTCCGAGTTCGCCAAGTTGTTCGGGAAGATGAAGCTGCCGATCACTGCACGCAACTGGAACACGATGAGCAAGCTGGGCGAGCTCGCCGCGCAGATGGAAGCCTAAGTTCGCAACGCCGTACCGCTGCCGGACTGCCGGCGGAGCACGACAGGGCACGCTTCACTTGCGAATGTCAGGCACACTTCACGGCTGCGTCTCGATAACCTGATCGACGATGCCGTAGGCGACCGCTTCCTCCGCGCTCATGAACGTATCCCGGTCCATATCCTTCTCGACACGCTCGATCGGTTGGCCGGTGCGATCCGCCGTTATTTTGTTCAGCGTCTCCCTGATCTTGAGTATCCGCTTGGCGCTGATCGCGATATCGCTCGCCTGTCCCTGTACGCCGCCGTGCGGCTGATGGATCATGATCTCGCTGTTCGGCAGCGCGAATCGCTTGCCGCGCTCGCCCGACAGCAGCAGGATCGCCGCGAACGAAGCGGCCATGCCCGTGCAGATCGTATGCACCTGCGGCTTGATGAACTGCATCGTGTCGTAGATCGCCATGCCTGCCGTCGTTGAGCCGCCCGGACTGTTGATGTACATGCTGATCGGCTTTTCCGGGTCCTCGGCCGCCAGGAACAGCAGTTGGGCGACGACGGCGTTGGCGAGCATATCGTCGATCGCCGCGCCGAGGAAGACGATGCGGTCCTTCAGCAGCCGCGAATAGATGTCGTACGAACGCTCGCCTCTGGCGGTCTGGTCTATGACATAGGGGATGTATCCGTTCATGCGGTTGGCCTCCTCGTGCCTGTGATGGTGTAGCTGATCCGTAAACGTCCGGCGCATGCGCCAGGATACGCGATCCGGAAGCGCGGCATTTATTTTTTTAGCGCGTATCTTTTGGATAGCGCCGTTCGTCTGCATATAGAAGGAAGGATATCGCCGAGCATAACGAAACGACGGCGGATCGAAGTTAGACGGAGGTGGATGCGATGATCGAGCAAGCTCAAGATATCCGGCGCCTGTCCGGCGCCGTCTCCAGGTACAGCCTGTCGCTCGCGCGCTCTCTGACTGCGGCCGAGGATCTGGCCCAGGAGAGCTGGAGCAGGGCGCTGCCCGCACTCCGGGAAAGCGGTCACGCCAATCCGGAAGCGCTGCTGCTGCGCATCGCCCGCAACGTGTGGATCGACGGCTTGCGGCGGGAGACACGCCGTTCGCGTCTGCCGCTGCATGAAGAAGCGGAGCGGACGGCCGATTGTCAGCCCGAGGGCATGACGCTGGCGCCCGTATTCGCTGCGCTGAATCGTCAGCTGCCCAAGCTGCAGCTGACGGTATTCCTGCTGCGCGACGTGCTCGGCTACTCGATCAGGGAGACGGCGGCCAGGCTGGGTACGACCGAGGGCGCGGTCAAGGCCGCGCATCATAGGGCGCGGCATGCGCTCGAGGCCGTGCGCGCGGAGCTCGCGCGCGAGGACGGGCCTGCGCTGCCGGCGGACGAAGCCGAGCGGGCCGAGGCGCATCTCATGGCCGAAGCCTACGCCAGAGGCGACATCGGCACGCTCGTGGCGATCGCGAACGGCGAGGCGCGGATGCAGTCGCGGCAGCTGCCGATACGCGGCGAAGCGCAGGGAGACTCCGGTGCGATCAGAGCCGACATGCCGATGAACAGTGTCACAAAGAACAATGTCACAAAGCACAATGGGTCTTTTTTTCTGGCAGCTTAACTTGCCTCCCGAAGCGACATGCTGTTCGCGCTTCGGGGACCATGCGATAGGGGAGAGAACTTACGTCACAGCTTGGAGCGATGTATTCGATTCTGGCCCCTCTACTAATGAGCGGGATAACACCGATCGGTGTTATCCCGCTCATTTTTCGACGGCAGACACTACTCCACCACTCAATACCTATGAGCTTATTGGAAATCACCAAGGTAAGTACGTAATTCCAGTCGATTGGTGCGATCCGGGGTCCCCCAGGCAGTAGCCTTGCTGTATGATCTCTGATAGCACCCCATTAGTGCTGTCCTGCGCTTACTACCGCCTTAGCATTGGATTTAAGCTATTTCTCCTGCACATTTAATTGCCCTCCGTTTCGCCAATAGGTGCCCCCAACACCGTCCGCCTCGCCAATATGCCTCCCAAGCTGCTCTTCAGCGAACATCCGCCACAACTTCGGCTATATAAATTTTCCCTAAAGCTGGGATGCCGGGTTGACAGCCCAAGTGTATGAAGGGCATAATACACTTATGGTGTATGAACCGCTTAGTACACACACTCCAAACAAGCGAGGCGCAGCGATGGACAAACAAGGCGGCTGGTTGGAGACGCCGTTCAACACGCGGGACCCGGTATATTTGCAGGTCGTCCGGCTGTTCAAGGAACGGATCGTCACGGGCGGTCTGGCAGCGGGAGAGGCGATTCCATCAAGGCGGGAGATCGCGGCGCTGCTCAAGATGAACCCGAACACGGCACAGCGAGCATACAAGGAAATGGAGGAACAGGGCTTGATCGTCACGGAGGGCAACTCGCCAAGCCGAATTACGAGAGATGAAGCCGTGCTTCGCGGCATCCGGTCGGAACTGATCGGCGAAGCGGTCCGGACGTTCATCGGATCGATCCGCAACATGCAGGTGCCGGTGGAGGAGATCGTGGAGCTGGTCAAGCGCGAATATGCCGCAGATGCGGAAGCGCGCGACCGGCCAGCGGCGGGAGGTGAAGCGCCATGATTCACATCGACAATGCGCACAAGCGCTACCGCTTGCGCAAGGTGCTCGATGGCGTGACCTTCACGGCGCACAAAGGCCAGATTACTTGTCTGGTCGGCATGAACGGCGCGGGCAAGTCGACGCTGCTCAAGGCGATCATGGGGCTGACGCCGCTCTCCAAAGGCAGCGTGCGTGTGGAAGGCGTGCAGTCGCGCCGCGAGTTGTACGAGAAGGTCTCGTTCGTGCCGGACCATGCGGCGATGCCGGGCGGCTATCGGCTGGAGGAGGGTCTTCGCTTCATGGCCGATTACTATCGCAACTGGAACGATGCCCGTGCGGCGGAACTGATGGCTTTTTTTAATCTGAACGCCCGCGACAGAGTCGGCAATCTGTCCAAAGGTACCGCAGCCAAGTACGCCCTCGTACTGGGACTCGCCGCAGATACGGAGTTCGTGCTGATGGATGAGCCGTTCTCCGGCATCGACCTGTTCAGCCGGGAGCTGATCGGCGAAGTATTCTCGAGCCGTCTGGTGGAGGATCGCGGCGTACTCCTGACGACGCACGAGATCGACGAGGTCGAGTATCTGCTGGACCGGGCCGTGCTGCTCAAGGACGGCAAGGTCGAACGGGACATCGACTGCGAGCGGGTGCGGGACGAAGAGGGAAAGTCCGTACTCGACGTGATGCGGGAGGTGTACAGAGCATGACGGTATACATGAAGCTGCTCGCGATGGAGGTGCGCAGGTTCCGCTTCCCGCTGGCAGGCATCATGCTTTATACGCTGCTGGTGGAGTGGATCGTTCTGGCGCAGATGCTCAGGAGCTATGCCGTCCGACTCCGTCCCCGCGCCGGGACGCAGCTTGGAGGCGGCGTACCCCAGCCACTGACGTTCGCGGATGCGATCGGCAACTCGCAGCGAGGCTTCGCCTTGGCGGTCGCGATCCCGTTCGCCGTGCTGCTCGCTTATGTGCTGATCATCTGGTACAGGGACTGGTTCGGCAAGCAGCCCTTCATTTATCGCCAACTGATGGTGCCGGGCGGCAGAACGCCGATGTACTTCGCCAAGCTGACTGCCATTCTGCTGTTCATATTCGCGATGCTGGCCTGGCAGTTGCTGCTCATGCCGGTGCTGCAGCTGGAATACGCATGGCTTGCGCCGGCATGGCTGAAGGAAGACAGTCTGTTCACGGATGCGATGTACGCGAGCAGAATCTTAGAGATGCTGCTGCCACTGGACTTCGCCACCTTCGCGGCCCGGTACGGAATCGGCATCTGGCTCGTCCTGCTCGTCTTCACGGGCATTCTGCTCGAGCGCAGCTACCGGATTCGCGGCCTGATCCTCGCGATTTTCTATATGGCACTCAACTTTATCGCGCTTGGTCTGACCTCGAGCAGACTGTACCCGTACGAAGCGCGCGCCCTCATGTTGACGATATACGGTTTGGAGGTGGCAGTGGCGATATGGCTCAGCTTGAGACTGATCAACCGCAAGGTGTCCGTATAAAAAAGAAAGGCGCGGCGAGGTATGTGCTGGTCGGGCTGCTGGCTGCGTTTGCGATCGCGGGAATCGGTACGTATTACGGCTTTGCTTCGGACGAGCATCTGCCGACCTTTCATCTGGAGACGGTTGAAGGCGACCCCGCGATCGGCGATGCGGTAACGCTCGAAGGCAGCTACGTGGGCCGCCGCGGTTCGAGAGCCATGAGCCTGGATGCCGCCGGGACCCGCTATGCCAGCGAACGCGACTATCTCGGGAATCTGGTGCTCCCAAAGATCAACAATAACGACCCTTATTATGCGTCGCTGATCGCTCAATATCGAAGCTTCATGCGCGGTAAACGAAACGGCAGCATCGACCAAACGGAGGAGCGGCTGGCCTACGTCATCATGTATCGCAAAAATAATATGGGGCAGGTCAGACTGTCCGTCCTCGACAAGACGACAGGCAAGTCGTCCAACTATCGTCTGGATGCCGGAGAATGGAACGACGGCTTCAATATGGCCGTCGAGGATGTCCAGCTCGACGATTCCAAAATATATGTACTCGTCAGCCGCACGTCTCCCCAGCAATCGGAATTCATCATGCTGACAGTCGATCTCGGGACAGGGCAGCAGTTGCCCTCTCGCAAGGTCGAGCTGCCGCAGCTTCGCGAAGGGGAGACGCTTAGAATCGTAAAGGACAGAGGCTGGGGCTCCGCATCCCCGTATGTCGTATTCGTGGCTTCCTCCAGCGTACACGACAGTCAGGGAGACGCGAAGTCAGCCGAGGATGCCGACAGGATTGGCAAGTCCGTCGTCAACGTCAATGTCGGCGCTTTCCGTTCCTTCGTGTATCGATATGCCGACGGCGCGATGACCACGTTCGACCTGGACCGCGAAGCGCATCGCTACAATTCGCAATTCGATCTCGACGGGGATACGATGTATATGATATCGCCGGACAGTAAAGCGCCGAACGTGAACAGTCCGCCGAGCTATGATGTCACCGCGTACAGCTTGTCCAAGATGGTGCGGACGGGCGCATATGCCATTCGAGCCTCCGATGTCGGCGCAGAGGAGATGCTCACTCCGCAGTTCAGACAGGGCCGCTATTACTTCATGGCAGTTCCGAAGCGGAATAATGGGGCGTTAAGCCGCAAATATGTATTTGTCTTGTCTGTCGAAGCAGCGACGGGAAGACAGCTCTACAAGGGCCAGGTCGTCTATGACGGATCTGACGGCCAAGCCGCTTCGGAGCTCAGTCTGACCTGGCTGAACAATATGACGATCCAGCTATGAGCGAACGGATCGCTATTTTAAGGGGTATGGAATGCGAAGCCTATCGCATCGCCTATTACCTGCTCGAAGCGGATGAGCCTGCCTGTGAAGCCGCCAAGCGTGCGCTGATGTCGCTGTATCGTGAGCAACAATTGCCGCTGCTGCCGGAGGAGGCGAGGCGCCGATTGCTGCGGCGCCTCGTCATCCGGGAGGCGGCCGCCGACGCCGCACGAGAAGAGGCGCAGTCGATCGCGTATTGACGAGAGGGTCCGTGGGCGGCGCAATCAAGCATGCGAAAAAGCCGCCGCTGCGGCATGCCTGGCGTTCGCGCACGGTCGCCGCTCATACAGATACGTTTGCCATCGCGCCCGCCAAAGCCTGCATCCGTACATCCTTTCTCGCCCCTAGCGCCGGTTTCAGCGCAAATTGCTGCATCTGTACATCTATTTCGGCGATGGGAATCAAATTAGCGTCCATACGAAGCTAAAGCCTGCACATCTGCAGGCTTTAGGACCATACTAAATCTATGGAATCTAAAACCTGCTGAAATGCAGGTTTTTTGCAATTTATAGCTTGTTGGCGATGGACGAAAAGAGGCGCAAGGCTACTGTTTGCGAGTCCGGCCAAGCTTTTTGCCCCGCAAGCTTGCCGCCGCCTGACGTGCCCGTGCAGGCGGTATCCGGCCGAGCGCGCGCGCATAGCGCAGCACCTTGCGATGCGTCGCCTTGTCGCGCAGATGCCTGAACAGATACGGGTCGGGCGACGTATTCAGCTCGATGATCCATGGCCGCAGTTCGCGGTCGATCCCGATGTCCGCGCCGATCATGTTCAGTCGCGGATAGGCGCGCGACAGCGCCTTGGCCGACCGCAGGCCAAGCGCCTTCAGCCGCCTTTCCGTCGCGACCGCACCGGCGGCGCCCAGCTTCGGCCGCAGCAGCGCGTCCAGCGCGACCGGCCTGCCGCCGTTGTGATAGTTGGTGACGGCTTTGTCTTTTTGCGCGACTCTGGCGATGACGCCCGTCGATTCCCAGGCGCCCGCTTTATTTTTTTGCACCATGACACGCACGTCGAACCGACAGCCTCCGGTCTTGAGCAGATGTACGCCGCGCTGCACGAGATAGGGGCGGCGGCGCTTCTTGCTGCCGATGTGCCGGTACAATGCCGCCAGCGATGCGAATTGCCTTTTGCGAACACCCGCATGGCAGCTGTACGGCTGCGCCGCGCCGTGCGCCCGCTCCACCCGCATCACGCCTTGGCCGAATGTGCCGCGGTCGGGCTTGACATATACCATGTTGTACCGTTGCAGCATTTGCGCCAGCGTTTTCTCGCTCATCCTGCGCGTCTTCGGCACGTAGGGAGCGACGGCCGGATCTCTCAAGATTGCGGCTGTTTTGGCCCATTTGCTCGTGACATGCATTCCTTTGCGATTGATCAAGTACGCTCCTCCTCCCGTCGAATCAGTATATTCTCGCTTCGTCCGCGCCCGACACGGGCAGGAGACGGCAGATTCACGCCCGGCAGGCTTCGGTTAATGGATGATACCGGAACACCCGGACACAAGGTTAAGGGGGAACGAATATGCAGACGATATGGAAGGGCGCGGTCAGCTTCGGGCTGGTCAACGTCCCTGTCAAGATGTTCACAGCTACGCAGGACAACGATATTCAGATGCGAATGCTGCACAAAAAGCTGAACGTGCCGATTCAGTACCATCGGACCTGTCCGAAATGCGAGGAGGAGGTGAATTGGAGCGACATCGTCAAGGGCTACGAGTACGAGCCGGGCCACTTCGTCACGTTCGACAAGGAAGAGCTGGAGGAGATCGCATCGGAGACTTCGCGCGAGATTCGCATCGTGGACTTCGTAGCGCTGGAGGAGATCGACCCGATTTATTATCAGAAAACGTATTATCTGGCGCCCGAGAGCAACGGTACGCATGCATACAACCTGCTCGTGCAGGCGCTGCTCGATACGAAGAAGATCGGCATCGCGAACGTGAGCATCCGCTCGCGAAGCAGTCTCGCGGCCATCCGGATCGTGGACGGCGTGCTGTCGATGTCGACGATGTTCTACGCCGAGGAGATTCGCAGCAAAAAGGAAATTCCGAATCTGCCGGAGGCGTCCAAGGCGGACGAGCGCGAGCTGGCGATGGCCCGGATGCTGATTGAACAGCTGTCCGCGCCGTTCGAGCCGGAGAAGTACGAGGACGTGTACAAGGAACGGCTGATGGATGCGATCGAGGACAAGGTCAAGGGCAAGGAAGTCAAGTTCGCGCCGGAGGAAAAGAAGACCAACGTCATCGATCTGATGGAGGCGCTCAAGGCAAGCCTGCAGCAGACGGGTTCAGGCAAAGGCAAGCAGGGTGAAGAACGGGCGAATGTAAACGAAAAGGACGCGCCCGCAAAAAAAGCGCCAAGGAAACGAAACGCCGCGAAGGCGGACAAGGGCGCCAAAAAAGCAAAAGCCGATCAGACCGCGCAGACGGAGAAATCCGCACCCAAGGCGAAGACGAAAAAGACAGGGAGCTAATTCATGGAACCCTTCACTCCGATGTCTCCGATCGCGGAGGACAGAACCCCGGCTGGCCCGGCATGGGTACACCAGCTGAAATGGGATGGCTACCGGCTCATCGCCGACGTGCAGGACGGCCGTGTCCGGCTGTATTCCAAGCGGATGCTGCCGCAAAATGCATCCTATCCGGAGCTGACCGCAGCCTTGGAAGACAAGACAGGCTCCTATGTATTGGACGGCGAGGCGGTCATCCTCGATCCGCATACCGGGAAGCCCAGCTTCCAGCTGATGCAGCAGCGGGGCAAGCTGCTCGGCGACCGGCAGATCGCAGCCGCGTCGAGGCGGCATCCCGTGCAGTACATTCTGTTCGACCTGCTGGCCCTCGAGGGCCGCGATCTGCGTTTGCTGCCCTACAAGGCGCGCCGGCAATTGCTGCTGAGTGTGGCGAGCGGATGGACCGCCCCCTTCTATGTGGCGGACGAATTCCCGGACGGCGAGGCATTGTGGGGCTGGGTCGAAGCGAACGGCTGGGAGGGCATGGTCAGCAAAAAGGCAGAGAGCGTCTACAAGGAAGGCAAAGCGCATCACGACTGGCTCAAGCGAAAGACGATCCACCATATGGACGTCGACATCGTCGGCATTATATGGAAGGAAGGACGCGTCTCCAGTCTGGTCATGCGCAAGGGAGAACGCTACATGGGCCGCGTATCGTCGGGGCTGAACGAGCAGGCGAAGGCCCGTATCCGACTGCTGCCGGCTGGCCTCAAGCGGTCCGACTACTGGGACAGCATGCCGGAGGGGCTGCGCGGCGCCGATGTGCGATGGCTTGACCGTCCGCTCGCGGGACGGGTGAGCGGCAGAGAGATGACGGACGCCGGCTTGCTCCGCCACCCCAAGCTGATCGATCTGGAGGGGATACTGCTATGAGCGAGGCGGACGGCTATACGATCGAGGTCGAAGGCAACGAGATTCGGGTGACGAATCCGGACAAGCTGCTCTGGCCGGAGGCCGGCATTCGCAAGGCGACATATCTGCAGAAGCTCGTGGCGCTGTCTCCGTATTTGCTGCCCTATTGCAGGCGCCGCTATATGACGACGATCAGGTATCCCGACGGCGCGGGCGGCAAGGCGTTCTACCAGAAGCGGGCACCCGAGCCGCTGCCCGAATTCGTACATACGGCCGTCCGCGAGCAGGTCCGCTACGTCGTCGTCGATTCGTTGCCGACGCTGCTCTGGCTCGGCAATCTGGCGGTGCTGGAGTTCCATCCCTCCTTCGAGTACACGGGCGGAGAGGAGCCTGCCGAATGGGTGCTAGACATCGATCCGAGCGAAGCGCTGCGCGGGCGGCTGATGGAGGCGGTCTCGCTGATCGGCGAAGCGCTGGAGGGGATGGGCATCGGCTCGGTGCCCAAGACCAGCGGTGCTACGGGCGTGCAGATCGTCATTCCGATCGAGGCTGGCTACAGCTTCGCCGAGCTCCGCAAGGCGGGCGCCTTCGTCGGCAAGTACGTGTCGGAGAAGTATCCGAATCTGTTCACGGTCGAGCGATTGATCAAAAACCGCGGCGACCGCATCTACGTCGACTACGTGCAGCACGCGCCGGGCAAAAGTCTGTCCGCGCCGTACACGCCGCGGGGCCGCCCCGAAGCGACCGTGTCGACGCCCCTGACCTGGGACGAGGTACGCCAAGGCGCGGACCCGCGCGACTATACGCTGCTCACGATTGAGCGCCGGCTTGCCGCCAAGGGCGATCTGATCGCCGATATGCCGAAGCAATCGCTCGCCGACATCCTGCAATTTCTGCAATAAGGCTATACGCCCCCGATTCCATTGATGTAAAATATAAGCATCAGGGGGTGCGGCATGAATATTGGCATGACTTTTTTTACGAGCATCACCATCCTGATCACTTTCACGTTTCTGCTGAATTTAATTTACAAGTACGTTTTTCAGCATACTTCTGGCTATGTCAAGCAGGCCGCATTAATCATCGGCTTTATCGCACTTGGCTGGATCGCGATGAGGTTCGGCGTACGGGTCAACGGCTCGTCCGTCTTCGATCTTCGCAACGTGCCGATTATATTTGCCACGCTCGTGTTCCGCGATCCGAGACAGATACTGGCCATCGGCTTCGGCATCGGACTGGCCAGATTCGGCGTCAACGGAATATCGGCCTCGGCATTGACGGGGTTTATCAATATATCCACGATGGGCATCGTCGGCGCTATTCTCGTGCATCTGTACAAGAGCAGGCCGCAGTGGGGCTATCCGATCAAGGCTGTCACATCCGTGTTCGCCATCAACGTATGCCAGATCGCGGGCATCATCCTGTACGGCGCGCTCGACCGCCACAACTACTTGACGCATATCATGCCTTACTCGCTGCCGGCTACTGTGCTGTTCGGCTTTTTTTTCCTTTTCATCATCCGCGACTTCTTCCTCGATCAGCAGCGCGCCATACGGCTGAGGGAGACCAACGAGGCGCTCCGCAGACGCACCGATGAGCTCCTCGCCGCCAAGAAGATGCTTGAGGACAGAGCGGAGCAGCTCCTGCTCGCATCGAGATACAAATCCGAATTCATGGCCAACATGTCGCATGAGCTGAAGACGCCGCTCAACAGCATCATCCTGCTGTCCCAGATGATCGGCGAGAACGAAGAGACGGGGCATACGAGGGACAATCGCAGATATGCGGACATCATCCAGGCGTCGGGCGAACAGTTGCTTCATATGATTAACGACATCCTCGATCTGTCCAAGGTCGAAGCCGGCAAGATGGATATCGTGTGGGACATCGTCTCCGTGACGGACACGGTTGATTTGCTGTACAGGCAGATGAAGCCGCTCGCCGAAGCGAAGGGCATCGGCATGAATGTGGTCGTCCAAAATAATGTGCCGCAGACGCTGCTATCGGATGGACTGCGACTCGGGCAAATTTTGCGGAATTTGATTATTAATGCCATTAAATTCACGGATCGCGGACATGTCGACATTATCGTCTCTACCGAGGGAGAGTCGCCGGAGGGCGGAGCCGAATACGCCGTCTTCACGGTCAAGGACACGGGAATCGGCATCGACAAAAGCAAGCAGCAGCTGATCTTCGAAGCGTTCCAGCAGGCAGACGGGGCTATCAACCGCCGCTTCGGGGGCACGGGGCTCGGGCTGTCCATCAGTCTGCAGCTCGCCAGTCTGCTCGGCGGAGGCTTGTCCCTGCACAGCGTCAAAGGAGAGGGCAGCACATTCATGCTGCGGCTGCCGCTGACGCCAGTGGCGGCCGTGCAGCTGTCCGCACAGCAGAGCGCGGCCGCTCGTGAAGGATGATCGAATCGTTCCGCTCCGCACGAAGTGCAAGGCCTGGGTCTGCTTGCATGCAGTGCCGCCTGATCGGGTTGATCGGGGCGGTTCGGCGTGTTACGATTATAAACGCGTGTTCATATCCATTCGAAAGCAGGTGCTGCACAATGAAGTACAGAAAGCTTGGCCCTACTGGGCTGAAAGTGAGCGAGATCAGCTTCGGAAGCTGGATGACTTATGGCCATACGGTAGGTCAGGATACTGGCGCCAAGCTGATCGACCGTGCGTTCGAGCTCGGCATCAACTTTATCGATACGGCCAATGTGTACGAGCGTGGTGCCGCGGAGCGCATGCTCGGCGAGGTGCTCCCCCGCTATCCGCGGGAATCGTACGTGCTGGCGACGAAGGCTTACTGGCCGATGGGCGAAGGCCCCAACGACCGCGGCTTGTCGCGCAAGCATGTATATGAACAATTGAATGCCAGCCTGAAGCGGCTGAACCAGGATTACGTCGATATTTTCTATTGCCATCGCTATGATCCGGATACCCGCTTGGAGGAGACTCTTCGCACGATCGAGGACTTCGTTCGCCAAGGCAAGGTGCTGTACGTCGGCGTGAGCGAATGGACGGGTGCGCAGATTCAGGAAGCGCTCCAGGTTGCGGACAAGTATCTGCTCGACCGCATCGTCGTCAATCAGCCCCAGTACAATATGTTCTATCGCAACATCGAGCAGGACGTCCTGCCGGTCAGCGAGAAAAACGGCTTGTCGCAGGTCGTCTTTTCTCCGCTCGCCCAAGGCGTGCTGACGGGCAAATACCGCCTCGGCCAGCAGCTGCCCGAAGACAGCCGCGCCGCAGATCCCAAGACGAACATGTGGATCAAGGGCTATCTCACCGAGGCACATCTGCACAAGGTGGATCTGCTGGACGGCGTCGCCAAGGAGCTCGGTCTCTCGCTATCCAGCCTCGCCATCGCATGGATTCTGCGTCATGAGAGCGTGGCGAGCGCGCTCGTCGGCGCCACGAAGGTGTCTCAGCTCGAGGAGAACGTCAAGGCTTCGGGCGTCGTATTGACGCAGGAGACGATCGAACGCATCGAAGAGATTCTCTCTTAACGTCATGTCAACCTATGTAGTGACGGGCGGGGCGGGCTTCATCGGATCTCACGTATGCGGCAGGCTGGCGGAGCTCGGACATCGCGTCGTGAACGTAGACAGCTTCGCGGACAATTATGATTACAGACGCAAGGTCGCCAACGTGCTGGAGTCGCTTCATATGCCGGGGCGAGTGCAATGGATGGACAAGGAGCGCGATCTGGCCTGGCTGTCGGCATGTACCGCATCCGGCGCCTATCGCCTCGTATGCGCGGATATCCGGGAAGAGGCCGCGCTCGCCGTACTGTTCGCCGAGGAGCGTCCGGATGCCGTCATCCACCTGGCGGCGCTGCCGGGCGTCAGAGCTTCGATGGCGCAGCCGGCGCTGTACGAGGACGTCAACGTCAAGGGTACGCTATCCTTGCTCGAGGCGATGAGGCGCTGCGGCATCCGTAAATGGGTGTGCGCCTCGTCCTCGTCCGTATACGGGAACACCGAGCGCACGATCCTGTCGGAGACGGACTGTACGGATATGCCGATATCCGTCTACGCCGCTTCCAAAAAAAGCTGCGAGTTGCTCGGACATACGTATTCGCATCTCTACGGAATCGACGGGCTTATGCTGCGGCTATTCACTGTGTACGGAGAGCGTCAGCGTCCCGATCTGGCCATTCACAAATTCACGGCGATGATCGAGCGCGGGGAAGCGCTGCCGTTCTACGGCGACGGAGCCAGCGTGCGGGACTATACGTATGTCGGCGATATCGTGGACGGCATCGTGCTGGCGCTCGATTATGCGTCGCGTCACGAACGTTTCTACGAGATCGTCAATCTGGGCAGCCATCGTCCGGTCGCTCTGACCGAGCTTGTGAGCACGCTCGAATCCGTGACGGGCAGGACGGCCAGTCTGACGCGGTTGCCGGATCAGCCCGGCGACATGGCCGGCACATGCGCGGACATCGGCAAGGCGGCGCGATTGCTCGGATACCGGCCTTCGATGGACTTCAGAGCGGGCATCGCCAGATTCGCGGATTGGTATCGTGCAGGCTCGGCCCAAGACGGGGCCGGCGGTATATGATTCATTCCTTGTCTCGTCGTCCAATGAATAGGTAGACGAGAGGACAGGAGGAATGAGCATGCCTTGGGACAAGGACGATTACCCCGATTCGCTAAAAAACTTCATGGCGCCGATCCGCAACAAGGCGATCGATATCGCCAATGAGCTGCTGAAGGACGGCTATTCCGAGCGTCGCGCGATCTCGATCGCCACCGCAAAAGCCAAAGAGTGGGGCGAGGATCACGACAAGCAAATCCGCAAGAAGGGGCATTGACGCCGACTTCAAGAAGCAAAACGGGATGAAGCAGAATTGTTTTCTGCCTCATCCCGTTTTGTTTAAATTAGCGGCGGCGATCAGAGCTTGAGTCCGCCCATCAGCGGCATGATGGTCTTGATCATGTCCATGCCCATTTTCATAATCGGCAGCGCCTTTTGCATGAATCCCATCAGATCGTCGAGACCGCCCAGTCCTCCGAGCAAGCCGCCGACAGAGGCGCCGCTCGTCGCCGTTCCGGCGTTTCCGCCGGTGGCCGCGGGCAGCGCGCCCGTGCCGGCTTGCTCCACAGCAGCGCCCAGTGCGCTGATCTTTGCCTTTTCCCAGGATCTCCTGGCCGCTTGCGGATTCCAACGTTCCGTTCCCCGCACGCCGGAGAGCGTCAGTACGCCGTCCTGGATCTGATCGATCAAGCCGACGCAATAGGAGCCGTCCTTCAACACGACGCAGACGGGCTGCCCCGGACGAGGTCCGATTTTTTTGGCGGCATGCGTTTTGGGCCTGGCAGCCATAGCCGGTCACCTCCTTTGTACGCTTGCTGCCATTTTATGCGAATTCGCCGGAATAGCTTGTGCATACGACCAGAGACGAAGGGATGTGATACGTTTGGATGAGAATTTCCTCATACGGGAACAAATGTTCGAAAAAGGGTTGTCAACGCTTTCTGTTGCCTTTAAAATGGAAAAGTCTACTATTCCATAGTATGGAAAGGGCCGAATGAAATGACCCTGCGTTATGCCGAGATCGACGAAGCAATCGACTTTATTCAGCGGAATCTGGACGAGCCCTTGCCGTTGTCGCGGCTCGCGCGGCATGTTGCCTTCAGCTCATTTCATTTCTCGAGAATCTTCAAGGAGCGCATCGGCTTGCCGCCGCTATATTATGTATCCTCGCTCCGGCTGCAGCGGGCCAAGGATCTGCTGCTCAACTCCAGCCTGTCCGTCCGGCAGATCGGACTGGAGATCGGGCAGCAGAGCCTGGGGACGTTCACGACGCGATTCACCGAGCGCGTGGGTATGACGCCGGGCGAATTCCGTCAATCCGAGCCTGAGGCCGACCGATACATACGCGCGCTTCGCGAGCTGCGGGACTGGCGGGAGCAGGTCGCAGTGTCCATTGATGCGGGCGTGCGGGTGACTGGCACGGTCGTGACCGACGAGCCGTTCGACGGCTTCGTCCTGATCGGTCTCTTCAACAAGCCGATCCCCGAGGGGCTGCCGACGTATGGCACACTGCTGCCGGCCTTGGGCCGGTTCTGCTTCAGCGGTGTCAAGCCGGGCATCTACTATATGATGGCGACCTCGATCGACTGGCGCATGCAGGCGAGAGATTCGCTGCTGCCGCACGCCACGCTGCGATCGAGATCCAGATCGCCTCTAATCATCGGTCCCGGGGCTGAGCCGCCTCCCCAGCAGGTGAAGCTGTATCCACCGAGCCCCGGCGATCCGCCGATTCTCATCTCGCTGCCGGTGCTGATGAATCAATTTTTAAGCCGCGTAGAGCGCTAGGCCGGCATCAAGCATCCGGCATCATGCTTTGTGTGCGGCGATGTTGGGCGCTTTTTGCGCGCCCAACATCGCACATACAACACCGCGCCACACGACACTGCACACACAGAACCCAACACCCAACACCCAACACCCAACACCCAACACCCAACACCCAACACCCAACACCCAACACCCAACACCCAACACCCAACACCCAACACCCAACACCCAACACCCAACACCCAACACCCAACACCCAACA
>NZ_JAZDQE010000010.1:0-271422 GCF_037963805.1 Cohnella sp. 56 | reverse complement strand
GTTCCTTAGAAAGTCGTCGTGCTTTCTTGAGCGACCCGACGCATCGCATCCGGTTCCTGTACACACCCAAACATTGTTCCTGGCTCAATCAAATTGAAATGTGGTTCAGCATCCTCGTGCGTCGCTTATTAAGGCGAGGGAGTTTCTATTCCACTCAACATCTACGGCAACAGATTCTTGATTTCATTGATTACTTTAACAAAACGATGGCCAAGCCTTTTAAATGGACATATGCAGGCAAGGTCTTGAAATGCTAATCGATTGCTTATTTGAGGTTTCTTGCACTAGTGCAGGCGATGGACGCTCCGTCGGCCCAATCAGGCCGATCGCCTCTCGTCGTGCAGGCGATGAACCGCCCGGCGCCATGCCGAGCCCAATCGCCTCTACTAGTGCAGGCGATGGACGCTCCGTCGGCCCAACTGGGCCAATCGCCTCTCGTCGTGCAGACGATGGCCGCAGCTCACAGCCGGATCGCGCCGTCCTGCGCGAGCAGGCACAGCTCGGCAGCCTTGAAGGCATGGGCCTGCGTCATCGCCCGCTCGGTGCGGTGGATGCAATCGAGGATCAGCTCGCCGAAGAAGGGGAAGCCGACCCGGCCGCCTACTTCCTCGTGACGCTCGCCCTGCCCGTTCACCAGGTAGACGTGGTCTCCCGACTGGTCACGCGCGATATCGACGTATTTGCGCAGCTCGATATAGCCGTCCGTGCCGAGTATCGTCGTTCTGCCGTCTCCCCATGTGGACAGGCCGTCCGGAGTCAGCCAGTCGACGCGGAAATACTGGGTCGCACCGTTGTCGCCGACCAATGTCGCGTCTCCAAAGTCCTCCAGCTCGGGATAATCCGGGTTGGCGTAGTTGGCCACCTTGCTATGCAGAACCTTGGCGTCCGTGCAGCCGGTATAGAACAGGAATTGCTCGATCTGATGGCTCCCGATATCGCACAGGATGCCGCCGTACTTTTCCTTCTGAAAAAACCATTCCGGCCTCGAGGCCGCGTTCAGCCGGTGCGGACCGAGTCCGATCACCTGCAGGACGCGCCCGATGGCGCCCTCTTGGATGAGCTGCCCCGCATAGACGCCCGCTTCGGAGTGGATGCGCTCGCTGTAGTAGACCATGTACTTGCGCCCGGTCTCCGCCGTCTTGCGGCGGGCCGATTCGAGCTGCGCCAGCGTCGTGAACGGCGTCTTGTCGGTGAAGTAGTCTTTGCCGGCGTCCATGACACGCAAGCCGAGCGCGCACCGCTCCGAAGGGACGGCCGCAGCCGCGACGAGCCGGACTTCGGGATCGTCCAGCACCTGCGCCTCCGAATCCGCCACCCGTGCGCCCGGATGGGCGGCGGCGAGCGCTTCGGCCCTGGCCCGGTCGCGGTCGTACACCCACTTCAGCGTCGCCCCCGCCTCCGACAACCCGTTCGCCATCCCGTAGATATGGCCGTGATCGAGGGCGACGGCCGCAAATACGAACTCTCCGGCACCCACGACAGGACTCGGCTTGCCCTTGGGCGCGTAGTTCATGCCGTCGCTTTTCTGGACATCGCTCATGATCCGTAGCTCCCTTCCGTATTGAAGAGCGCGCCGCTGGCCGTCTTATGCCTCGAAGAGGCGGCAAGCCTGTTCAGCTCGGACAGGAACAGCTCCTCGTCCAGCGGCAGCTCGACCGTCTGCCCGAGCCAGCTCGACAGATGCATCGCATTCGACAGCGTCAGGCTGTGGATGCCTTCGGCTCCTTCGGCCGTCAGCGGCTCGCCGCGCAGTATCCGTCCTGCAAATGCCGCGATGACGCCGATATGCTGCGGATTGTCGCCCTCCGTCTCGATCTCGACGATCGTGACGCCCGGCCGCTCGAAGCCTCCCACAGCCGGATCGGCGCAAAACTCCCGCTCGCTGCGATCCAGCTTGTGCAGCGTCAGCCGGTCGTGCTCGCAGATGAGCTTGCCCCACTCGAGCGTGATCTCCAGCCGGTTCGTGCCCGGCGCATCCGCGGTGCTCGTGACGAATACGCCCGTCGCGCCGCCCGGGAACTCCAGGTACGCCGTGACGTCGTCCTCCACCTCGATGTTATGCCATTTGCCGTTGTGACAAAAAGCGCGCACCTTGTCCGGCATGCCGCATATCCACTGGAGCAGGTCGAGGTTGTGGGGGCACTGGTTGAGCAGCACGCCGCCGCCTTCGCCCGACCATGTCGCGCGCCAGCTGCCGGAATCGTAGTACGATTGCGTGCGGTACCAGTCCGTGATGATCCAGTTGACCCGCTTGATCGCGCCGAGCTCGCCGCCCTGCACCAGCTCATGCAGCTTGCGGAACACCGGGTTGGTGCGCTGGTTGAACATCATCGCGAACACGAGGCCGCTCGCCGCCGCCCGCTCGTTCATTTCCCGGACCTGCTTCGTGTATACGCCTGCCGGCTTCTCGCACAGCACGTGGAGCCCGCGGTCGAACGCCTTGATCGAAAGTGCGGGGTGGTCGTAGTGCGGCGTCGCGATCAATACCGCATCGCACAGTCCGCTGTCCATCAGCGCCTCCGGATCGGTATAGCGGACCACCGAATCGGGCAGATAGCCGGCGGCCAGCTGGAGCCTGCTCTCCTGCTGATCCGAGACGGCTGTCAGCAGCACGTCCGGCACCGCTCCTTCAACCAGCTTGCGCGCGTGAGAGCTGCCCATATTGCCCATGCCGATAATGCCGAGTCTCAATTGCTTCATCTTCGATTCTCCTTCTTATTAAGTGCGCGACCGGTCAGCGGTAGCCCAGCGCAGCCAGATTGTCGTAGCTCGTCTGCAGACAATCGAACGGACTGCCCTGGCATGTGTCCTGCTCCACCAGCATGTAGCGCGTCGTGCCCGCCTGCCGGAGCGCGTCCAGTATCGCCTGGAAGTTCATGTTGCCCGCCATGACCGGCGCCATGATCGGCTCCGAGCCGCGCACGTCCATATCCTTGAGGTGAACGCAGTGAAGCCGGTCCGCGAGCTTGCCGATCCACTCGACGACGTCCGCGCCTGCCGCCTGCACCCAGTACGTATCGAGCGTGATGCCCATCTCCTGCGGCGTGAAGTCCTCGATCAGCCGCTCAATCATTCGTTTGCCGCCGAGCTTCTGCCATTCGAAGTTGTGATTATGGTACATGAACAGCTTGCCGGCATCGGCGATTCTCTGCGCCGGACCGCGAAAGTCCTCGGCGAAGCAGTCGTACCATTCCTCCGTGCGGTACTTGTCCGGCAGCCCGCCGAGCCCGATGTACCGGCAACCGAGAATGTCGTGCTCGCGAATGAGCGCCTCCGTGTCGTTCAACAGCCTGTCAGCGCTTACATGCGTCAGCGCGATCTCCAGCCCCAGCTCGTCGCAGACGCTTCTGAGCGCCTCCGGCGCGATGCTGCCCATCGCCGATACCTGGATCGATTTGTAGCCGATATTCGCAATCCTCTCCAACGATCTTCGGATATCTTTTTCCGTCTGGATATACGATCTCACCGTGTACAGCTGTGCGCCCAGTTTCATTGTTGCCGCTTCCTCCTCGCCTTCGGCGTCCTTAATGTGTTACTTTTAGTATAAGGATTTTTTGGCGCAGGACCATTGTGAATAGCACGGCCGATATTGCAAAAATAGCGATCTTGAAGCAAGCGCCGCATCGTCTGCTGGAGGGGAAGAGGTGACGAATATCGCACAGCTGCATACCGATTCCATATGGTTCCATCACAACGTCGACCGCCGCAAAACGGACGAATACGCGATTCACTGCCATCATTTATACGAGATTTTTTATTATATCGACGGCGATGTCAGCTACCTGGTCGAAGGCGTCAAGTATACGCCGGAGCCGCACAGCCTCCTGCTCATCTCCCCGAACGTCTTCCATGGCGTGAAGGTCGAGAGCGACCGGCCCTACGAGCGGTTCGCGCTTCACTTCGAGTCGTCGGTCCTGCCCGCAGAGGCGCGCGCCCTGCTGCTGTCGCCGTTCCATGAGGCGAGCGCGCCGGAGGACATTTATTATACGGGGGCGGACCGGTTCGGACTGCGGGAATACTTCGAGCAGCTGATCGCGTGCGCGGAGCTCGGGGCCGATATGCTGGAGCTGTCCCTGCGGCTGCGGCTCGGCGCGCTGCTGTCCCAGCTGCTCCATATGAGCCGGACGATCCACCGCGATTCGGACGAGCAGCGCCCGCGCCAGACCGTCGATCGGATCATCGGCTACCTGAACGCGCATATCGCCGAGGAGATCACGCTCGACGAGCTGTCCGCGCGTTTTTTCATCAGCAAGCATCACCTGAACAAAGTATTCCGGGACGCGACGGGGACGACCGTCGGCAACTATGTCATACACAAGCGGGTCGTCCTGGCCAGACAGCTCATGATGAAGGGCGAGTCGGCAAGCGCGGCCGCCCTGAACGCCGGCTTCGGCCACTACTCGTCCTTCTTCAGAGCATACCGCAACATCTACGGGCATGCACCGACCGTCAGCGGAGGCGCAGCGCTATAGCCGCGAACGGCAGACGTCTGTCAGTCTCAAAAAAAAACCGTACAGGCGCCAACAGGGGCGCGTGTACGGCTTTTTAGACGGACGGCGTGCCGGCATCGCCTGCGGCCTGTCGCCCGCCCGCGCGGCGCGGACGAAGCACGATCCACTCGACCGCGATCAGATTCAGCACCAGGCCGGCCCATATGTTCACATCCAATACCGCTGCGACCATGCCCTCTCTGCCGCCCGGCAGCTTGAAGCCATGTTGTGCGGCATAGGCGAGCAGCAGGACGGGCACGACGATGCGCCCGCTCACCGCGACGAGCGTCATGCCGAAGCTGCGGATCATCCAGATCCGGTGCTCGTCGAACCGGCGGGCTCTGGCCGTGCGATATCCCCGCCAGGTCGCGTACAGCCAGACGCCCGACAGCGCCAGAAAAGCCGTCGCCTTCGTAAACGAGTCCATATAAAAGACAAGCGCGATCGCCAGCGCGCCGCCGGCCGCAACGCAGATGACATAGACGCGGCCCAGCCCGCGATGAAGCCCGGGTCTGCGAATGCGAAGCCGCTCGGAAAATTGCGCGAAGCCGGTCAGCATCGCGAGCATCGCGAAGCCGATATGGGCAACGAGAATCGGATATTGCCATCGCCCCGAAGCGAGCGCGACGCGGCTTGCGTCAGGATCGAGCTTGGCGTACGGCGCCGCGAACGGCAGCATGACGGCAAGCGACAGCAACAGCAGTATCCACCAGCTTTTATTTTGTTTCACCACAACAGACGCTCCCGTCTTCACAGATTGGTCTTCACAGATTGAACCGGTATCCGACGCCCCAGATCGTCTCGATATATTGGGGCCGTGACGGATCGGCTTCTATTTTTTCTCTCAGCTTGCTGATATAGACGGTCACGGTCGCGGTATCGCCGTTCGCGTCGAATCCCCAGATTTTCTCGAACAATTCGTCCTTGCCGAACACGCGGTTCGGATGCAACGCGAGGAACAGCAGCAGATCGTACTCCTTGGACGTAAACGCGACCTCGGACTCGTTCACGAATACTTTGCGGGACGGCTTGTCGATGCGAATGCCCCGCAGAGAGATCTCGTCCGCGGGACGCGCGCGGCCGCCCTCGGTGAGCCGGTCGTAGCGCGACAGATGCGCTTTGACCCGCGCGACCAGCTCGCCGACGCTGAACGGCTTGGTCATGTAATCGTCGGCGCCGAGTCCGAGCCCGCGGATCTTGTCGATATCCTCCTTGCGTGCGGACACCATGAGGATCGGTATGTTTTTGCGCGCCCGAATCTGCCTGCATATCTCGAAGCCATCCACCTTCGGCAGCATGAGGTCGAGAATGAGGAGATCGTAGTCTCCTTCGAGCGCCATCGCCAGCCCGACGTCGCCGCTCGCGGCGATATCGACTGCGCAGCCGGCCGCCTCGAGATAATCCTTTTGCACCTCTCCGATCACCTGCTCGTCTTCGACGATCAATATTCGCTTCATGGCCGCACACCGTCCGTTCCCGTTTTGACCAACGTAAAATATATTCGCGTGCCTTCGCCAGCCACGCTCTCCGCCCAGACGCGGCCGCCCTGTCCCTCGACGATCTGCTTGACGATGGCGAGGCCGAGACCGCTGCCGCCTGTATCCGTGTTGCGGGACAGCTCCGCCCGGTAGAATCGGTCGAAAATATGCGGGAGCGCTTCGGATGCGATGCCTGCACCGTTATCCCCGATCCGCACCGTCGCCTCCCGTTCCCCGTCCGTCCACGCGATCGACAGTTCTTTGTCCGGCCTATCCATATACTTCAGGCTGTTCTCCACGATATTCATGACGACCCGGCGCAGCTTCTCCCGGTCCGCAGCCACGATCGCCGTCCCCCCCGCGGATTCATAGCGCACGGCAATGCCGGCCATCCGCGGATCGGCGCGCAGTTCCTCCGCGCAATCGCTCAAGTATGCGCCCAGATCCGTCGGCTCCATATCGAAGGGCAGCCGGTTCAGATCGAGCTTGGAGAACAAAAACAGCTCATCGATGAGGCGATCCATATCGCTCGCTTTTTTGGCGATCATGCCAAGGTATCTGTCCCGCTTCGGCCCGGTGTCCGCGATGCCGTCCTGGATGCCTTCGACGCACGCCTTGATGCCGGTGATCGGCGTCTTCAGATCGTGAGAGATGCTGGCGATCAGCTCCTTGCGGTTGTCCTCGTACTGAAGCTGCAGCCGGATCGATTCGTTCAGCCTGACGCGCATCGCCTCGAACGCTTCGCCGAGCTTGCCGATCTCGTCCTTGCGCTTCAGGTTCACCTGCCGGTCCAGGTCGCCGTCCTTGATCCGCTCCGCCGCGCTCCGCAAAGCCAACAACGGCTTGATGAGACTGCGGGATACGAAAAAAGTCAAAATGCCGTTCGTAAGCGCGACGACGACGAGCAAAGCGGCGACTGCCAGCAAAAACAAGAAACGCATGCCGCTAAAAAAGCCGCTCATGTCGTAAAGCACGTAAACGCCGCCCTCGCTCCCGTCGCCGAACGGGATATCGTACCGGACGACGCTGTACTTGCCGCCTACTTTTTTCCCACCCCACGAGGGGCGGGTATCTCCGGGTCGGACTTCCTGAAGCCGGTCGTACAACTCGGGGATGTCCGCGACGTTCGGGGACGTATAGGCGACAGCGCCGTTCTTGGCTACGACGAGCCCCGCCTTGAGCGAACGGAACCGCTCGGCCATCTTGCCGAGGAAGACGCCGTCAGTGAACAGATCGGGGGATGTCCCGGCGATGAACTTCAAGCCCGCGGTCAACTCGTCGAGCGTGTTCGACGCCTCCCATGTGGCCGGAATTCTGGTCGGGCCGCCCGTGTCGGAGGACGCCTTGAACAGTTGCGATGCGACGGTCATCACGATCAGCGCGAACAATACGACGGGGATGACCGTCATCGCCACATAGGACAGGACGAGCCGGAGCTTGATGGACATGTTCGAATCTCCTTTTGCGGACAACTGTGTGCGGGCGAGCTAGCATTTCTTGCGCTCGAGCAGGACGACGCCCGCCGTATAAGCCATTATACAATAAGCGATCAATACGCCGGACGCGCGAAGCAGACTGCCCGCCGGGGCCCCGTCTCCCGCCCACAGCACCTGCCAATCCGTATAGGAGAAGGCCGACCAGACCGCGGCCTGCGGCAGTATAAACGGCAGCAGCTTCGCCGCCGCATAGATCAGCAGCATGAGCGCCAGCGCGCCGCCGACGCTGCCGACGCTAAGGGAGACGAGCGTTGCCAGCCATCCCGCCGCGATCATCGGCAACAGCGTGACCGCATAAGCCTTCAGGCTCCCGGCCAGTCCTTGACCCGCTTCGCCGCCGGCGATCAGGACGCCGGACGCCGCAGCAGCGATCCAGAGCGCGGCCAGCAGCACGGCTGCATAAAAGGCGAGCGCGAGCGCCTTCGAAGCATACACTTTGGCACGCGTGATCGGACGCAGCAGCGTGAGCTTGAGCGTGCCTGCCGCGACTTCGCCCGCGAACAGATCCGCGGCGGTCATAAACAAAAACAGCGGCAGCAGGGCAAGCGCAAACGGCTGCAGCAGCAGCATCGGCAGATTGCCGGCCAGGGCACTCTGCACGGCGCTGCCGTCGGGCATGGCGGTGAGCGCCCAAGCGGCCAGTACCGGCAGCAGCACGGTCAAGAGGGCGAAGCCCTGCGTCTTGCGCCGTCTCGACAGCCGCTCGATCTCATTGAGAAAATTCGCATACAGACTATTCATGGCAGCTCTTCTCCCTGTCTTCCCGAATTTGCGCCAGCGCATAATGCTCCAGCGACATCGGTCCCCACAGCTCCGCCTGAACGAGCTCGGTCCGAATCATGCTGCCTTCGCTCATGATGCCGATGCGCGTGGCGATCGTGCCCAAGTCGTTGACCAGATGGCTCGACAGCAGAAAAGCGACGCCGTCCTCGGCGGCAAGCCGGCGAATGGCTTCGCGAAGCTCCGCCATCCCTTCCATATCCAGCCCATTGGCCGGTTCGTCCAGAATGACCAGCTTCGGCTCGTGCAGCAGCGCGCCGGCGAGCGCCAGCCGCTGCTTCATGCCGAGCGAATAGCCGCCCGCCTTCTCCTTGCGATAGGCGTAGAGGCCGACCTGCTCCAGCACCCGGTCGATCCGGGAACGCGCCACATTCGGGTAGAACCTGGCAGCCTGCCTGAGCTGATCGCAGGCGCTCAAGTTCGGATAGACGCCGGCCGCTTCGATGACGCAGCCCACCTGCGACATCGCCTGCTCGAACCGCTCCTCGGCCGGGCGGCCGAACAGCTCGACCGTGCCGCCGTCGGGCCGGAGGAGTCCCGCGATCATTTTGAGCAGCGTCGTCTTGCCCGCCCCGTTCGGGCCGATCAGGCCGAAGATGTCGCCTGCGGCAAGCTCGAGGCTGACGTCCCGGACGCCGCGGTTATTTTTGTATCGTTTGCTGACATCCTTCACCTTCAGCACCGTTTCCATTTGCATTCACGTCCTTTCGGAAGGCCGGGCAAGCGGGCAGCAGGCTGCCCGTTTGCCTTCGGCGATTCGCTTGGGTTCCCTTACCGATGCCACGGCCCGCGGTCCGCATTTTTTTGTTCGAAGGCTTCGACCTTTTGGCCCGTCAGGTCGACGCGTTCGGGCGTCGTCTCGTTGTAGCCGGCGAAGTCGATGTGCAGGCGCAGCTCAATCTCATGCTTCGTCCCCGTCTCGTCCTTGCCCGACACGACGATATCCGCCGTCTGCTCGTCGATAAGGCCGTCCGGTGCGATCTTCGCGTCCAGGTCGATGCGCTCGACCTTGACATTGTCGGTGAGCGCAGGCAGATCGGCCTTCGATCCGCCTTGATCTTCGCCTGCCCTGCCGGATACGGCGAGCGCGCCGAGCGCGTTCACGACGGCCGGAATCCGGCTGCCCGACAGATGCAGCGAAGCCTGCTTGCCGCCGTCCGCCGTCGTCTGTGCGGTGGCGAGCTCCTTCATATTCCCCGTCAGCGCGTCGAACAGCTGCAGGACGGCTTTGGGGGGCGCATGCGGCTTCTCACGCTTCGCTTGATCGGCCTCGGCCGCCGCCTCGCCGTCCATCTCCTTGACGCGATATACGTCGCTGTCGGCCGTTTTGACGATCAGCTTGCCGTCCTGGAGATAGACGTTCGCCGCATGGGCCTCTCCAGCGCCGTCCGCCTTCGCTGCGAGGCTGCCGGCATGGCTCGCCCTGTCCCAGCGAATGTCGGATGCGGCCGCGAGCAGCGACCTGCCGTTGTCCGTCACCGTCAGATCCACGCTGGCCGTCAGGCTGGCGGCCGCCGCCGTCCGCTTCATCGCCGCATTGTACGTCTCGTACCCGGAAGTGCCCGCCATCGCGCTCCACCCGCTCGTCAGCAGCATCACCGCGCCGATCCCGAATGCGCCGCCCGTCATCCACCATTTTCTGTTCATATCGTTGACCTCCGTCATGTTCGTATTGGAAGCCGGCGACCGGCGCCGCCCGCCATCGCTTCCTGTAATCAAGCATACCCGGCAAGTCTAAACGGTCTCCGAAGCAATTCTAAAAAAAGTATAAAAACGAAACACATTCGTGCTTGCAGCAAAAAGCCCGGAATGTCGCTTCCGGACCCGCCCGCCGTCTGCACTCGCATCAAAATGCCGCTCCAGGACACAAACATAAACATTGCAGATATCCAATTCAAGTTTAATTTCTTTTAAAATCAAGAAGAGACGGAGATGATAATCACCCAAAAAAGGAGCCGATCAATATGCGATACAAATTACAACAACCGGCGGCAATCGCGATGTGGGATTTCTCGTGGCTGGAGAGACGTTGGCCGGGCGGCGGCTACGAGGATTGGGACCGTGCGCTCGACGAGCTCCAGGAGCGTGGTTACAATGCGGTCCGCATTGATCCGTACCCGCACTTCATCGCCTTCGGGACATCGGACACCGTCTGGCAGCTGCCGCCGGTATGGCCGGATCTCGATTGGGGCAGTCCGGCAGCGCTTCAGCTTCATGACGTTCAAGGGAATCTGATCGTATTCATGGAAAAATGCAAGGCGCGAGGCCTGCAAGTCGGATTGTCTACCTGGTTCCGGGAGGACGCCCGCAACGTCCGCATGTTCATCCATTCGCCGCAGATGCTGGCGGATATCTGGAAACGAACGCTGGAGTTGCTCGGCGCCAACGATCTGCTCGATATGGTGCTGTACGTCGACCTGACGAATGAATATCCCAATTGGGTGCCTTTCATTACCGGAGATCTGAACCGGGTGGCGGGCCCCGCCGTCGAGTGGATGAACGAATCGCTGGATGCGCTGCGCCGGCATTATCCCGAGGTGCCGCTATGCTTTTCTTATTCTTCGGAATTCGATACGCTGGACCGGCAGGACCCGTCGCATATGGACCTGCTGGAGCCGCATATCTGGATGGTGGACTTCAGCGACTTCTACCGGCGGGCCGGCATCGGAGACGACGAGGACCGGGCTTCGACGTTCAAGCGGCTCGCGCGCAGCGGCGCCGAACTGTACGCCGCGGACCCGGCGTATTGGGTGCGATGTCTGCTGAGCGGCATCCGACTGTTCAGCGAATACTCCGTCAAGGTCGGCAAACCGCTCATTACGACGGAATGCTGGGGCGTCATCTTCTACAAAGATTGGCCGACGCTGCGATGGGACTGGGTCAAGGCGCTGTGTGAATTCGGCACGATTGAAGCATCCAAGACCGGGAGATGGGCTGCGATCGCCACCAGCAATTTTGCCGGTCCCCAGTTCAGGGGCATGTGGGATGACATCGCCTGGCATCGGCGTCTGACGGATATCATTCACCGCGGAGCGCTCCCTGACGAGGCGAGACCTTCCTGATATTTTCCGAAACGAAGACAGCCGCCTCGGCCGTCGCATAAGCGAACGGCGAGGCGGCTATCGGCATTAATGGCTGCTTGCCTGTGCAGCCGTCGAGCCGGAACTTCCATACCTGCGGGCGAGGGAGGCAGCAGCTCTATCGCGCGGCCTGCTGATCGCAGCGCTCACGGAGTCAACCTCCACAGTTGATTGATCGTGTTTGTCGCATCGTACAGTGACACATTGGCTCCGTCCGCATTCGAGAATGCCTCGACGTCTATCGCGCGGTTACCGTTCAGCGCCGGGCGGAAGGATATAGAACCGTCTGACATAATCTCTAGCCGCCAATGCTGCCCGGCATTGTTCAGATCGGTCCATTGACGAATGTTCGTGCCGTTCGCATCGATCATATTTTCAATATCGACGACTTTACCGCTATTCTCATTGACAATCTTAAAGTAGCCATTGCCCAGCGAGTCGAAATGCCAGCGCTGGCACTGACAGCCGTTGTCCGACCATTGCTGAATGTTCGCTCCATCGGCCGTACTGGCAGCGGCAACGTCGAGCGCTTTGCCGCTGCCGACGTTCAGCAGCTTCACGCTCCCGACCGGCTCGAACCGGAACTGTTGGGCGGTGGCGCCGTTATTCGACCACTGCTGGATATTGGCATTATCGTCGATACTGCCGCCCGCTACATCCAGCATTTTTCCGCTGTTCCGATTTTGCAGCACATAATAACCGCTTTCCAGCGATATTGGCTTCCATTGCGCGCTCAACGCATTCGTATCCGCAGTTTGGATCACGTTGCCTCCGTCAAGGATGCTCGCGTCCTGCACATTAAGAATCAGTCGGCTATGACTGGCACGTATCTTAAAAAAACCGCCGTCTGTTGGCTCAAGGCTCCAATGCTGGTCGGCATGAGCCTCATAGCTCCATTGTGCGACATTCGCCCCGGGATTCGGATCAATTCCCGTTACACTTACCGCTTTTCCACTATTCGCATTAATGATGCTGTACAGCGGATAACCCATGAAGCCGGTGCTCTCAGATGGCTTGGTTATCGGGACGCCGGCCGCGACAGGTATGCCGAAGTTCGGCGTACCGTCCGCATTCCACGTGAATTTCTGAATTCGAGTGCTCCGTTCCCCCGTACAACCCGCTCCCGATACTGAATTGGCGTGATAGACAATCCAATCCTCCGTACCGTCCGGTGACGCAACAAAACTGTTGTGCCCAGGTCCGTATACGCTGTTTGCTTTACTGAACACGGGCAACGGTGATTTGATCCAAGAGCCGGGATCGGTCAGGTTGCTACCCTGCTGCGCGGTCAACATGCCGAGCAGGTAATCGTCGCTGTCACAACCATTGCCCGAGTACGTGATAAAAATGCGGCCGTTGCGCTGCAAGACAGCCGGTCCTTCGTTGACGTATGGCTCCCAGCCATAAGTCGGTGTCGCAATTTGGGAGACGACCCCCGTCAAGGTCCACGGGTTGGACATAGCCGATATCCATAGAGATTGAGGCCCGTTTCGTGACGACCAGACGAAGTACAACGTCCCCTCTTGCTCGAACACCGTTCCGTCAATCGCGAATCCGCCCGGCGTATTAATTTGGCCTTTGCTCACCCAAGTGCCCGCCGTTGGATCCGCAGAAGCGTTCTCCAACACGAACATCCGGTGATTGGCGTCCGTTCCATCGTCGGCCGTGTAGTATAAATACCATTTCCCGTTCAGAAAATGCAATTCCGGCGCCCAAATGTTTTGACTCCCCCAGCCGCTTGACGATGGAGTGAAGGCTCGTGTCGGAGACTGGTTCGATATTTGCGTCAAATCGCGCGATTTCCATATGTCGATGCGGTCAACTTGGGTCATGACAAAATAATACCAGCCATCCTTTTGCGCGACATGCGGATCGGCGGCTCCGTTCATAATCGGGTTAACAAACGACCCGCCCGCCGCTCTCGCCGGTATGGCACCGGCAATCATCCCCAATAGCCAAGCGAACAACAATCCGTTATAGCCAAGCTTGACCCAGAATCGTTTTTTCACGGCTTCGCTCCCTCTCTCATATAACGTTCGTACTCCTGTCGCTTGGCAGCCCCCTGCCGGTACGATCAGCCAGCGCTGGGTTCACCGTATTATTTGCGTCGTATAGCGATACGTTCCCTCCATCTATCGCAGAAAAGCCCTCGACGTCCATGTTTCGCCGTTCGCGTCGATCCCGCCGGCGACTCCGACAGCCTTGAATCCGTCCACTGTGCGATGTTCGCTTGCGGACCTGTTAGTTTTTAAATTCGCGTGCCACGACCAGCGAATACGATTGCTTGGTCTTGCCGTCCTGCGCGGTGACGACCACCTTGACCGTCTGCGAATGATTGCCGTTCAGCTTGAAGCTCGCGCCAGGCTTGCCGCTCGAGACTTTTACGCCGTTTACGGTTACCGTCGCATAAGGATCGGCTGCCTTAGGCGTCACGACAAACGACTTCGACTTTTTGTCGACCTTCACCTGATAGCTGGACTTGGCCGGATCGAACTTGAACGACTTCGTGCTCCCGCTCACTTTCAAATCGGCCAGCTTCGCATTGTCCGCGCGTTTGATCAGGAACGCGTCGATATCGATATAGCCCGTCGTGCAGACGATGCTGACCTCGTTAACCCCTCTGTTGAGCTGGATGACGCCGAGGTCGTCGTCCGTGAAGCCCGGATGGAACAGGAACGGGAAGCTTCGGACCTGCTTGCCGTTCACGTAGAGATCGTTCGGATGATCCTCGAAAGGCGAGGAATAGCGCAGCAGCAGATGATAGCTGCCTGCCGTCGGCGCATCCACCTTAATGGTCACCGAGCTCCCGGGAACCGTCATATCGGTCGTATAGCCGTCGCCGGAGAAGCCTTTATTCGAGACGCCGACGTTTGCGCCCTTGAGCTCGCCTTTCTCTGCCTCGTACAGCTTGTATCCTGCCGGTACGGGTGCCGCCACCGGCACGGTCGGACACGGAGGCAGATTTTTTAACTTCATCCCGTAAATATTGCGCCGATGCAGATCCTGAAGCGTGAGCACGAACGGATTCGTGTACACGTCGATTAGATGCTGCTCCGTGTTGTATTTGCCGTTAAGAACGAACGGCCCGCCCCAAGTATTGAAGTACAGCCATGGCGTATGGCCTGCGCTCAGCAAGGCGGGATCCGGAATCGAACCGTTCTCCAGCAATCCGACCATTTTCTTGCCTCCGACGAGATCGACGGTTTTGTCGAATTCAGAGGTCAGCGGACCGTAATTTTCACCTTCCCCGAAGTAAATATCGGGTCCGACGATGTCAACGCTGGTGTCGCCCGGATACCAATCGCTCGCGGTCTCCGAGGTTCCCGTCGTCCATTCCCAAATGATATTGTCCAGCTTGTAGACGTTGGTGAGACGATCGTAGATCATGCCGTAGAGCCGCTTGGCTGGCTCCGGACCGTGCGCGCCCCACCAGAACCATCCCCCCTGCGCCTCATGCAGCGGCCGGAACAAGATCGGCACATGCGCGTCGCTTAATTTCTTGATATAGCCCGCCAAGGTGTCGATATCCTTTAGGACCGCATCGTACTCCGGCGTACCCGGCGTGACGGCACGGCGAACGTCGAACAGCGTGTTGCCGGTGTAGAAGTCATTGCCGTACATCGGCGCGCGCCAGTGCCAGGAATAGGTGACGATGCCGCCATAATTGAACCACTCGATAGCGTCTTTAATCGACATGTCCTTTTCCAGAAAATCGAATCCCTTGATTGCCGGGAGCTTGCCGGACAACGCGTATATATAGTTGAACTCGCCAAAATTGCTCCATTGCCCGCCGGACAATATGCGGCTGCCGTATATGCCATTCAGGAACTTCATAAGCGCCTTGGTCTGCGCGGAGGCGTACGGATTAACCGGCTGCTCGCTTGCCCGATTGTAATCCGGACGGGGCACGGCATCCAGCACCCGCATGTAATCCACGTCCATATACCCCCAGTAAGAGAGAAGGGTCACGCTGTTCATGCCCTTCTTCAATGGCAGATTGGCCACGCGGATCTCCTTGAACTTGCCTTGCGTAGCCGGGAACACCGCGGTTGCGGTCCGGTTGCCGTCGACCAGCACATACTGGGTCTTCTCCGCATCGGCCGCGTAACGAAAAGTAACCGGATAATTCCCGTCCTCGGGCGCGTTCACGCTGAAGGCGATATTATCCTTCTCGTTGTTGTCCAGCCCCGTCACGTACCCGGTTCCCGAGTAACCCTCGCGCGCCGTCGCCACGTCCACGTCCGTTAGAGCCGCGGCCTCCGCCTCAAAAATGGTGCCTCCCGTGAATTGTTCTTCCTGCGGCGGCTCCGGAAATACGGTCCGCGCCGTGAGCACGACGTTATCGACATAGATTGGCCCGCTGTAGGTAATGCCCCGGCCCACGATCCGGATAAACAATTGCTTCTGCTTGTTGGTATAAGCATCCAGCAGATCGTCCGTGCGGTGGAATACCGCATAGGAGATCCCGTGAATTTGAACGGTGCTGAACTGATATTCAAAATATTTAGATACGGGATATGCGTCCCGCGTTCCCAGCTCCGCCCACGGACCGTTCAGAATCGTCTGTACCTCCAGGCTGCCTGCTCCAAGCGTCTGGGGCACGTACAGATCGTAAGAGATCGACTCGTATGCGGACAGATCGCCCGACGGGAGATCGAACTGCGGATTGGCTTCCTCCCAGTCTCCTCCCTTGAACTCGACATCCAATTTCAGCGATCCTTCGTTGCCTTGGGACGATAGCTCCTCGCTGTGCGAGACGGCGAGCAGATTAGGCGTGTACCCCTTCGACCATCCGTCAATCCCCTCCTCGAAGTCGATTGTGATACTGCTCCCCGGCACAGCTGCCGCAGCCCTCGCCCAATTCAAGCCGGACATCGGAGATGCCCACAGCGTGAACGCAATCGCGCACGCCAGCAAGCGCTTCCAAATCGATCTGTCAAACATCCTCCATTTTCCTCCCTTGGAATGAAATATAATCGGAACATGGATTAGTGTAAAAGACCGCGCTACATCTGGACATGACTTCGATTCGGTAAACTTATCCGCGTTTCGGCAGTTTGCACCGGCCTCCGGCTCGAACGGCCCGGAAGCGGTGCGAATGTCTAACGAAAAACCTGCTTATCCTTCGGCGTCGATCTCCGCCCACAGCCGCTCCGCAATTCGCTTGAAGAGCAGCGCCTGCTCCCAGCGATTCGAGATCTCAGCGTCGCTGCCGTCCGGCAAGCGACGAGTGATGGCATAATAGCCCGGAGGGCCGAGCTCGGTGACGAACGGGAGAACCGCTCCGGGAGCCGCCCGCCTGCGCCATTCGCGCATTCCCTTGCCCCACCACCGTCTGAAATGCGGCAGCATCGGATGAGCTCCATCCGAACCGATGTCCACCTGCACCTTCTCACCGTCGGATACTCTGGCGTGTATGCCCGCCGTATGCGCGAGCAGGCGGTCGAAGCAGGCTTCCGCCGCTTCGCCGGTGCCGTTCATCTCTCCGGCGACGACATAATGGGACAGGTCGATCGTGAGCGGCAGCGCCGGAATCGCCTCCACATAGGAGACGGTGCGCAGCAAATCCTGGGTCACCGTTCCTCGATGCGTCTCGATTCGCAGTGCGATGCCGGCCTCCTCTGCCGTGTCAAGCAGCTCCCGCAGCAGCCGAACCGCGTCGTCTCCGGCTACAAAGGCGTCCATCACCTGCGCATTCAGGTAATTCACATTCCCAAAGCGCTTCGCCTCGGCCATGGTCCGCTTCAAATCCATGACCGAGGACGGAAAGGCAAGTCCGCTGAAGCCGAGGCGGTATTCGTCCAGCAGTCTGCGCCATGCCCGCGTATCCGTCTCGCCCGGAATAAAGCCGCAGATGCCGTCGTATCCAGCCTCTGCAATCTTCGCGAACTTCTCCTCGAGCGTCCACTCCCGCTCCCCGGTTCCCAGACCGCTCATTGCCCACCAGCTTTGCTCCAGATATAGCTTCGGCTTGTCTGCCCCCGTCGGGGCGGATGGAATCGTCATGTACGTCGCTGCCTCCTTCAGTTTAAAAGCCCGGGCGATGGCCGTCGCCCGGGCTTTGTCTTAATACAACGGATACTTCTGACGCAGATCTTCGCGATGCAGCACGTTCGAGTCTTCGCGGATATAGTGGCAGACGTAGGAGCGGCGCCAGCGATCCTTGCTCCGGTTTTTATTCGAGGAATGGATGAGCAGCTCGCTGAACAACAGAATGTCGCCCTTCTCCATCTCCACCGGAATTTGCTTGGATGTATCCACGCCCTCGGTCTCTTCCGTCCAAGATTCGTGCTCCTCCAGATTTTTCACCGCGCCGTGCGGCAGCAGTCCCAGCTTGTGCGTGCCCGGCATCACCCAGAGACAACCGTTCTCGACGTCCACGGATTGTTCCATCGCGGTCCAGGCGGCAATCATCGTCATCGGATCGTTCTTAATGTAGTAATAATCCTGATGGGAGGCTTGCCCCGGCGAGCCTGGTTCTTTGTAAAAATACATGCTCTGCACACAGACAGCCTCCTTGCCCATCAACTGCGCCAGTGCGCCGCGCACGAGCGCATTTTTCATCAATTGACGCGAGAAGCTGTCATGCTTGTGCGGATTGAACAGACGAACGGAATACTTTTTGGCTTCGTCGCACGCCGCCCATTCAGGCATCGGGTCCTGGTTGCGGATATCGTAAACGTGTCCATTAAAGGCATCGATCAGATCTTCGCTCATGCCCTTCTTTAGCAGCACATACCCTCGCTCCCGAAAAAAGGCGATTTGCTCTTCGCTGAGCGGCTTTAGAATAGGCGGGACTTCCCGATTCATTTTCATTTCTCCTTCCGGTTTGCAGGATGATACGCACGGGTTAAGCATAACCCTGCGCATGCTTGCCGGACAATGGCTGTAATCTTCATAAATGTGCCCATAATTGATATTTGGTGTAATCCGATATATACTGAACGCAGCCTTCAGTGGAGGAGTGTGCCTGACGATGACCGATTACAACGCTACGTTTCACTTCGATCAGGTGCGCTATGCGAGCGCAGGCTCGATCGTCTACCCGCCGGGAGGACGATTCGGTCCCCGCATACAGCAGGATATCCAGCTCGTGCTGCTATACACCGGACAGATGAATGTCGCGATCGACGGCAGGACGCTTCATGTGCTCCCCGGGCATGCGGTACTGCTCAAGCCTGGGCACGAAGAATCATTTGCCTTCTCGAGAACCGAGGAGTCCTGGCACCGTTGGATCGCCGTTCATCTGGACCCGCTCGAAGCGCACACCAGGGATGCCCTGTACCGGCTGCCGGAGGTGCTGCCCCTGACCGAAGAGATGAACCGCCTGACAGACCTGCTGCTCAACCTGCAATCCTATTTGCCCGGCGACATGCCGGTCGTTCGCAGTCTCGGCTTGGCCGCGCTGCATCTGTACCCGACCGAATCGATGCGTATGAGCGAGCAGCGGGAGAAGCATCCTTCCGTCCACCTGGCCGTAGCCTGGATTCGGGAGCATTACGCCGAGGAGATATCGCTCTCCGATCTGGCGGCCTGTGCGGGTTTGTCGTCCGAGCATCTGCTGCGGCTGTTCAAGCAGCACGAACAAACGACACCGATTCATTACTTGTGGCGCTACCGGATCGAACGCGCGATCGAGCTGTTGGCCACTACCGGCCTGACGATCTCGGAGATCGCTTCAAGATGCGGCTTTAAAACTTCGCATCATTTTGCCCGCATGATCAAAAAGACGACCGGACGAACCGCCAAGGAGATTCGTCAGTCGTCCTGGAGCGGACTGCGCAAGACTTAATGCACGGATGCGCGTCCCGCCTGCAAGATCATCGTATGGAAGGATTGCGCGGGGAGGATGCAGCGAACGTGCGATTCGCCGACTCTCAGCACCAGCTCGCGCTGATCGGGAAACGGATTCGCCATTACGACGATCGTCTCCCCATCGTGATGGCGAAACGCCACGGCGTTGCCCGCCCAAGGCCCCTTCAGCCCCACTCGCTTGGCGCCGGCCCGAACGAATCGGGAAAAGTGGCGCATGACTTCGTATTCCGGATTATTCGCTGTCGTACCCGACGAGGAGTTCGCCGTAATCATGGCATTCTGCTCCCAGCCCCAGGTGCTTCTGCCCCGCGGTTCCAATACCATATTCCAATAGACATAGCTGTTCACGCCGTTGGAAAAATAGTGCTTGTACAACCGGAATACGTGATGGGCGTACTCCCACGAGTTGTTGCCGTCGCCGCATTCGTTTTCCGTCTGCATGTATCGCAGCTCCGGATAGCTCTCGACCGTCCGCTGGATCGCGTACTTGCCGGCCCACTGATAGCCGACCCCGCTTACGTACTGGCGAGCTTCCGCATCGCTCAGGACGACGTTGGCATAGACATCGTAGTCCGAATTTTTGTTCTGCCAAGGGTCCGGGCCGTTGATCGTGCCCAGCCAAATCTCCGTGTCGACAGCGTGCTCGCGGAAGGCCGGACCGAGATAATCTCGGATAAAATCGCGCAGCTGCTCGCCGGTCCAGACGCACGAAGGGAATTTCTGGTCCGACACCGGCTCGTTCTGGACATGCACCTGATGAATACGGATGCCCTCCGCAGCATAGGCCTGCACGAACTTGACGAAGTAGAGCGCGTACGCCCGCAGTATGTCCGGCTCCCAGCGAATCGTGCCGTGATTGTACGCCTTCGGGAACTTCATCCAGGTCGGAGGGCTCCAAGGCGAAGCGAACAGCGTGAGGTTCGGGTTCCATCGCAGTGCTTCCTTGATATAGGGTATCAGCAATTGCCGGTCGCGTTCGATCGAGAAATGTGTCATGGCCAAATCGCCGTCCGTCTCATTCAGGCTGTACCACTCGGCAGCATAGTCGCTGGCCCCGATCGGCAAACGGCAGATATTGAGACGGCATTCGCCTGCGGGGTCGAACAGCCGCCGAATGACGCCTGCGCGCTCCTCCTCGCCCAACGCCTGCAGCGCGAGGTAGCCAAGCTCGTTGAAGCAGCCGCCGAAGCCCTCCACGGTTTGGAATTCAGTCTCCGTGACTGTCAGCGTTGCCGGGGCCTCAGAAGCTGCGGCCGCCGTTGTTCGATCGTCCCAGCGACATTGTTCCGTGCTTGCAATCCATTGCTTGAGCATCAAGCTGCATCTCCCCTCGATTGAGCCAGTCTCTCGATCTCTGTCCCGCGTTTACTTCGATACCGCATCGAGCCAAGCTTTTGCGATCAGCGCATGGCCGGCCGGCGAGGGATGGACGCCGTCTCCCGCCCAGTAGGCCGGATCGACGCGGGAGCTGGCTGCCGCGAACAGCCCGTCCAGCGGCACGTATGCGGCGGAAAATTCGCGCGCCAGCTCGCGGACAGCTTGAATCTTCGGGTCGAGATCCTCGCGCCAGCTTTTTCGATCGCCGGGAACCGGCAGCACGAACGGCTCGACCAGCACAAGCCGCGCGTCCAGCTCGTCGCGCGTACGTACGATCAGCTTGCGGTACCGTTCGTAAAACGCCTCTACGGAAGTCGTGTCGCCGCTGTCGTACCGCCGCCAGGTGTCGTTGATGCCGATATAGATCGACACCCAGTCCGGTTTCAAATCCAGACAGTCCTCCTGCCATCTCCGTTCCAGATCGACGACACGGTTGCCGCCGATGCCCCGATTGAGGAAAGTGACCTGCTTTTCCGGATATTGTCTGCCGAACTCCGCCGCTACAAGCAACGGGTAGCCGTTCCCGAGGCTGCCGAAGTCGCTGTAGTTCCGCCCCCAATCGGTGATGCTATCCCCTTGAAACAGGACGACTGCTTGGTCTTCAATGGTTGTCACGGCCAATCCCCTCCAAATGCTGATTGTCTATAATTACATCTCCGGAATGAATTCGAGCAGAACGACATCATGCGGCGCGAGCGACAGCTCCCGCTGCCAGCTCTCCGTCATATCCGCAGTGTCGATGCTTCCCTGCGGTCCCGTCCGGCATTCGAGGATCGACAGCTCCTCTGCCGTCGGATCGGACAGCGCTCCGTTAGCCAGCCACTCGTCGTATGCGGAGCCGTGCTCCCGGCCGAAGCGGTAGGTTAGAATACGGTGCTTGCCTCTCGCACCGGACAGCGAGAGAACGATTCGCTGCGTCTGTCCATCAAAAATGGAATATCGGTCGAGCGGCTTCAGGGCGGATGCGTTCCCTGCGGCGAACGCTTCGCCGTAATGCGCGTAGTTCCACAAAAGCACTTGGACGCGGTCGCCTTTTCTCGCCGCGAAAAAGCCGTCCCCGGAAGCCAGCCGCTCGGAACCGAGCCGCGCGAGGAACCAATACCCGTAATAGGAAGGCTTCTTGAGACCCTGCAGCGTCATCATGCCGAAGCCACCGTGGAACAAGGTCTCTCCGGCGCCCATCTCCTCGAACACATCCGTAAATGTCCAGAAGCCGAGCGAATCGGCGGTTCCGATGCTCTTCACGTTGTTCTGGATCACGTAAGGCGCCATAAAGGCAGTATCATGCACCAGATCGCGCGAGAAAAATGAAGTGTTCCATTCCGTCGGATGAATCTCGGCCTGCGGATATGCGGAACGGGCGACGGCCGCTCTCAGCCATCGCAAGTCATCGGCCGTGCTCTCTTCGCCCCGATAGGTGAGCGGCGTATGCCCCTCCAGATCGGTGATCAGATCGTTCGGATAAGGGTGGTTCGTAATAAAATCCACCGGAAGTTCCCGAGACGCGCAATAGGCCAAAAATGCCTCCACCCAAGGTGCCTGCCCCTGCTTGAATTGCGTTGTGGACGGGCCGCCCACCTTGAAGCGCGGGTCGATTGCCTTGACTCCCCGCACGCTTGCTTCATACAGCTTGAAGTACTCCGCCTGGTCGCCCGACCAGAAGCCTTCGTAATCCGGTTCGTTCCATACTTCGAAGTACCATGCAGCCACTTCCTCGCGGCCATACCGGTTCACGCAATGCTTCACCGTCTCCGATACGAGATCGGTCCATTTCCCGTAGTCCTTCGGCGGTGTCACGTTGGCCTTCCACCAGAACATCGTCGTGGTGCCCGAAGCGAGCGCCGAGGGCATGAAGCCCAGCTCGACGAATGGCTTCAGGCCGATCGAGCGCAAATAGTCGAACAGGCTGTCCAGATACTGCCAATTGTAAAACACGGTGCCGTCGGAACGTTCGTTGTAAATGAACATATCGTCGTGGAACAAGCCATGAAACCGAATATATTCGAATCCGATCTCCCGCTGAACCTCCGCCAGCTGCCGCCGCCAATCGTCGCGAAGACCTTCGGCGGCGCGTCCGGCAGTTATCATTTTTTTCCACAAAGGCGCGTAGGACTCGGACTTCGCTCCGACATCTATATCAATCTCTCTCATAAGCCGCTCTTAAGCTCCTTCCGAATCCGGATGCGGCCTGGCTTGCGCCAGCAGCCAGTGATACAACTCATCGCCGGCGAACGGCTCCGTCCAGCAATCGTGTCCGGCGTCCGGCAGCAGGGTCAGCATCGCCGCGTTGCCGCTGCCGCGCACCGCTTCCACGAGATGCTCGGTCAGATATGGCGGCACCACATCGTCGAGCGCGCCATGAAATGCCCAGATCGGCAAATGCGACAGGCGCCAGGCCCGCCAGGCCATGCCGCCGCCGCAAAAGGGCGCGAGCGCCGCGAACCGTTCGGGCAGCTGCAGCGCCAGCTCCCAGGCACCGAAACCTCCCATGCTGATGCCGGTCAGATAGATGCGCGATCTGTCGACGCAAAGTCGTCCGCACAGGACGTCCAGCAGTTCGGCCGCATCGCTCAAATGCCAATACCAGTCGGATTCCTCCGGGCATTGGGGCGCCGCCGCGACAAACGGGAACGAGCGGCCGGCCGCCAGCTCCCTGGGCAATCCGTGGACGCTCAGCTTGTCCAGATCAGCGCCCCTCTCCCCCGCGCCGTGGAGAAAAAAGACGAGCGGCCAACCGCCCGGCGGCGGCGTCTCATAGCCGTCGGGCAGCGCCAGCAGGTAAGGAAGCGGACTGTCGGCGCCGGCCTCGTTGTGAAGCAGCTTCATCATATGCGCTCGCCTTCCCCGCCGGCGGCGGACAGCGAATAAGGCAGCGCCGACGCCGGGTACGGCTCCTCGGACGGCGCATCGCACATCTCGAACCGAATCTCGGCTCCGGCCGCCAGCTCCTCGTGCGTGAAGTACAAATGGGGATGCAGCTCTCCGTTCAGCCTGGTGCTGCGGACGTACTTGTTGTCCAAGCCGTTGTCCGCCGCCTCGATCCGAATCTTCTTGCCGTTCTCCAGATGGATGCACACGCGTGCGAACAGCGGACTGCCGATGACATATTCCGGTACGCCCGGACACAGCGGGTATATGCCAAGCGCGCCGAACACGTACCAGGCGCTCATGCTGCCGTTGTCCTCGTCTCCCGGGAAGCCGTCCGGACCGGCGCTGAACAGCTCCTCCATCGCCCGGCGAACCCAATATTGCGCGCCCGCCGGATAACCGATCGCCGTATACAAATAAGGAATGTGGAAGCTGGGTTGATTGCAGAGCGCGAACTGGCCGAAGTCGATTGCGGCCATCTCGGTCATCTCGTGAATCTCGACCGGATAGGCGCCGATCTTGAAGTCCGGCGCCATTCGGAACAGCGCGTCCAGCCGCTGCTTGAAGGCGCCGCTGCCCCCGGCGAGCGCCGCCAGCCCACGGACATCGTGCTGAACGGCCCAGCTGCACTGCCACGGCCCGCCCTCGCAATAGTCGCCGCCCCAGGCAATCGGGTCGAACGGCTCCCTCCAGCCGCCCTCCGCCAATCGCCCCCGCATGAACCCGGTCTGCGGATCGAATAGCTTGACATAGCCGCGCGAGCGTGCCGTCAGAAGCTCGCTGTCTTCCCGCTTGCCCAGCTTCGCGGCGATCTGCGCGATGCAGAAGTCTCCGTACATATAATCCAGCGTGTTGTTGACGCTCTCATGGTAACGGTCGCTCGGCAAAAAGCCGTACCGCAAGTAATCGGACAGTCCCCTGCGCCCGAGCGCCGGCGTATCCGCCTCCTGCATCGCATGCTTGCGCAGCCCTTCGTATGCGGTCTCCAGATCGAAGCCCCCGATATTTTTGACGGCGGCGTCGCCGAACACCGCATCGATCAGCGTGCCGGGCATGATGCTGCGCTCGCCAGGAGATGCCCACTTCGGCATCCAGCCGCCTTCCTTGTATACGTTCACCCAGCCTTGCAAAATCTCGCCCAGCACCGTCGGAGCCAGAATCGACAGCAGCGGGTATTCCGTCCGGTACGTGTCCCAATAGCCGTTGTCCGAATACATCGGACCGTCGTGAACGCTCCCGTCGTAAGGACTGTAATGCTTCATCTCGCCGGACTCGTCATATTCGTACCATACCCGCGGGAACAAGCTCGTCCGGTACAGGCAAGTATAAAAGGTCTCCAGCTTGCCCCGGTCCTCGTCCTCCGCCTCGATCCTGCCGAGCGTGCGCTCCCAGACTTCCGCCGCCTCCGCACGGACCTCATCGAACGACCGCTCCCCGATCTCCGTCCGCAGGTTGCGTTCTGCCTGCTCCAGACTGATGAAGGAGGTGCCGATGCGGACGTTTACGACGCCCGATTCGGGCCGTGCAAGCACGATGGAGGCGCCTACGCGATCGCCCTCCCCGCTCCATTCGGCGGTCGGTTCATAAGACCGATCGAATACGCCGGATTGCACCGCGTCCACATCGCAGTCGAATTCAAGCGTGTAGTACAGCGCGAATGAAGCCGGAGCGCCATGGCTGTTGGCCCGCGTATAGCCGGTTACCCTTCTCTCCGCCGGCACGATGCGAACGGATGACTCCCCGTCGAACGGCGCCAGCACGAGACGGCTCGTCTCCTCCGGCCGATGGTAGCGAAGGCGGAGCGCAGCGCAGCGGACGGTCGGGGTCAGCTCGAGCTCGGTCTGATAGCGGAGCAGCTTGATCCGGAAATAATCAGGTCTGACGACCATGTCGTCCGGACGGAATGAGGAGCCGCGGGTGGCCGCCGACGGAAACGGCGCGCCGGATTGCGGCAGCAGCGTCAGATGACCGTAGTCGCCCATCCAGGGACTCGGCTGATGCGTGAGCCGCATGCCCTCGAACAAGCGGTGAGACGGGTGGAAGAACCAGCCCCCTCCCGCCTCGTTCGTCTGCGGACTCCATGCTGCCATGCCGAACGGCCTTGCGGTCAACGGCAGGCAGTTGCCGTTGGAGTAGTTCATGTAGGACGCTGTGCCTTGCAGCGGATTTACATAGTCCAGCCAAGCCATAGGTCAAGCACCTTCCTTAAACGTAGTCGATGGTGCCGATATTGTTCAAACAGATCGGCGCGGCAAGGAAGTCCGCAGGCATCGGTCCATGAACGACAATCTCCGCGGTCTCGCCAGCCCGCAGGTCGAAGTAGTTGTCCGATATCGTGCCGGGCACATTGGGCAGACAGACGTCCTTGGCAAAAACGTCGCTGGTCAGCGAGTAGCGGCGTTCGCCGTTCTCGCCGCGCGCTTCCTTCACGACGAGGCGGGCCGGGCGCAGCGCAAGCTCATGCGGCTTGCCGACGAGATAGCTGCTGCGTGCCAGCCGTGAGCCGGAATGATCGTACAGACTGACGAACAGCACATGACGCGAAGGATTCAAGACATCCGTCTTAAAGCCGCCGATCCGCGTCGAGCGGTGTCCCTTTCCTTCGGCCGCATACGCCGCGGCATCCACAACGGCTTCCGTCGCGATATCGTAAACCTCAACGACTGCCCGCCCCTGGAAATCCCCCCGGTCATGGACCAGGTAGAGCTCGGACTCCGCCGCGCCGGGCGGCCGCTTCAGAAGCGCGCCCGGCGACTGGAAGCTCCGCTTCATATAATAGTAGGAAGGCTTGCGTACCTTGTCATAATCGACGATCGACCAGCTGATCGAGGGCCACAGGTCGCTCCACTGCCACACGAGCGCGCCGGAAGTATCCGGCATCCTCGTCACCCAGTGCTCGACGCCCAGCCGAAGCGCGTTCGCCTGCATCAGCTGGTTGACATAGACGAAGCCGGCCTTGTCCGCAGGCATGTAGTAGTCGCCGGAAGTGTAATACAGCAGGCGCTGAATGCCGTTCGGCGACTTCTGCATCGCGTCGAACCGCTTGCCCCGCAGGCTCGATGCCGCATCCACCTTGTCCATAATTCGCATGGACGGATACGATTGCATGCCGAATTCGGACAGGAACCGGCCGTTGACGCTTAAGTATTGCTCGTAAGGAACGACGCCGCCCCATACGCCCCAATAGTGCTGGTCTCCGTAATCCCCTTCCAGCTTTGTGCTGTTGAACGTGAGACAATACGGGCTTGACGGCCAGTAAGGACGCAGCTTGTCCTTCGCACAGACGTCGTCCAGCACCTCAAAGTAAAGCTTTTCGCCGTACCCCTGCTTGCGCTTTTCCCGGCTGCGCTCCACGAACACTTGATTCTCGTTGTTGCCGCACCACAGCGCGATGCTCGGATGAGCGCCGTATTCGGCGACGATAAAGTCGGCCTCGCGCCGTACCAGCTCGCAGAAAGCCTCGTCGTCCGGATAATCGCCGCAAGCAAACATAAAGTCCTGCCAGACGAGGATGCCCATCCTGTCGCATAGGTCGAAGAAATCGTGATTCTCGTAATTGCCGCCGCCCCAGATCCGAACCATATTCATATTGGCGTCCGCAATCGCTTCAAGCTCGCGCCGGTAATCCTCGGCGGTGTCCAATCCCGGGAACAGGGTCAGCGGAATCCAGTTGACGCCCTTGCACAGTACGGGAATGCCGTTCACTTCGATAATAAACTTGCGCCCCTGCTCGTCGTAAGGCATGGAGATGTTCACCTCGCGCAGGCCCGCCGGGCATTCGGCGGAGACGGACGCTCCGCCTGCCTCGACGACAACCTCCAGCCGATACAGATGCGGATCGCCATGCCCGATCGGATACCAGCGCTTCGGACGCTCGACGCTCAATCCGGCACAATAGCGATGCTCCCCGGACTTCAGCGTCAGCGGCTGCTGCGTCTGCGCGCATAGCTGTCCGCCATCGTACAAGCGAAAGGTGAAGTTCGCCGCCGTCGAAGCGGCCAGCTTGGCGTCTACCGCTACGCTGACGTTCAGCAGCGCCAGCTCATCCGACAGGTGACTGATCTCGTAAGCCGGCTGGAACGCGCGGATCGAAGCGTGGCCCTCCACGCGGACCGCTTTGTGGATGCCCACGGTGACCAGCCTGGCGCCCCAGTCCCAGCCGTAGCCGTATTGCGCTTTGCGGCCGAACAGGCGAGCCGGAATGCCGTTCCAGAGCGTGAGCTTGTCTCCGAATTCGCGCTCCTTGCCCTGCAGGGTCGCCGTCGGCGACTGGATGCGGACGACCAGCTCATTGTCCGCCTGCGCCGCCGCTTTGATATCGAAGCGGTACGTCAGGAACATATTATCCGTCCGTCCGAGCGCCACGCCGTTCAGTTCAAGCTCCGCATAGGTATCCACGCCTTCCAATACCAGCTCCAGCGCCTCGCTGCCGAGCGCCTCCTCAGACAGGCGGAACTTGCGGCTGTATATCCAATCGTCGTGCTCGACCCATTCAATCTTGGATTCGAGCAAAGTGTCGTACAAGTTAGGCAGCAAGCCGGCCTCCATCAGATCCTTCTGCACGAAGCCCGGCACGGATGCCCGGTAACGTTCGCCGCTCCGTCCGTTCTCAAGCCCCCAGGCTCCGTCAAGCGAAATGCTGAACATCATGAACTGGCTCCTTCGTCGTTATTGATTTATTTGACGGCGCCGTCCGTCAAGCCGGCAATGATGAACCGCTGCAGGAACAAATACAGCAGTATCGTCGGGATCATAATCGTCACGATGCCGGCGGTCATCATGTTCCACTGCGTGCCCCGGTCGGTCGCAAAGCTCATCAGCGCGGTCGTAACCGTCTTAAGCGACGACTTCGGCATGTACAGGTACGGCGTGAGCAAATCGTTGTAGATGCCAACTACCCGCAGGATGGCGACGGTCGCAAAAGCCGGAACGAGCTGCGGAACGATAATGTTCCAGTAGACGCGGAAGTAGCTCGCCCCTTCCATCCTGGCGCTCTCGTCCAGCTCGCGCGGCACCTTTTCGATAAATTGGGTGAACAGATAGATCTGTACGATATCCGCGGCAAGATAGAGCACGATACCCGCATAGATCGTATTGTACAGATGCATGCTGCTGATGATGTTGAATACGGACACCTGGGTCGTCAGGCCCGGAATGAACATCGGAATGATGAACAGCAGCATGATGTACTTGCTGTACTTAAGGTTCAGACGGGCCAGCGCAAAGGCGACCATGGAGCCCATCAGCACGCTCCCCACCACCGAAGTGACGACGAACAGCATCGTATTGCCGAACGCGCGGGGAAGATTCGCATTTTTGAACAGGAACAGGTAATTGTCGAAGTTGAGGAAATTGTGCGGCAGGCTGATCGGACTCGTGTTCAAGTATTCCTGGTTGGTCTTGAACGAAATGACGAAGGCAAAATAAAGCGGAAACAGCACCATAATCGTCAACAAAATCAATACCGTGTAATTCAATACTTTGACGGCGGCATTTTCCCTCAAGCCGAAGCTCTTGTTGGCGGATTTCATTCGGATGCCTCATTTCTGCGAAGCAGCATGCGCTGAACGCCGACGACCAGCAAAATGAGAATCATCAGCATGACGCCCATCGCGGCTGCGCGGCCAAACTGCGAATATTTAAAAGCAATGCTGAGCGTCCGGGTCATCAACGTATCGGCGATGCCTCCCGGCCCGCCGGTCGGAAAAGTAATAAGCGATTCTCCGTAAGCCTGCAGCGATCCCGTAATGCCGAGAAACAGCTGGAGCTCGATGATTCGCGTAATATTCGGAATGGAGATGTAGCGAATGGCCTGAAAGTAGCTGGCGCCGTCGATTTCCGCCGCTTCGTACAGATCCCGGGGGATCGATTGGAGCGAACCAAGGAAGATGATGACGCCGAGCCCCAGTCCTTTCCACAATCCCATAAACGCAAGAGACAAATTCAGCGCATAGCTGTTCGGAAGGAAGTGGATCGGATCGAGTCCGATTTTCTGCAGCAAAAAGTTGATTGGACTCGCCTGGTAGTCGTACAGGAGCGTGAACAGGTATACGACGGCTGCGCCGTTCAAAATGAAGGGAAGCGCGATGACCGATCGAAAAAAGTTTTTGGCTCTGATCTTGCTGTCGAGCACCACTGCAACATAAAGTGCGATGGCAAGCTGAACGAACATCATGGCGACATATGCCAGTGTATTGCGAAACGCGTGCATGACCGTCTCGTCACGGGCCACCGACTTGTAATTGTCGAAGCCGACATAATGGAAGTTGTTCGACAGTCCGTCCCAGTCGCTGAAGCTCAGCTGGAACAGCCGCACGGCGGGATAATAGCTGAACACGATCAAAAAGGCCAGAGGAACGAAAAGAAACAACGTGCCGAGAACGACTCTTTCGGTGTTTTCGCGTTTCATGGATCCCCGTTTTTTAAGCTGCAAGGCTTTGTTCATGTGTCGGTTCTCCTTCTTGGGCGCCGGAAGAACAAAAAGCGGGGGCGCCATCGGGCACGGCGCCCCCGCTTCTCCTGTCCAGCCTATTATTTCTTGGCGTCCTGGAACTGCTTGTTCCACTTCGCGATCAGACCGGCTTGCTTGTCTTTTTTGGAGACGATGTATTCTTGCAGATTGCCTGTCATGTTGATGTTGCCTTTGTTAATGATGTCCTGAATCTTGGAGGAGGTCGGCGACGACGTGATGACCGGCAGTCCGGAGGAGAGCAGTTCGGTCACATAGGCGGGCGGCTGCGCGTTCTTGTCCGAAGGAATCGAGCCCGTGGCGATCGCGAAGCGGCCGTTCTCGATGCAATATTTGACGAACGCTTTCGCCAGATCCGGATTTTCCGTGTTTTTGCTGATGAACAGCGACCCGTCCGGACCGCCCGATATCGTCTTGATGCCCGGGAACGGGAACATGCCGATATCCTCGATGTTGGCGCCGTTATCCGCCAGCTGCGACGGGTACCAGGTGCCCAGATACGCCATTGCCAGCTTGCCTTGCGCATGCAGGCGCTTCTGATTTTCCCAGTTGGCGGACATCAGATCGGGCTCCAGATATCCCTTGTCGTTCATCTGGGTCAGGAAATCGAGTACCGCGATCGAGTAGTTGTCCTCGTTGTACAGCGTATCGGAATCCGCAAGCTTGCCGTACCAGTCAGGGTCGCCGGCCATCTCCATAGGCAGCGTCGCGGTGTAGTAGCCGACAGGCCAGCCATCCTTGTACGACGTCGCGAGTGCGATGATCCCCTTCTCCTTGAGCTTCTCGCTGTCCGCGAGCATCTCGTCGAGCGTCTTCGGCGCCGTCGTGATGCCGGCTTCCGCAAATGCCTTCTTGTTGTACACGATGCCTTGATAACCTGCGGAGATCGGGATGCCGTATACTTTCCCGTCTACTTTGTTATAGTCGTAGAACGAGATCGTATCCGCGCTGAAGCCCAGATCGTCCTGCGGCAGATAGTAGTCCGGCATTTTCTCGAGCGGGAGATCCGGGATCGGGATGCCGACGTCGGGCAGTTCGTTGGCGGCCGCGCGGGTCTTGAGCGTATTGCCGTCCGTGATGCCTTCGATCTCGACCGATGTGCCGGGGTGGAGCTTTTCGAATTCGTCGGCCAGATCCCGGATGGTCGAGTCCGCTTTGTCCGTGCGGTTCGTCGCGAATACGATCTTGCCGCTCAGCTTCGGTTCGCTATTCGACGCGGATGCGGCTGACGATGGATCGGATGCCTCGCTTGCGGACGGAGATCCGCTCGCATTGTTTTTGTCGTTGCTGCAGGCTGCCAAGAGCCCTCCGAGCAGAGTGAGTGCCGCAATCGTGGATGCTGTTTTACGCATTGTTTTTCCCCCAACCGATGATTTTGGTTCGTTGCTTGTGCGCATGCTTGATCTGACGTTCTTATCGTAACCTGTCCTTTATTTGGGCAACATGGCTTACCTTCGTCTTTCTTAACCTGAATTCAGATCATTCGCTTGATTGTGCGATATGCCTCGAATTAATCGCGGAGCAAATAGGGGAGCCGGATGCTCATCGTGGTTGCTGTGCCGGCCACGCTGTCGATCCGGATGCCGAACTCATCTCCGTAATACAGCCGGATTCGTTTGTTTACATTTTTAAGTCCGATGCTGTGACTTTCCTCGCTGTCGTCCTCGATATATTGTCGAAGCCGCCGCAGCTCCTCCTCCTCCATGCCCGTGCCGTTATCTTGCACCTCAAGAATGATATCATGGCCTTCTCTGCGTCCGCGGATGTCCACCCTGCCGCCCTCTTCCTTGTTCCGAAGACCATGATAGATCGCATTCTCGACCAGGGGCTGCAGCATTAGCCTGGGCACGACAGCGTCCGCAAGCTCGTCCGGGATATCCAGCTGTATCCGATACAGATCTTCAAACCGCTGCTGCTGAAGTTTGATGTAGTCTCCGAGCAACTCCACTTCTTCGCCGAGCTTCACATAGTCTCCCTTCGAGCTGATGCTGTACCGCAGGATTTTGCCTAGCGCCTGTACCATCTCGGCCGTCTCTCTGTCTTTGTTGATGATCGCCATCATCTGAATCGACTCCAGCGTGTTGTACAGAAAATGAGGGTTGATCTGATATTGCAGCATTTGCAGCTCAAGCTCTTTTTGCGTCAGCTTCTCCAGGTATACTTCATCGATCAGCTTCTTGATCTGCTTCGCCATCTTGCTGAAGTTGTTGGAGAGGACGCCGAACTCGTCCTTGCGATCCTCCAGCGTCCCCTGGCTGAAGTCGCCGAGCTCCATACGCTTCATGTGGGTCATCAGCCTGCGGATCGGGGCCATGATGTTGACAGTGAGCAGCAGGAGCAAAAAGGTGGTGGCCAGCAGCACGGCGCCGGTCACGATCAACACAAATCGCGTTGTCCGGTTCAAATCCTTGTACAATTCCTTCTCCGGAACCATGCTGACGAGCGTCCAGCCAGAGAAAGGCAAATGGTGCCTGCTCACGATCCAACCGTTGCTGCGGGAGATGTCCCGCCCCGAATGGATGACTGCCTTCATATCGTCCGGCGCCGGCTTCATCATATTCTGCTTCTGGTTGTCGTACACGGTCATGCCGTCCGCGTCGATCAGTTGGATCCGCTGAGAAGGCGTGAGGATCGTCGGACGCAAATACTTGTCCAGCTCGTTGACATTCGTATTGATCCGCATGACCCCGAGCGTCGCAGGCTGCAGATAGTCCACGATTGCCCGCGCCACGGAAAAGGTATATACCGGCTGGCCGTTGCCGAGCGTCGACAGTACCCTCGCGCCGATCACGACAGGCTTGCCCCCGCTTTGGATCGCTTGAACGAACCAGGCTTCGCCGCTCGGATTATAGCCCGCCTCGATGTTGCTGTCGTCGTAAAAAGCCGAGTCGTTGGCCCCGTTGATATTAAAAATAAACTCCGATTCGACGCTTCGCTTGAGCTCGTACACGTTGCTGTAAATATCGTTGAACGCGACCTTGAGCTGATAATCGAGCGTATTGGTCCGATTGTATTCGGCCAGCAGCTCCATGAAGGAGCTGTCGTTGCGGTTCAATACATAAGGAAGCTTGAGCAAGCCGCTAATATCCGTCAGATACTCGTCAATTTTGTTGCCGGCCTGTACATTGCTTTGGCTCAGCACATTTAGAGTCATTTGTTGTTTGTCATCGTAATAGTTCCTATAATTAACGAAAGACATCAAGACGGTCAGCGCAAAAACGAACCCGAACACGAACATCAGCTTGCGGAACAGCGGGACATTGTTGAACAGCTTCAGCATCGGCATCTCCCCCACGGACGGATATTTCTGATACTAGAAGATAACCCGTCCTTTGTAAACGCGGCAAGCAGGCGCGAGCGCCCGTCCGATTACCCGAACGGAGGAAGCAACAAATGAACATTTACATCGCGGAAGACGACAAGATCGTACGGCGCGGGCTGCGGGAGATCGTCTCTGCGCTGGATCCCGGCTATGCGATCGTCGGCGAAGCCAGCAACGGCCGCATCGCGCTCGAGGAGATCCCGGACCTGGGCGTCGATCTGGTAATTACCGATATTAAAATGCCCGCCGTGGACGGAATCGAATTGATCCGCCGGCTCAAGGACATCCTGCCGTCCGTCAAAATCATCGTGCTCAGCGGCTTCAACGAATTCGATTATGTGCGGGAGTCGCTGCGAACCGGGGCCGTGGATTATTTGCTTAAGCCGATCGATCCGCTCAAGCTGGGCGCGCTGCTGGCGGAGATGGAGGAGGCGATACGGCTCGAGAAGGAAAAGGAGCAGGCCCTCCTCACCCATCAGCAGCTCATTCGCCATTTATCCTTTCTGAAGGAAGAATACCTGCTTCAGCATCTGTCGAAGCCGGACGCGAATCCGCGTCTGATGCTGCCGTTCATGAACGACCTGCTGGCCCTGCGCATCGATCAGTACTTGATGATTCTCGTCTCCGCCGAGCAAGCGGACGGGGACGAGACGGATGTCCGCAGCATACAGACACTGCTGGAGGCCAGCTTCCAGGAGGAGATCAACTGCCTCGTCACCAGCCATGTGCTGAATGCGCGCGAGGTGCTGTTTCTTGTGCTGGGCAGCGCCATCAGCGCCTCTTCTTTGCTCCAGCTGTGCATCGTCAAGCTCTACAAGGGCGTCAGCAACGGCGAGCTGAGCCCCGCAACCTTCGGACTGAGCCGCGTCTACGGGAACTTCGAGCAATTCCGGCAAGCCTTCCAAGAAGCGTCTGTCTCGCTCTCCCAAAAGTATTACTGGAAGGACGAGCCCATCATCTGCTACACGCCCGCGTTTGAACGGGCCGACACCGATACCGATACCGATCCGCTCCGGTCCCCCAAGCTTCAATCATTGGTCAATCTTGTTAAAGTGGGCAACGCGGCCAAAGCCCGCACGGAGTTCGAGGAGAGGCTGGCCCAGCTGGAAGCCTTGAAGCTGACGCCGGACAAGCTGAAGCATTCGCTCAGCCGACTGATGCAGGCGCTTGTCGATGGGGAACCGGATGCAGAGACGCTGTCGCGCATCCAGGACTCCGATTCTTACGAAGAGACCAAGGCATACCTGCTCGATCGCTTCGATCGCCTGCTTGGCGGCCTGGAAGGCAAATCGGACAAAAATCGCGCCATCGAGATCGCCAAAGCCCATATTGCCAAAAACTACTTTATGGACCTCACGCTCAAAACGCTGGCCGATCTCGTATATTTGAATCCGAATTATTTCAGCGAGCTGTTCAAGTCGAGTACGGGCAAAAACTTCGTGGACTATCTGACGGAAACCCGGATCGAAGCCGCCAAAAAGCTGCTGGCCGACGCCGAGCTGAAAATCTACCAGGTGGCCAGCCTGGTCGGCTATCAGGAGACCGTATCGCTGAACCGCGCCTTCAAAAAAGTAACCGGCATCACACCCGGCGAATACCGGAATCATCTGCTGTAACGGAAAAACCGAAGGGAGACGGCCATGTTCGCCGCCGCTCATCCCCTTCGGTTTTCCGATCAAGTATTCAGCCTTGCAGCCTGCAATTTGCGAAGGTCAAGGCGTGAGCCGCCACTGCTGATTGGACGTATTGTTCGCGTCGTACAGCGAGACATTGGCTCCGTTCGCCGTCGAAAAGCCCTCCACATCGATCGTCCGGCTGCCGTTCAGCTCTGGCCGCAGCGATACGGAGCCGTCGGCTGCGAACTCCAGTCGCCAATGCTGGCCCGGATTGTCCAGATAGCTCCATTGCCGGATATTCGTGCCGTTGGCATCGACCAGGCCCGCTACGTCGACCGCCTTCCCGCTGTTCTCGTTGGCGATTCGGAAGTAGCCGTTCGCCAGCGTATCGAAGCGCCAGCGTTGACAGAGGCAGCCGTTGTCTTCCCATTGTTGAATATTGCCCCCGTCGGCCAGTGACGCGCCGTTCACGTCCAGCGCCTTGCCGCTGTTGACGTTGATCAGCTTGAAGTTGCCGACCGGCTCCAGCCGGAACTGCTGGGCGGTCGCCCCGTTCGCCGACCATTGCTGGATATTGCCGTTGTCATCGGTGCTGCCTCCCGCGACATCAAGCATCTTGCCGCTGTTGCGGTTCTCCAGATTGTAGTAGCCGTCGCCCAGCGAGATGAGCCGCCACTGCTGATTGGCCGTATGGTTGTCGTTGTACTGGATCACGTTGGCACCGTCGTTGGTACCGAAGTTAAGCACGTCGAGCACCAGCTGACTATGGTTCGCCCGAACGACGAAGTAGCCGTCGCCCGTCGGCTCCAGACTCCACCACTGATCCGGGTTGCCCGCATAGCTCCATTGCGCCACGTTCGCACCCGGATTCGGATCGACGCCCGGCACGCTTATCGCTTTTCCGCTGTTGCGGTTCACGATCTTGAACAGCGGATAGCCATTGTTGCTTTTGACGCTCGTATAGGTCTTGATGTTAGGCAGTTCGTCCTTCGTGATGACATATGGACTGTTGAACACGTGAACGAGATGGTCATGGCTGTTCTGCACGCCGTCGGTCAGGAAGTCGCCGGGCCAGGTCATGAACCAGCTCCAGTCGGCATGATAGACCGGCAGCAGATCCGGGTCCGGAATCGGTCCGTTCTCGGCGAGCGCGACGAGCTTGCGGTTCTGACCCAGCGTATTGATGCTGTCGTAAACGCTGCTGAGCGGGTTGTAGTCTCCGGCCGCAGAGTAGACGTCCGCCGAGACGATGTCCACGGAGGCATCGCCAGGATACCAATCCGGGTTGCCCGAATTCCAGACCCAGATCAAATTGTTCAATTGGTGGTAGTTGGTCAGCCGATCGTACAGCAGCTGATACAGCTGCTTGGCAGGACCGGCTCCCTTGGCCCCCCACCAGAACCAGCCGCCGTCGGCCTCGTGGAGCGGCCGGAACAGCACCGGCACGTTCGCGTCCTTCAGCCTCTGCAGTTGAACGGCGATCGCATCGATATCGCGCACGATGTCCTGATATTCCTGTGACGACGGGTGGCTCATCGCATAGGCGACATCGAACGTCGAAGCATCGGTGTAAAAGCCCCTCCACCATTCCTTGCCGGGCTGGTCGATCAGACCGGACGGCGCGTTCCAATGCCAGTACACCGTCACGATCCCGCCCTGCTGATCCCATGCGAGCGCCTGATCGATCTGGTTGGACGTGGCGCCGCGGGCGACTCGCGACGGCGAGTAATCCATCAGGTCGAAGCCTGCGATCGCCGGCAGCTTGCCGATGTTGGTCTGCAGCCAGTCGACGCCGGTCATATCCGCTTGGCCGGACAGGATATGCGTCCCGTATTGATCCGCCAAGTAATTCAGCAGCGAGCGTACGGCCGGCGAAGCGCCCGGATTGACAGGGACGCGGTCGATCACATGCGGCGCCGGCGCCGGCGATTGTTCCAATCGGATGCAGTCGATGTCGTAATACCCCCAGTCATTGCTCAGCGTGATTTGGTTCGTACCCGCGTTCAACAGGATTTTGCCGCCGGCCATATCTACAAAGTCGGCGCTCTGCGCCAGCACGAGCTCGCCGGCGGATTGTCCGTTCACGGACAAAGCGGTATTCTTGTTCGAGAACGGGGAGCGGTATCGAACGGTAAGCGTATACAACTGCCTGGACGGTACGCTCACGGTAAACGCGACGGAATCGCTCGGATCGTCGAAGCCCGTCACATAACCGCTCCCGGAGAATCCGCTTCCCGCACTCGAGACGCTGACGCCGTTCAGAGCCGCATCCTCCGCTTCGTACGTTACCGGGGCTGCCGCCGCGCGGCTGCTCATATCCGGCAACAGCGAGATCCATAATGCGATGACCAAAAAGATCAATCCTTTTTTCATTTCCGTTCCTTCCTCCTCATTGTCCAGTATGTAGCCGCTTCCTGTTCGGATTTAATGGACAGCCTCACCTCCTTTGCGGGGGGATGCGGGCAGCAGATGCCGCCCGCCGCTTAACCGACTACGCCCGTCCGCTCCACGCTCTCGACGAAGAAGCGCTGGACGAACAGGTAGAGCAAGATCAACGGCGCGATCGAGACGAGCACACCGGTATCGACGATCATGGACACGTAGTTCGGGTCAGGCCGATAGCTGGTGTCATTGACGCCGTAAATGCCTGCCAGGTAAGTGCCGATGCCGGACGCGAGCGTCGTCACCTTGTTGGAGATCAGATCGATCTGCCCCATGAACATCGAGCTGTAAAACGTATCGTTCCACTGCCAGACGAACGAGAAAAGCATCACGGTGACGATCGGCGGAATGGCGTTGGGCAGCATGATGGCAAAAAACGTGCGGAAGCCTCCGGCACCGTCGATCAGCGAAGCCTCTTCGATCTCCTTCGGAACCCCGCGGAAAAACTGCCGGAAAATATAGATGTACAAGCCCGACTTCAGGCCGTTCGCCGTCAGCGCGGTGATCGCGCTCGGCCAGAATGTATTGATGAGGCTGATGCCGTCTTTGCCCGTCAACAGCCCGATAAGCCCGAAGACGTCAAAGTGCCGGAATTGCAAGTACATCGGCACGATCATCGTCTGTGTCGGCACGAGAATGGTCAGAATGACTAGCGCGAATAACACGCTGCGCCCCCGGAACTCGAATCGGGCAAAGCCGTAGCCGGCGAGCGCGCAGGAGATCGTCTGCAGCAGCATCGTCAGCCCGCTAACGATCAGCGTGTTGCGCAGCGTCACCCCATAGTTCATGACATGTACGGCCGCACGGACGTTGTCCCAAGTGAAGTGGCGCGGGATGAGAATAATCGTCGGATCGTACAGATCGGTCTGCGATTTGATCGAGACCGCGATTTTGAGCAGGATGGGATACAGAATGACAAAGCATATTCCCGCCAGCAGGATGGCGCGGAACAGCTTCCAGGCCCACTGCACTCCCTTGTTCCTCCAGCGGATCGATTTCAGCTTGTAGTCGAGTAGATAGGCCGATTTGTCCACGGGTTCCCCTCCTTTGCCGCCGATTCAATTGTGATAGAATACCCGCCGCGAAGTGATGATGCCGATGGCAAGCAGGATGACTGCAATCATGCCCGTATACAGCCATGACATGGCGGAGCTTAACCCGAAGTTGAGCGAGGCGAACGCGGTCGAGGTGATGGCGGTCGTCACCTTGCTGTCCGAAAAGGAATCGATAATCGTATAGATGACATTGGTGAGAATCAGCGGACTGACCATCGGCAGCGTCACCTTCCAGAATGTCTCGTAGGCGGTGGCGCCCTCCATCTTTGCCACCTCGTACATGGATAAAGGAATGGACTGCAGCGCCGCCAGGAAGATCAGAATTTGCACGCCGGACTTGCTGATAATGTCGTAGATGCGGCTGACCGCCCCGGTGATATAATCGATAAACGACTCCGGCATGCCCGACTGAAGCAGAATATCCTCCAGCCTGTAGCTCGCCAGCATCGCAGCGGCACCGATCGTCTTGTCTCCGTCCTGGGCCATCCCGGTATTGCCGGCTTGCGCCAAAAGACCGGACAGCTCGGCGGCCGCTATCGCTCCCGACGCCAGAATGACGGGCAGGAACAGCATGGCGCGAACCATCGCCCTGCCGCGGAATTTCTGATTGACCAGCACAGCCGAGAACAGGCTGAAGAACAGGATCAGCGGCACGTTCACGATCATGTTGACGACCGACTCCGTCAGAATCCGGTTGAAGTTCGCGTCCACGTACAGCGCATCCAAATAATTGCGCCAGCCGACATAATCGAGGTGATAGCCGGTTGCGACGACCGTCAGCTTGCTGAAGCTGAAGCGAAGCGACTTGGCAAGCGGAATGGCGAACAAGAACAGAAAGCCGAGCACCCAAGGCAGAATAAATATCCAGCCCAGCGCAGCGCGTCGTCTTGCCAGTGTCAGCAGCGGCCTGTTCATGAGCCTTCCCCCTCTCCGACCAGGAAGCTTTTGGCCGGGACGACGATGCCGTCCGCCCGATAAGCCGCATCGGTATAGTTGACGACGATCGTGCGCCCGTTGTCGTAACCGGTCTTGTACACGCCCTCCTGCAGCTTCTCATAGCTTGACATGCGCGCGCCGCGAACGCTTTGCAGCGCTTGCGCAACCCGGGCGTACAGCTCGGCGGCCGTATCGGCCCAGTCCTGGAAGCCAATCGAATACCAATCGTCAAACGCGGTGTACTTCGTCTTCGAGGACGGCGCGTCTGTCAGCAGAAAATGCGGACTGGCTCCGTATTCCACCAGCTTGAGCAGCTGCAGCTCGGGATCTTGCTCATCACCGAGGTTCATCGCTTCACCGGCATAATCGACATAGCCGTGCAGCACCATCTGATAGAACGGTACGGTCTCGTCTGCCAGATTGAAGCCGCTGCTGCCGAGCGGTGCGTCGACGATCTGCGCCGCATAGGGGAGCGCATAGGCGTTACCGCCCGCGACCAGCAGGTCGGGCGCCGTCCGGCTGAGCGCGGCAATCTGCTTGACGACTTCCGCTTCGGCTGCTTGCCGGTCGTAGGTGCGTCCGTCCCGGTAGTCGGAGTGCAGATCGTCCCCCAGATCGCGCAGCGACAGCCCCGGAATGCCCAGCCTTTCATACGCTTTTGCGAAGCTCTCCGCATATGGAGCCAGCCGGGAAGGCGACAGCAGGTAATACGGCTTCTTGTCGGCGGTCTGCCGCATCCTTGCCAGGTCGTACGGGTAACGCTTCGCGGGGTCCTTGGTGACGAAGCGGGCCGCATCCTTGGCGGGAGAGAACGCGCCCCCGTCCTGATATACTTTCTGGAATGCCACATCCGGATAGAGCCGGCCACCCGCCTGGACCACGCTGTCGGCAAGAGACTTCAAACCCGCTGCACCGCCGATCGCGCCGTCTACGGACAGGTGCGTCGGGACCTTGTGGTTCACGCCTTTGTTGAACCAGCCCAGATATCGCAGATTCACATTCCCGACTTGCTTGTCGTTCAGCTGCGACACCATCGCCCCGGCTTGCCTGAAGGTCGTGAGCGGTTCCATGGATGCGTAAGGAATGCCCAGCACAGACTTCCGAATCGGAATGTCTCCCGCGACATCCAGGAAAAAGGGCAGCGCTCCGTTCGCGCCGCTGCGCTTCGCGTCCGTCGGCTGCTCCCCGCCGAGCAGCCGCGCCCGATACATATCGGCCATGCCGCCGAGACTGGCTTCTCCGTCGTATAGAAACCCGTAACGGACACTCATATTACCCTTGTACCGCGTTGCCTGCACGAGTTGGACCGTATTGAGCCGCGAACCGGTCCCGGGCATCAGTACGCTGTCCTCGCTCCTGAGCAGGAAACTGCCGTAGATGTAGTTGTAGCTGTTCAGCTTGCCGCCGACATCGGCTTGGATGCTGGCCATCGCATCGCCTTCTTCAATGATGCCGACCAGCGCGCGCTCGCCGCTCTTGATGCCGAATACCGGCAATCTGGCCGTCTCGCTGATCTGCGGCCGGTTGCGGTCGCTGTTGGTCAGGTCCGCACCGTACAGCCGCTGGACGTATGCATCGTCCTTCGTCTTGCCGTTGTTCAGATGAATCAGACTGCCTGAGCCGTCGGGAATCAGCATATATCCTTCGTCCGAAGGGCCGGCCGCACCCATGAACCGCAGCAGCTCCAGACGGGTCAGCTTGTTGCCCGCCGACTCCTTCACATCCTGGCCGACGATCGTTGCGACGAGCTGATTGCCGTCCAGCCGGTATTCGACCGGAATCATGAACGACGGCCTGGCGTTAGCCGTCTGCTCCGTCACTTGGTTCTCTTCGTTGTCCTGCCGCAGATCCTCCTCGGTGTAGCCCGCCTCCTGGAAGTCCTTCACGACCCGATCCAGCACGAGTCCCTTGCTGAGCGACAGATCGAAGCGCTCGTGAATGCCTTGGTCATTGAGCGGATACTGGCGCAGCAGGTACTTGGCCTCGGACTCGGTCAGCTTGTCGGTGACAAGCGTGCGCATCCGCTCCTTGCTGATGAGCTTGGGCAGTGCGTCGATCCCTTTGGAGTTGTCTCCGAACGTATACTCGACCCGGATGCCGCCCGGAATGGAAAAAACCTCGAACTGCTTTTTGCTGACGCTGTCCGTATACGACAACAGTGTCACCCGCGTGTTTTTCACGTCCAGATACGTCAGAGATACTTGCGAGGCCAAGGCATCCTTCTCGTACGAAGAAGCGATCGTATCGGCATCCCGGTGCTGCGGATTGGAGAACCATACCTGCCCGTTCTGCGCATCCCGGACCGCGATCTCGGCCGTGCTCCGATTCAGATACAAGCCCAGACGCCCGTTTTCCGCTACCAGATCCATACCGTCCACCTGCGCTGCCCCATTCGACGCGAGCGTCGCCGCCGGCGCTCTCGCCGCCTCGCCGGATGTCCGGACGTCCGCGATGCCGTCCGCTTCCGCGGCATGGGCCGTCTGCCGTTCCTTTTTTTCCGGGGCGAAGGAGCCGGACAACGCGGCTACGCCGCCGGCGAGCAGGACGGCCATGAGGGCGGCCGCTTGTATTCGTCTTGCGCGCATGCTTCGCTTCCCCCTTATGTTTGCTCAAGGCTCAACCTAATTGCGATACTCGTATTCCAGGTACAAATTGTGCAGGAAGTCGATCATCTGCTGCACCAGCGTAAAAAACAGCAGCGCCAGGAAGATGATAATGCCCATCACGATTAAGGTCAGCAGCATCGTAAACACCGTCTTGCCGACACTGTACTGATGCACGGTCATCGTCCCGACGAACAGCAGCCAGGCGCACCAGACCGCCGCGATCGAGTTCAGCAAGTAATAGAAGGCGACCTCCTGCTGCACCATCGCATGGCTGGCGATCGTCGTCGGCACGTAGATCAGAATGAGCGGCAGGACGGCATAGGCCGTCGCCTTGACGATCTCGCCGAACTTCCCCTCTCCGTCCATCAGCGTCGTCATCGACCAGTTCGAGACACACCAGAGCGCCAGCGGGACGAGGACGTACAGCGCCTCGCTCAGGCTGTTGTAATGACGCATATCCGTGTAATTGACCAGGTATCCGCCGTATTCACGCTGTGCGATCCGGGCCAGCACGAGCAGCGCGATCAGCAGCGCCGCCACCTTGAACCGGCCCCGCCCTTCGAACTTGATGTCCCAATAGCCGTCGAACGGATGAACGATCAGATGCAGCGGAAATTTAATGAAATCCTGTCTCATGCGCACCTCTCTTCCCCATTCGCCGTCTTCGAACCAGCCTGTAGGCGACGATTGCCGCCAGCAGTGCGAGCAGGCTCGCGAAGCCCGCCTCGAAGTGTTCGCGGACGAATGCTTTGCGATACCGCTTGTAGGCGGCAGAGTAATACGTCCGGTTCATGCCCAGCTTGAAGCTATGCATGGCTTCCTTGTATTGTTGGTTCCGCAGCTGCGCCTTGCCCAAGCCGATATAAGCGAGATCGTAGTTGGAATTGAGTCTTAGCACCTGCCGCCAGCCGGCAGCCGCCTCCTGGTCCTTGCCGTCGAAGTGCAAGCCTGTCGCCCTGTCGACCAGGCTCCCGAACAGCGTCTCCTGGAATACGTGAATACGGGCCTTGCCGCTGTCAAGCACATAGATGCGGTCCTGGAAGGCGTCAAGCGCAACCGGCTGCTGGAACGTGCCGGCCTGCGTGCCCATTTGCCCGAACACGTACAGCAGATCGCCTTCCCGGTCGTAAGTGAACACGCGCCCTCTGCGGCTGTCGAGCACGCTGTAGATGCCTTTGTCCCGAACAGCGACGTCGACGAGATTGCTCGGCCCGCCGTTAACGCCGGTATTACTGTAGCGAAGGTCGCCGCTGACCGAAAAGTAACCGAGACGCTTCAGCGTGTCTTCCCCGGACGGATTCAGCCGCTTGACCAGATGTTCCGAGTTCTCGTCGACGTTCGTAGCATATACGAACCCGCGCTGATCGAGGGAGATTCCCGAGAACTCCGTCGGCACGAACAGGATCATCTTGTCCCGCTGCGTCTTTGTAGAGAGCGTCTTCCACAAGTAATCCTCGGCATTGAAGCTGACCTTGTTGGTGCCGACATATCCCATGAACGTCCCGTCCGCATCGAACTGCAAGATGCCCTCGAATGCGCCCTGCGCAATGACGAACACCCGGTTCGAACGGTCGACGGCCAGCTTGAGCGGGATAAACTTGAAGCCATCGCCGAGCAGGTCGGACTTCGGATTCGCGATCGTACGCACCAGCTCGCCGCCGGCGCCGATCGCCACGACGCGCGAGTTGCCCGTGTCGGCGACGTACACGGTGCCGTCCGGCGCCAGCGCCATCCCGCCCGGCTCGTTCAGACGATCCTGCTTGCCCCCGTTGTCGAACGCGTCGATCGTCCGCTTCGGCTGCAGATCCCGATCCAGCACAACGATTCTGCTATTGCCCGAATCGAGCACGTATACGTCTCCGGCGGCATCGACGACGAGATCCTTCGGCTCGTTGAAGGCGCCCAGGCCCAGACTCTGCCCTTCGACCGTCTTGACAGGCAGGTAGGGAGCGGGAGACTTCACATCGTCCATCCAGTAATTGTAGGTATAGCTCTCGTACGGCACCGCGGCGTCAGCCTTCCCGACGGCCGGGACGGTCAGGAGTGCGCCCGTCAGCGCGGACAGGCAGCCGAGTGTCAGCCATCGAATCGCTCGCATATGCTCCCCTCCTAATCCTTCATCCCGGAGGACGCCATCGTCTCGATGATGCGGCTCTGAAAAAGTACGAACAGGACGATCGGCACAGCCATGAGCAGCAGCCCGACCGCAGCTCCGACGCCCGAGCGGGCAATGCCGCCAGCCGCAATCTGGCCCAGCGCATAGTGCAGCGGCTTCAGCGATTCGTTGAATATAAAGCCGTTGCCGTCCGTTCCCCAGAGCATCTGGAACAGCAGAATAATCAGCGTGAACCAGGCCGGCTTGACGTTCGGCATAACGACCGTCCAGAAAATCCGGTATTCGCTGGCCCCGTCGATTTTCGCAGCCTCCAGAATGGCATCGGGAATTTGCTCCATGAACTGCTTCATGAGATACAGTCCGAGCGGGAAGGCAAATGCAGGCACGATGACGGCGGCGTAAGTATTGATCAGATGCATCCAGGAGACGATCATATAATTCGGAACCGCCGTCACCTGCGCCGAGAACATCAGCGACAGCACGACAATGGAAAACAGCAGCTTCCGTCCGGGAAACACAAGCTTGGCCAGCGGGTAGGCCGCTGCGGAAGCCAGCAGCACATGTCCGACAATACCTGCGCCTGTGATGAACAGTGTGTTGAACAAGTATCGGGAGAAGGGCACCCAGGACGTGCTCATCAGCGACGACAGATCGTAGAAATTGTCCAGCGTCGGGCGGTGCACGAACAGCCGCGGCGGGAACAGGAACAGCTCGTCAAGCGGTTTGAATGCATTGTTGACCGTGTATACGAGCGGGACGATCATGAATACCCCGGCGACGGCCAGAAAAAGGAACAAAGAAAAGCTGCCCATGAAGGACCTGTTGACGCGCTTGCGGCGAATGAACAGAGCGGCTGCACGGCTCATCGTTAATCCCCCACTTTGCGCAGCATTTTTTGGATCAGGATATTGGAGCCTACCATGACCATGAACAGCACCGTCGCGATCGACGAAGCATACCCCATCTCATAGCGGATGGAGCCATAATCGATCAGATGGGTGACGACCGTCTCCGCGGCATAATTGACGCTCGGGAACCCGGCCAGCGCCATCGATACGTCCGCGACCGCGAAGGAGGTCGTAATCTGGATCACGGCACCGAACATGAGCTGCGGCTTCATCGAAGGCAGCGTGATGAACCACAGCTCCTGCCAGCGGTTGCGCACGCCGTCGACCGCTCCTGCTTCATACAGCGTACGGTCGACCGTCTGCAGCCCGGCGATAAAAGCGAGGAAGCCAGTGCCCAGACTCAGCCACAGCTGAACCACAATGAGAATCGGCAATATGAACTGCGGATCCTTCAGCCACAATATCGGGTCGTGCAAAATACCGACTTGGATCAGCCAGCCGTTCACGATGCCGTAGCGATCCCCGGAGAACATGATCTGCCAAATGAAATAAAGATTGCCCGATATCGACGGCGCATAGAAGACAAGCGTCATGAACGCCCTGAGCTTCGGGGGCATGTCGTTGATGAGCCAGGCGAACAGAAAACAGGCAATATAGCTGACAGGTCCCGTGATGACGGCGAACAGCAGCGTATTTTTGAGCGCAATCAGAAAAATGTCGTCGTCCAGCAGCAGTCGTGAATAGTTTTGAAAACCGACCCAGTGCGGCAGCTGCAGCATGTTGAAAGACGTGAAGCTGAGCAGAACGGACAACGCGACTGGCAGTATGGTAAATAAGGTGAACAACAGGAAAAAAGGAGCGAGCAGCAAGTATGCATGCTTGTTCTTTTTCATCCCCCGCAGCAGCCGCCCCAGGCGTCCCTCCGTTCGAAGAGAGGCCTGCGTCCCAGGCTGTTGACTGTCGATAGCCGCTTGTGGCTGCATGTGACCTACCCTCCTCGCGAACTGTACGGCCGACTCGCCGATCGCTTGAATCGTTAATTCGGCAGCTTGAACTCTTCCCGCTTGTGCTTGATCTCTTCCTGGATATAGTCTACCGATTCGTCCAGCGCCTCGCGGGATTCCATGCCGTCGTTCATGACATGGTAGAACGCGTTGATCACATAACGGCCCGTGAAGTAACCGCCGGGCACTTCAGGAATGCCCCTGACCCACTCGGCCTGCGCCATCAGGTTGTCATAATCCTGCTTCGGCCAGGGCAACGATTCGAAGGACTTGAGATTGGCGGTCGGATACCGCGCCGCGGCGCCGAGCAAGCCTTCCATCTCCCGTGCGAACCGGGTCTGGCTGCGCTCGCTCGTCCACCACTTCATGAACGACCACGCCGCATCCTTGTCATGCGCCGCGCTCATCATCAGAACGGATGTACCGCCGCTCGGGACGTCCCGGCGAATAACCCCGTCGTCTCCCTTCACGCCCGGTACCGGCGCGAAGCCCCACAGGCCCTTGATCTCGGGAGCGAATACGGACAACTGGTTGTACGCGGTAAAGTCCGCAATGCCGATCGGCGTCTCTCCCGTGCGGAACCGATTGGCGAAGTCGTATTCCTTGGTCAGCTTGTAGTCTGTATAATAGTCCGTCCATTGTCTGAATGCGCTTGCCGCCACATCGGAATCCAGAGCGGACCTCCTGCCTCCGTCCCGATAGAATTCGCCGCCCTGCTGCATGAGCAGCATGGAGAACATGGCATTCGGAGCCAGGTTCTGTACACTGTTCGACGCGATGCTCTGTCCGTCCACCGCCGGCAAGGACGCGATTGGCTGCGGCAATCCGAACTCCATATGGTTGCGGTTCAGTACCGGCAGCATATCCTCGACATCCTGCCACGTCTGCGGGAGAGACAATCCCAGCTCTTCAAGAATATCCTTCCGGTAGAACAGCATCGGGTAGGACTGCGTCTCGGGCAGCGCATAGACGCCGTCTGCGTATCGGTACGGAGCAAGCGCACTGTCCCGGAAGCGCGCCGCGACATCCCCGTAGCCCGGGAACTGCGAGATGTCCTGGACAGCCCCCCGCATCGCATAGTTCAAGGGAAGATCGTTGCCCGCGGGCGAACCGGATGCGTTGCCGATCTGGATCGCTACGTCCGGTCCTGCGCCCGACAGCGTAGCCGGCAGCAGCACATTGATCGGGATCAGCTCCAATTTGACATGGATGCCGGTATCCGCCGCGAATGTATCGTCGATCATGCCTTGGATGATCTCGGCCTGGTCCCGCCCCGTGCCGACCCACACGGTCAGATCCCGTTCCGGCTTAGCGCCGGCGGTGCCGGCTTCCCCGATCTCGTTGTAATCGATGGTGAACGAATAGTAGAATTGCAGGGCCGAATGCTTGAGCTTCTTCCAGAAGGAAACCTTCGCTGTCGGCAGGGCGGCCTCCGGCGAAGCGACGTAGAGGGAGTCGATCGTCAACGGCTGCTCCGACGTCTGGAGAATCCAATCTCCGAGCGCTCCGATATTTGCCTTGAAGGAGGCCAGACGCTTCGGAATGGATTCGGGATGCTTTTGCAGCTGGACCAGCTGGTCGGCCATCGTCTCCAGTACAGCCTGCTTGTCGCTTCGCTTCCCGGACAGCCGCTCCATCCGGTCGGCCGCTTCGGCTAGCCGCTCGTGCTCCTCGGAGAGCGCTTGCACAAGTCCCGGCAGCTTGCGATCGGCCTGGTAGTCGCGGAACGGGTCGGGGGTGGTGCCTGTCAGCATAATAATGCGGCGATAAGCCTCATTGAGCCGAACCAGACTCGCCTTGACCTCGTTGATGATCGGAGCCATGCCCCCCAGCGTGACTTCCAGACGGATCGAATGCTTGCCTTTGGCAAGATAGAAGCGATAGGGCTGCTTCCCGCCCAGCACATTCGTTTTCCAGTCGCCGGAATATTCAAAAGCAACCTGGTTCATTTCTTGAAACGGAACCTCGCCGTCAAGCATCAGTTTCCGCGTGACATTCATGCCCTTCAGCGAATTTTGCTTGGCTTTGATGCCGATTGTATACAAGCCCGACTCCGGGGCGTCGAATTCCCATTCAATCCAATCTCCCGGCACGCGCCAGTTGTTGCCGCCGATCGTATTGAGCAGCATGGCGGATGCGCTGTAAGGCGTAACGGCGGGGCTGGAATGATCCGAGATCGGATACAATGAGGGAGAAGATTTGAATGCGGCGCGCTCCCCCTGAATTTCGATTAGCGTCCGGGCATCTGCATCCCGCAGTCCTGTCGCCGCGTAACCGGCGGCCAGATCCTCGTATGCCGGCGGTTCCGGCGCCTTGAAAATCCGAATCTGCCCGATCACGGCCGGCTCGCGTCTGGAAACGAGCGTGACGCGATGAGAACCTGCCGAAAAGTAAAACGAGAAAGGCCTGTCGTGATACCCCTGCAAATCCGCAAGCGTTACTTCTTGCCATCTTGGACGCTCCACCTGCTCCGGCCTCCGTTCGCTGCCGTTGGCGAGCTTGACGGGATCACGCGTCTCATCCGCCCAGACCCGCGGCAATGCCAGATTGTCCGCTTCGACAAAAGGCACCTTGCCGTCCAGAAGCAAGCTTCTTTGTATCGAGGCGCTCTTGCCCGCAATCGGGTAGTAGGCAACCTCGATCTGGTACAAACCTGCCTCCTGCACGTTCACATCCCAGGAGATGGAGCCCTGCTCCGTCGTCAGAACAGAATGGCCTGCTCTGCCTTCAAAGTCCGTCTTCAGCTCCGGCGTCATTCCGTCGGCAGCGGAATAGCCGGCTCCCTCCAGCGTTATATTCCGGTCCGGATGCGGCTGGTCCGCGTGCTTGCTCAGATAGGCGTCGTAATCTTCCCCTTTGGAGGCCTCGTACAAGAGCCGTTCGACATCTTGATCCGCGTCGTTCAAGGCAGATTCGGGCAAGGCCGCCAGCGTCGCACCTTTGACGTCGCCGCCGCTGGCGAAGCCGGGCGGCCAAGCCCCTCCCAAGGCGATGATGATGCTTGCGGCAAGCGCCGCGATCGTCCGCCGCCGCCATACGCGTGCTCGATTTGCCATTTCAGCGCCTCCCTCCCTCGCGAGCGTGTTGCCTGCTTGCGCAGGAGAAGCCCCGTCCGCCGGACGAACCGGGGCTCCTCCGTCGCGCTGCCGCTTACTTTTTATAAATTTTATCGATTGCGTCCTGGAACGGTTGTTTGTACTTCTCGACCACCGAGGATACCGACTGGTGCTTCGACACGATGTCGGTGATGGCGTCGCCGAACTTGAGACCATCGAACGCGCCGTATACCTGGAGCGTCTGCTTGCCGTTAATATCCTTCAGCATCGTATCAACGTCGTCCTGATGCTTGAACACGGTCTGCTCGAGCCAGGTTTGACCCGGATATTCGTCGACCGGCGGAATATTGGCCAGTTCTTCGTATATTTTGAACACCTGGATCGGGTCCTTGACCCCCTTCGGCATGAACCAGCCGCCGCCGCCGGAAGGGAACGTATAATCCGTGCCCTGCGGACCTTTGGGGAAAGGCACCATACCATAATCGAACTTGCCCTGATACGCGCCGGCCATCCAGTCCCAGCCGTAGGCCATGGCCACATTGCCGTCCGTAAACGTGTCCCGCTCCGTATAATTGTTGATTTCTTTGCCTTTCACCCTGACGACCTTGTCCGCGTACAGCTGATTCAGGAAGTTCAATGCCTCTACCGTCCGGGGATCGGATATGCCTTCTTTGCCCGTAGCGTCATCGGCGATCTTCGCCCCGCCGTTGGACGAGATCAGGAACTGCGCCAGTTCCTCCGACCAGCCGGAGGTTCCCCATACATCCGTCTTCCCGTCGTTATCGGTGTCGCGGGTCGCCTCCTTCGCGATCTCTTCGAACTTGGCCCATGTCCAATCGCCCTGATCGACAATCTCGTGCAAATCCGGAAGACCCATTTTTTTGAACAGGTCGCGGTTGTAGAACAAACCGCCGCCGCCCGCGCCGGGAGCTCCGCTGATCGCATAGTCGTCCCCCAGCACCGGAAGCGACTTGACCAGAATTTTCTGCGTCGTATTGATGTCGTCCTCCGGATCCGTGTATTCGCTCATCTTGAGCATCTGGCCGTTGACAATCGCCGGAATCGCCCATCTGTACTCATAGTTCACGATGTCGGCGAACGGATCACCCGCCAGCACGGTCGAGGTGAATTTGCTCGTGAACTGGTCGTACGGCACGTTCAAATACTTGATCTTGACGTTGTACTTTTTCTCAACCGCCTTCAGCTGATCGAGCGACGCCTTGCCTGCAGGCGTATCGGCTGTCGGCGTGGCGTCCCACCAGGTTGCGATGCGAATCTCTCTGCCACCCATATCGAAGCTGTCGCTAGGCGGGCTGTCGGACGGCGAAGCCGTCGCCGTACCGCCATTGTCGCCCGATGCGTCCGCGGATGCGGAGCTTGTGTTTGCAGGAGCAGCAGTCTTTGTTGCGTTCGATGATGAGTTGCCATTGCTGCAAGCGCCGAGCGCCAGCATCACGCTAAGACCTACCGCACTTACTGTAAGCGCTTTACTTTTTGCCATGTTGAACCTCCTCAAATTTTTCTTTAGATATTCCTGCTGCCGGTTGCCTGCTGCCTTTCGCTTTTTCAACCCCTCGCTTTCCTGCTCGATCCAACGGAATGCTGTTCCATTTTCACCCACATGTTATCACCGTGTTTTTCATTTGTAAATAACTTAAATTGTGTTTTTATTAATTGTTGTTATTTAATTTGTTATCAAAAATTCAGAATTATTATCCTAGATTCAGAAAAGGGCCATTTTTCGAGTGAATTTATACAAAATAGGCATCATTTTTCCTTTAAAATTTATAAAAAAATATTTTTAAGCGTTTTCAGAGGAGGTTACTATTCCATTCGATCAATGTTATTATAATAACGACAGCTCGCATCAAATAACATCGTTATGATAACAATTCCTCATCAAATGAACTCAAATCCTGTCAACCCAATTTCTTTTTATGGCGCTGGTTATTTTGTGCTGCATCACGCAGGAATAGAGAGATGTCTCTAGGGAATTAAAATTGCTGGAGTCGTTGCGAGGGGAGTAACAGCCAAAGACCTGCAGCGCAGTGGATGCAGGTCCCTCCATTTTATTTTTTGCCGATCGAATCGCGAATCACGACTTCCCCGGCGATCAGCTTGCGCTCCGGATTGCTGCCGCGGTTGGAAGCCCGCCATATCAGCTGATCGACGGCCCTCGATCCCAGCAGCTCCTTGGAGACACGGACCGTCGTTAAGCCCGGCGTCATCGCCGCTGCATCAGGGGAGTCGTCGAACCCGGTGACGGCACAATCGTCCGGCACCGCCTTGCCCTCGGCGCGAAGCCATTCTGTCAACATCATGGCTTCCCAGTCATTGGCGCAAACGAACACTTCCGGCAGTTGTGAATCGCGGACGAGCTGCTGAACATGCGCGTGCAACTCTTCCCCTTCAGTCGTTATGAGCTTCTCGTCTTGTCGATAGGGGACTCGAAAGCTCTCCAGCGCGGAACGGTAGCTCTGCCAGCGCTCGTAGAAGCTGCGGGAAAAGGAGGTCGGTCCAAAAAACTGGAAGCTGCGGTACCCCTTGCTGATGAGAATCGTCATTAATTCATGAATACCGGCCTGGTTGTCCGCGAACAAGCTATCGCACGGAATCGCCGGGTCACTATGATCGATCATGACGATCGGAATGCCCAATTGCCGGATATCAAGCAGCACCTGCGTGGACACGGTTCCGACAGTTATAACGCCCAAAATACCTTCGGGGTTCAAAATATTGGACAAGTTATCCCGCGCAGGCTGCGTCAGCGTCAACACATCCAAGCTTAATTCTTCCAACCGCTGAACGATGCTGCTGAAGATGGAGCCCCAGTATTCATTCTCCTGATTCTGATATCGAATATTGGGAAACAAAATGGCCACCGCGCCCGCGGTCATGCTCTCGTTCCTATCTGTTCGGGCCACAGGGGCGGATGAAGCTTCGTGGAAGTAGCCTAATTGTCCCGCCGTCTTAATGATCAGATCCCGCGTCTGCGGACTGACGCCCGGCTTGCCGGCCAGTGCCCGGGAGACCGCGAACTTCGACAAGCCGGCCAAGTCAGCGATCTGCTGAATGGTGACTTTGTTGCGCATACTGTGGCAACCCCTTCAATAAGTGACATCCGATAGTTTATCATAACGTTTTCTCAACTAATCCTAAAAAATGTTATGTTTATTCATAAACACTCAAAGCAACCATAGCAGGTTTTTCAAGATTTTTCAAACATCATTAACGACTCCATTTAAAATAGGGTGAATGTTATCTAACATTTCCATCTTTAACCTACTCGCATGTTATTGCCTTTTCACACAAGAAAGACAAGTAAGCTTAGAGAGTTTCTCTTTTATGGACAGAGGTCCATTTTCTCGCTTGCAGCGACGGCCCGCTCCTGCAGCCGCACTTGCAGCACGAAAAAACGTTACCCGATCATATGCGATTCGGAGGCGCAGCCGGGCTGTCTCGTCAGCGAGAAATAGCGGCTTATTGGTAGTGATGTTAGATCACCCAAGTTGCGACGAGACGGTGCTGAGCATGATAACGATGAAGTCTACCCTGCAAAAGTGCAGGGTAGCGCCGCGTTTGGAAGGAGCGCAGGCCGCTACCTCGCAAAAGTACAGGATAGCGCGCCTCAGCAACGGCATTTCGTCTGATCATCCGTATCCATCCTGCACTTTTGCGCGGTACACTTGGGGAACGCCTATCCTCGCTTGGCTATATCGCACTTTCGCGCGGTGCACTTGAGCGTATACGATGCAATGCAATGCCATGCCATGCACGGCCCTCTTCTCGTTTTCTCATCCTGTCCACCGTCACCAAGTTATAAATTCTATAATGTTAAAAACAGCCCGTCAGGGCATCTGACAGGCTTTTAAATCTTCATTTCTTTCCCGTTACGATCTCCCTGATCGTCTCCAGCGGGAGCTTCGGCACCCGGTCGTACGTCAGCAGACCGTTAATCTCCTGCTCCACATCGGTTAGCTGCGTGTAGCAGAATCCCTGAACGGCAGCGGCAAGGTACATCGGCTGCACAACGTTGCGGAGCCGCTCCATAAAGTCCTCGTCGGATGTCGCGCCGGAGTAGCCCCAGCCGTCCCATTCGCTCTTCTTGCAGGCGATACCGCCGAATTCTGTGACCAGCAGCGGCTGGCCTTCGTACGGATAGCCCTCGACGAGAATCCGGCGCCCGGACGGCGCAGAGCCGATCGCCTGCTCTGCCGAGCTGTATCGGTCCAGCAGCACCTCGCGCCGCCATTCGTAATCGTGGATGCTGATGAGATCAGTCTTCACCGATTCCCAGCCGTCATTGGAGATAACGAAGCGCATCGGATCGAATGTCTTGGTGAGATGGTACAGGGACAACGCATGATTTTGCTGCTCCTTGTCGACCAGTATGTTGGGCACGCCCCAGCTTTCATTCAGCGGCACCCATGCGATGATGGCAGGATGGTTGTAATCACGCTCGATCGATTCCATCCATTCTTTTGTAAACTTGCGTGCGTATTCGTCAGAAAAATCGTAAGCATTCGCCGCCTCGCTCCAAACGACAAGCCCGAGCTTGTCGCACCAGTAGAGAAAGCGCGGATCCTCCAGCTTTTGATGCTTGCGCACGCCGTTAAAGCCCATCGCCTTCGTCAGCTCGACGTCCTTTCGGATGGCTTCGTCGCTCGGCGGCGTCAGATTGCCGTCCGGGAAGTAGCCCTGGTCCAGTACCAGCCGCAGGAAATAGGGATGGTTGTTCAGGCAAAGCTTGCCTGCTTCCACGGATACCTTGCGCATACCGAAATAGCTCTCGACTTCATCCAGCACATCTTCGCCGTCCAGCAACGAGAACTTCACGTCATACAGATGCGGATGCTCGGGGCTCCACCAGCCGCCGAAGCCATGTTCATTGAATGGACCGATGTGAATCTTGCGTGTTGCCGAGCCGTTCGCAAGCGTGAACACGTCCTCGGAAACCGCTTGCCCGTTGAACGAAATTTCCGCTTTGACGCGCAGTCTCGACTTGTTCGGCATAGCGCCCTTCACATGCGCAGTAATCGCGATCTCTTTGCGGTCGACATCCGGGGTCATCTTGACTTTATCCAGGTGTATGGCGGACACGGCTTCCATCCATACGGTCTGCCAGATGCCCGTCGTCCCGGTGTAAAAGATCGTATCGGACTTTTCCTTCCAATATTGCTTGCCGCGCGGCAGCGTCATATCCGTATGGAAATCGGCCGCCTTTACGACAAGCGTGCCGCCGCCATCGCCATCGAGCGCGTCCGTAATGTCCGCGCAAAACGGGGTATGGCCGCCTTGGTGCGCGGCTACGAGCATGCCGTTCACCCAGACGGAGGCTTCGTAGTCGACCGCGCCGAAATGCAGCAGAATCCGCTTGTTTTTGAAGGAAGCCGGGATGTGCAGCTGCGTCCGGTACCATACGGCTTCGTGGAACGCCTGGTCGTTAATGCCGCTTAATTGGCTTTGGTATGCGAAAGGTACGTGGATGCGTCTTGGCAATGGCTTCTTGCCGTCATACCATTTTTCGCGAATCCCCGTATTATCGTCGTCGAATTCGAACTCCCATTGTCCGTTCAGATTGATCCAGTTCGCGCGCATAAATTGCGGGTTCGGATGCTCTTGCCGATATCGCTGTGCCACGTTCGCTTCTTCCCTTCCTGCTGAGTTTGACTGGAGCGGTGAGCCTGGCAGCTCGCCCCCGTGAAAAAGAAGCCTGCCCTCTGTCCAAGGCAAGCTTCCCCGGTTACGCTTTTTATTTTTGCAGCTCCCAGGCATCCGTCATGACGATCGGCCGGATGACGCCATCGTCGATCTCCAGCCTGTCGATACACAGGATGCGGCTGCCGGGGTCCCGGTCGCCGATGATCCGACGGTGATAGACGATCAGCCAATCGTCCGACTCCGGCAAATGCAGGTAGCCATGATGGCCCGGCCCCTCGGCGATCGGGTCCTGCCGCTGCAATATGGTGCCTTCATTCGCGAACGGGCCCAGCGGGCTGCTGCTGACGCCGTATGCCACGCTGTAGGAGCCGTCCACCCAATCGCCCATCGACCACATCAGGTAGTAGAGGTTGTCTTTTTTGATCATGCACGGTCCTTCGACATAGCCGTCGGGCGTGATCGGCAGGATCGTCTCTGCGCCGTCGAACGGGACGAAGCCGGTCATCTCGCCGGTCATCCGGGCTACGTTGCAATGCCGCCAGCCGCCATAATACAAATAAACGGCCCCATCGTCGTCCTTGAACAGATGGGCATCGATCGGTTGGGCATGGTGGATGAATCTGTCGACGAGCGGCTTGCCCAGATAACCCCGGAACGGACCGGCCGGCGTGTCTGCCACCGCAATCTCGAGACCGCCGATCTCGTCGTTCGATTGAATGTCGTTGGAAGCGAAGACGAGATAGTATTTCCCACTGTGCTCAATGATCGTGGGCGCCCAGACCGCCCGCCAGATCCACGGGAAGTCTCCCATCTCGATGATGCTCTCATGCTTGGTCCAGTTCACGAGATCGTCGGAGCTGAAGGCATCCAGATTCATCTGCTTCGTATAGTCGGTATGAGAGCGCGTGGCATAGATCCAGTAACGGCCTTCGTATGTCCTCGCTTCGGGGTCCGCGTACCAGCCGGGCACGATCGGATTGGAGATGGCAGTCACTTGAATGAACACTCCTCAGGTTATGAATAGTCATCCTAAGCTTAGACGAGCAGGCGCGCGGTGAAAAGGTCCAGGAGCGGCATCAATGTATCTGCGATTGACGTCAGCGAGTGAAAACCTTAATTCGCGCTGTCGAGGAACGCATTCAGGAAGTCGTTGCGGAATTTGCCGGCCGGATCGAACCGTGCCAGCAGCCGCCGGAAGTCCGGCAGCTTGCGGTAGGACGAACGAAGCCGTCCGGGCGGCATGGCGAACAGCTTGGCCCAATGCGGCCTGGCACCGAACGGTTCCAGCGCCGCTTCGATCATCGGCAATACTTGCCGCACAGCCTCCCATTCGGGCCGCCAAGTAAAATGAACGGCAACTGAATCCTGCTCGAAGCAGGGGCTCATCCACAGATCGTCCGCGGCGATCGTCCGAACCTCGGATATGTATAATAGCGGCGCGATGCGGTCCCGGATGCCGTCGAGCGCGAGCAGCGCCTCGTACCCATGCCGCCGCGGCACGAAGTATTCGCTCTGCAGCTCTTCCCCGGCGCTCGGCGTGAAGTCCATGCGAAAATGAGGCAGCCGTTCGTACCAGGGCCCGGCAATGCCTAGCTGCTCGCTGCAGCTGTCCGCCGCAAAGCCCGGCACCGGATGCCGGGGCGCGGTCGCAAGCTCCGCTCCGTAGAACGATGCCTCCGGCTCGCCGGGGACATCGTCCGCCGCCGCCCGCTTCAACCAAACCTGGTTGAAGCCCGCTTGCCGCCAATCCGTGAACAGGCTGACGCTGTAGCCGGCGGAGAAAATCTCGTCGAAGCGCTCCGCAAGCCGAGCCAGCGGCAATTGCTCATAGACGGCCTGGCTCATCCGAAATGCCGGCACGACGTTCAGCGTCAGGCTGGCGACGATCCCGATGCCCCCTAGTCCGACGATGGCGCCGGCGATATCGCCGTCCCCGTCATCGCGGCTTAACGATACGATATCGCCGCTGGCGTCAATGATGTCCATGGCATGGACCGCCGTCGCCAGATTGCCGAGCCGGTCGCCCGAACCATGCGTCGCGGTTGCGCATGCGCCCGCCACGGATATATGCGGCAGCGAAGCCAGATTGGGCAGCGCGTAGCCGTGCGCGTCCAAATAGCGGCACAATTCGCCGTATCGGATGCCGCCTTCCACCTTTACCCGTCCATTCGTCCGGTCGAGTCCGATGACCCGGTTCAACTTTTCGAGCGACAGCAGCGCCCCCGTCGTATCCGCGATTCCGTTGAACGAATGCCGCGAGCCGAGCGCTTTGATCCGGCTGTTGCCGGCCACGAGCTCCTGCGCTTGCTCCACGCGATCTGGCGCATAATACTCGGAGGCAGCATAGTTGTAATTGCCAGCCCAATTGCGATTATTTTGCACGTCCGCACGCTCCCGATGAATGATTGGCCCATTCGTTAATCTGCTTGATGAGGACAACTAAGCCTATTTTATCAGATTCGCGATGCAAGCGCTGCCTGCTATAGGAGCGGCATCGGGCTTGAAGCGACAAAAAAAGCCATCGTCCCAGAGGACGACGGCTGCGAGATAAGAGCGGTTAATATAGAGCTATACGGTCTGCCTAGCGTTCTGCACGGACGGGCTGCCGCCAAGATCGAGCGCCTTCGAGGTGGAGGCATGAAGCTCGCGGATCAGCTCGGGATTGGCAAGCAGCGACTGGCCGTACGAAGGAATCATTTCCTTGAGCTTCGGTTCCCAGCCCTTGATCTGCTGCGGGAAGCATTTCTTTAAAATCTCGAGCATGACGGATACGGCGGTCGACGCACCGGGAGAAGCGCCGAGCAGCGCGGCGATCGAGCCGTCCGCGGCCGTCACGACTTCCGTGCCGAATTGCAGCGTGCCTTTGCCCTTGGGCGTATCCTTGATGACCTGCACGCGCTGGCCCGCTACGATCAGGTCCCAGTCCTCGCTTTTGGCGTTCGGGACAAAATCGCGCAATTCCTCCATCCGCTGCTCCTTGGATAGCATCAGCTGCTGAATCAAATACTTGGTCAACGGCATTTCTTTGGCGCCGGCGGCCAGCATCGTCAGCAGGTTGTGCGGCTTGACGGATGTGATCAGATCGAACATGGAACCGTACTTCAGGAACTTGGGCGAGAAGCCGGCAAAGGGACCGAACAGAAGCGATTTTTTGCCGTCGATATACCGCGTGTCCAGATGGGGCACGGACATCGGCGGCGCGCCGACCGAGGCTTTGCCGTACACTTTGGCGTGATGCTGCTCCACGATCGCCGGATTTTTGCACACCATGAACAACCCGCTGACCGGGAAGCCGCCGATGTGCTTGCCCTCGGGTATGCCGGATTTTTGCAGCAGATGCAAGCTTCCGCCGCCGGCGCCGATGAAGACGAACTTCGCGTTATGCCGTTCGACGGCGCCGTTCGTCTGATTCTTCACCTTCAGTTCCCATTGTCCGTCGCGTGCGCGCTTGATCGTATTCACGTTGTAGTTGTAGTGAATGTCGACGCCCTGGCTCTGGAGATGATCGAGCAGCATACGCGTCAGCGCGCCGAAGTTGACGTCCGTCCCGGAGTCGATCTTGGTGGCCGCGATCGGCTCGCTCAGCTTGCGGTCCTTCATCATCAGCGGCACCCACTGCGCCAGGCGGTTCGGATCGTCGGAAAACTCCATGCCCTCGAACAGCGGATTGTTCGAGAGCGCCTCGAAACGTTTTCTTAAAAATGCGACGTTCTGTTCGCCGTGCACATAACTCATATGAGGCAGCGGCGCGATAAAATCGCGCGGGTTGCGGATCAGCTTGCTGTCGACCAGATAAGACCAGAACTGTCTGGAAACCTGGAACTGTTCGTTGATGCTGATCGCCTTGCTGATATCTATCGATCCGTCCGGCTTCTCGACGGTATAGTTAAGCTCGCACAGAGCCGCATGCCCCGTACCCGCGTTGTTCCATTCGTTCGAGCTCTCGACGCCCGGGATTGCGAGTTTTTCGAATACCGTAATTTTCCACTCCGGCACCAGTTCCTTCAGCAGCGCCCCCAAAGTCGCGCTCATGATCCCGGCACCGATCAAGATGACGTCTGATTTCGTTTGTCCGTTGCTCATTATAACCTTCCTCGTATCCTTAATTTGCAGCTATGCATTCAACAACATCACTATTATAGTGTATCATTATTATTTAGGGTCTTTAATAAATATTTACTATCCATATGATAGTTATACGTTATAAAGCTATTGTGGTCGCCTATTTATAGTACAAAGGGGAGCGACATAACGATTAAAATATAGAAAAGAATATATTATGAAGTCCATATATGCCAAGCTATTCCAAAATTACTGGAGCCCTTATCTCGTCATGGCACTGGCCGGCGTGCTGAGCGCGCTGTACTTCGGCATCACCGCCACGGTATGGGCGGTCACGGGCGAGTTCACCAGGCTGGCGGGACACGCAATGGAGCTTTTCGGCGCGGATGTCTCGAGCTGGAGCTACTTCAAGCTGATCGGGATGAAAGGCACGACATTCACCCGGACGGACGGCTGGATCGTGTGGGGCATGTTCATCGGCGCGCTCGTCATGTTGCTGCTGAGCAACAACTTCAAGATCCGCCTGCCGCGGCAGAAGCGGCGCTGGGTGCAGAGCTTCGCCGGCGGCATCGTCGCCGGCTTCGGCGCGCGGCTCGCGCTGGGCTGCAATGCGCAGGCGGTCCGTCGATATCGCTTCGTCCAGACGGTGGATGCGCTTGCGCCTGCGATTGTCCCGGCATTCGGCAATCGTCTGCCAGCCGCCCGAGACGCCGGCCTCGATGCGGTAATGCCGGACGAGCGTCGGCATCGTCTCGTACGGCGTCGTATGATGATGCAGGTTGATCAGGTCCGCGTTCACGTCATCGTTGAACGTCACGTGGACTTTCCGGATCGCTGTCCGTTCCGGCCAGATCAGCCGGAGCGCAGCAGGAGGAGACGGTGCCCGGGCCGGATATGCAGGAGGCTCGCCGCTGGCTGCTCGCGCATGCCTTCGGACGGCTGGAGATGCGCGAGCTGTCGCACGCGCTCGGCATCAGCCCGGTGCAGCTGACGCGGCGCTACCGCGCGGCGTATCGGATGACGCCAACCGAGTTCGTGACCGGCCTGCGGCTCGGCCGCGCGTGCCGCCTGCTGGCCGGGACGGCGCAGCCGCTCGATCGGATCGCGCAGCAATGCGGCTACGAGAACGGCTTCTACCTGAGCCGCGTATTCACCGCCAAGCTGGGCATGACGCCGTCCGCCCACCGCAAGCTTCACCGCTTATATCATTTATTTTCCAAATAACAAAACGGAGCGCATCAAGCATGATGGCTCCGTTTTGTTATTTGTTTGAATTTCCTGCTATTATGTCCGCCACCAGGCATATCGCTAGAACGGATTATCCTTTTACAACCAATTCCAGCTCCTCAAACGTATTCGGCACTTGCAGGCGGAGCTCCCGATGCTGTTCATCGTAAGACCAGCTGCCGCCGGCTTCCTCCAGGCTTGTCTGCCCGCAGCTAACGGCTCGGGGTGCGAAGTTCATCGATTTCACTTGAAGCTGAAGCAGCTTGCGCGCGCTGTCCAACCCTTTGGACCGATAAGCCAGCTGCAATGACAGTTTGTCTTCATTAAATGCGGCCGTTGTCTCCAGCAGGTTGTAGACGCCGTTCTCGTAAGCGTAGGTGCGAGCGTCGTCCTCGTACCAGCGACCGCTCGACGCCGTACCCGGCGCTCCGGCATACATGCTCAGCGCGACGTTCGCCTGCTCGTTCAAAATCGGCTTCCACCGATCCTCCGCAAGCTCCGGCACGATGCTTCCCGCCTTGACATACAGCGGCAATACGTCGATCGGCGCATGCGCCAGTATCGTGCGGCCGCCTGCATGGCGTTCGCCTGTCCAATAATCGATCCACTCTCCTTGCGGCAAATAAACCGCGCGGTATTCCGTGCTCGGACGGACAATCGGCGCTACGAGCAGGCTTGTGCCGACGAGGAATTGATCGCATAAATTAAAGACGTTGCGGTCGCCCGGATACTCCAGAATGAGCGGGCGCATAATCGGCAGCCCCGTCTTGTGCGCTTCGTAAAATTGCGTGTACAAATATGGGAGCAGCCGGTAGCGCAAACGGATATATTTGCGGCAGACGTCCTCGACATTCGGATCGAATGCCCACGGCTCTTGGCGGATCGACTCCAGTACGCTATGGTTGCGGCAGTAAGGGAAGAAGACGCCCGCCTGTGTCCAGCGAGCCAGCAGCTCCGGCGTGGTATGGTGGGCGAAGCCGCCGATATCGGGACCCGCGAACGGCTGTCCGGACAAGCCCAGGTTCAGCACCATCGGGATCGCCATCGCCAGATGCTCCCAGAAGCTGCGGTTGTCCCCGGTCCAGGTGGCCGCGTATTTCTGTATGCCCGCATAGCCGGCACGGGTTAGCACGAAGGGGCGCTCCCCCTCCAGCTGCCGCTTCAGGCCTTGCTGGGTCGCCATCGACATCAGCATGCCGTACAGATTATGCAGTTCGCGATGCGTCTTCATATCGCCGTCGTTGCCATGCACGACATCGAGGTCCATCGTTTTCGAAGCGTTGAAAACGGCAGGCTCGTTCATATCGTTCCAGATGCCGTGAATGCCCAGCTCCGTGTAATACCGGTGCTGCTCGCCCCACCAGGACCGTACCTGCTCCTCCGTGAAGTCGGGGAACGCGCTGGCTCCCGGCCACACATTGCCGATGAACACTTCGCCTTCCAGCTTGCGGCAGAAGTAATCGTTTTTCGTCCCTTCTACATAGGGCGCGTATTCGGGGTCCTTTTTGACGCCCGGATCGACGATCGGCACAATTTTGATGCCCATTTCGGCCAGCTCGCCGATCATCTTTTTCGGATTCGGGAATCGTACGGGGTCGAAGGTGAACACGCGGTATTCGTCCATATAGTGAATGTCCAGGTAGATCACATCGCATGGGATGTTCTTCTCCCGGAAGCTGCCGGCGAGCGTCATGACCTCTTCCTGATCCATATAGCTGTAGCGGGATTGGTGGTACCCGATGGCCCATGCCGGCGGCAGCTCCATGCGGCCCGTCAGTCCGCTGTACCGCTGCACCACATCCTTCAGTTCAGGCCCGTATACGAAATAATAATCGAGCGTACCGGAGTTGATCTGGATTTTGTAGGAGGTACCGTCCGATCTCATATCGAACGACGAACGTCCCGGATTATCGAGGAAAATGCCGTAAGCGGGCTGGTCGTAGCGGAAGTGGATCAGAAACGGAATGGATACGTACAGGCATTCAATCTCGGGCACATGCGGGTCGAAAACATCCGAGTTCCACATGTCGTACTTCTCGCCTTTTTTGTCCAGAAAACTCGTCTTCTCCCCCAGGCCGTAAATATGGGAGTGCAGCTCCATCGATTTGCGAACGCCGTACTCGCCTCGTCCCGCCCTGTACAGCTCTTCTTCGCTTGAGATTAATTCGCCGCCGGCATTGTAGAAGTCGATGCGGGCATCCGATTTGTGCACGACAACCGTAATAGCCGATAGCACGAGCTTGTACTGCTCCGGCGTCTCCTCCAAGCGCGCGTCAACCGCGGCGAAGGCTTCCTGTTGTACCGCAATCGTTGTCTTCAATGCAAGCGCATGGTCCAGCAGCAGCTTCACGCGAACAACATTCTCATTGACCGGCTGCAGCATGATAGACGCGTTTTCTCCCCGGAACAAGTATACGCCTTGCTCGCTTCGAACCGACTGAATCGCGCCGATACGCCAATCGCGCTTGGCGGCAGCTTGCAGCTCACCTTTATCCGGATGTATCGTTTCACTTGTTTGCATCGCAGTATCTCCTATCCGATCTTTTCATGGTCTGCGCTCAGCCCTTGACCGAGCCGAGCGTGATGCCTTTTACAAAATATTTTTGCAGGAATGGATAAATAATCAGAAGCGGCAGCATCGAGATGAAGATTTTAGCCGCATTCAATGTCTGGTTCGACATGCTCGAGAGCCGCTTGGCCGTGTCCGCATCCACTTTGGAAGGATCGAGCACAATCGTGACCTGACGGATGTAGGACTGCAGCGGATAGTTTTCGTTTTTGGTCATGAGCACGAGCGCCTGGAAGAACTCATTCCAATGCCCTACGATTGTAAATACGAGAATCGTCGCCAGCACCGGCGTAGACAAAGGCAGGAAAATGCCGAACAGAATGCGCCACGGGCCGGCTCCGTCAATCAAGGCGGATTCCTCCATTTCCTTCGGCAGGTTGCGGAAGAAGTTCATGACGAGGATGACGTTAAAGACAGGCAAGCCGCCTCCGAGCACCAGTCCCCAGATATTATTAATCATGCCCAGAGATTTCATCGTCATGTACCATGGAACCAGTCCGCCGCCGAACAACATACAAAAAATTAACAGCCACATAATAATGTTTCTGGGCTTAAATTCCTTGGCGGTCTTTGAGAGCGGATAGGCCATGAGCAGCACAACAAAAAAAGTAATGGACGCGCCGAGCACTACACGCTGCACCGAGATGAAAAACGACCGGGAAAACTGTCCGTCTTCGATGATCGTGGCATAAGAATTGAACGTTATGCCTTGGGGCCAGAAAAATACATCGCCTGCCGCTACGGCCGCCCTGTCGCTCAAGGACACGACCAACGTATACCAGACAGGCAGTATACAAAGCAGCGTGATTCCGATCAGCAGAAATATATTGACACCGTTAAACAGCTTGGATACAACGGAACGATCTTCAACCACCATCATCACGTCTTTCTGTTAAAAAATTCTGTAGTTTGCAAACCGGTAGGCCAGCGTGTAGGAGACCGAAATGAGAACGAGGCCGACAATCGATTTAAGCAAGCCAACCGCGGTCGCAAGCCCATATTGCATATCGAGCAGACCTGCCCGATACACCCAGGTATCGATAATATCGCCGGTCGAATATACGGTAGGATTGTACAGATTAAATATTTGATCGAATCCGGCATTTAAAATATTGCCCAGACTTAACGTACCAAGCAAAATGGCAACCGGTAATATACTCGGCAGCGTAATGCTGGTCAACCGTTTAAACTGGGATGCGCCGTCTATGGCTGCCGCTTCGTACATTTCAGGGTTGATGGAGGTTAAGGCCGCAAAAAAGATGATCGCCGCAAAACCGAATTCCTTCCAGATATCGCTCAGAACGACAAGCCAGGGGAATATGTTCGGGTTGGCGAAAAACAGCGTCGGCTCCACGCCGAACGAGGAAAGAAGCTGATTGATGGGGCCGGAATAGGAGAATAAATCGAGCATGATGCCTGCAATGATAACCCAGGACAAAAAGTGCGGCAGGTACACGATCGTCTGCACGGACCGGGTAAAAAATCTGTTTTTTACTTCATTGAGCATAAGCGCGAACAAGAGCGGAACGATCAGGTTTCCGATCATTTTAAATACAGCGATCACAATCGTATTTCTGAAAATGACTTTGCTGTCGTCGAGCTGGAACATGTACTTGAAGTTGTCCATGCCGATCCATGCCGACTTGAATATGCCGAGTCCGGGATTAAAGTCTTTGAAAGCCATCAGCACGCCGTACATCGGGAGCAAATTATAAAGCGCCAGCCATATCAATCCTGGCAGCAGCATCAGGAAGTAATGTTTAGAAACGCCTCGGTTAAGCATGGCCATATCTCCTTAGCAGGATCGTCAAGGCGAGTGAAGCAGCCACTCGCCTTGAACGTTCTGCTTTATTTCAATTCATTTACTTCTGCCGTAATTTCGTCTCCGCCCTGCTGCTTCCACTTCGCGACGAAGGTATCGAACTCATCGATCGGAGAGACGCCCATGATGATTTTCAGGAAGGTTTCGTCCTCCAGCTTTTTCAGGTTGGTCCATTTGGTTTGCATCGTTTTGGTTTGAGCTGTTGCAAGGCTCTTCACGTAGTTGATGTTCGCATTTACAAATGTAGAGCCGCCGTTCAAGTGCGCATAGATGTGGGCGAAGAAGTCCGGATCCGTTTTTTGATCCCAGTATTGAATATCGTAGTTGTCGAAGGGCTCTTTTTTGATATTTTTAACATGGGATGCAAGCTCATAAGTGAAGCCGTAGTTAACCTTGTCCACTTCCTCAAGCTTCATCTCGCCCGTCAGCACCTTCTGCGTCGTTTTGACCGCATATTCCAGCTGATCGCCGTGGCCCATGATGAGGAACAGAGGAATCTCCTGGGAAGTCATTTCTTTGCCGACAGCGGTTTTGTAGCTTTCCGCTTTTTCGGATACATGAAGGTTCAGCATTTTGATGACCGCTTCCGGGTGCTCGTATTTCTTTTTCACGACGATAAAGTTGCTGCCGGTTGCCTGGTTGGAGTTAAACACGCCCGCTTTGTCCAGCGGCGCGGCATACGGTCTCCAGTTGGCCTCCGGATTGCTCTTGATCGCATCCTGCAGATCGTACGGCGACCACCAAGGTCCGAAGAAGATGCCCGCTTGCCCGCTCGTGAGCGCTTCCTTGGTGCTCTTTCGCAAGCCGATTTCTTTATCCAGAATTCCTTTGGCATACCAGTCGCGCATCAGCGCCAGCGTTTCCTTCGTCTCGGCTGTCGTCGAGCCGTATACGGCATTGCCGCTGGCATCCTTCACCCAGATGCCCGGATAGGCGTCATTGGCGAAAAAGATGGACGAGAAGTTCATGAAGTGATCGCTGGACGACAGGAAGGTGGAATACAGCGAACCGCCTTGCTGTGTGCCGACAATACCGAGCGTATGGTCCCCGCCCATTTTGTTGTCGATGAAGGCTTTGGCGACATTCTCGAGATCCTGCAGCGTCTTCGGCGCATCAAGCTTGAGCTTGTCGAGCCAATCCTTGCGAATCCAGGTGAGCGGCGCCGACGGCAGCGTCGTCTCCGGCAGAGCGTACAGCTTGCCGTCGAACGTTACGCCTTCCAGCAGGCCGGGGTTGGTCTTATAAATGTCCTTCAGCCGGTCTGCGCCGTACTTCTCGTACACTTCGGTCAGGTCGGCCAGCTGGCCGGCTTTAACCATCTGCCTCAGCTGCGTCTCGTTAACGAGCATCGCATCCGGCAGGTCGTTGCTGGCGATCGCCAGGCTGACCTTTTGACCGTAGTCGGCGGGAGCGGCTTCCCATTCGTCCTTGACGACAATGTTGTAGGAATCCTTCAGCCAGCGGGTATACACATTGTCCTCTGCCGTATCGTTGCCTTCGTATTTGTACGTAGGATCAACGCCTCTGCCCAGAGACACTTCGATCGGTTCCGGGAATTTGCCCAACGGATCGACGGCCGGGTCCGCTTGCTTGGTGCTGCCCGCGCTGTTGCTTGCAGAGCTGCTTGCCGTACTGCTCGCGTTGTTGTCCTTGTTGTTGCCGGCATTGTTGCCTGCACATGCGCTCAAGCTAAAAGCAACCGTCAGACCAACCGCCAAGGTTTTGAGACTCTTCTTATTCATTTTGTTCCCCCTGATTGTTTATTAACTTCGCTTGCTTACAGCCTCATTATAAGGTCCCGTGCGCCCCGACCGTGTTAGACGATCCTTGCGAATGAGGATGACAATACGATGAAGATAAAAAATTCGTCCGAAAACAATCTATCTTGTTTTCGGACGAATTCCTACTTGGCTGGCGAATCGGTATTAGTGGTGCTTGTCGTGCATGCTTGCTTGTCTATAGTCGCTCGGCAGCACACCGACATGCTCTCTAAACAATCGGCTAAAGTATTTATCGTCGTTGTAGCCGACTTGTTCCGCGATCCATTGGATCGTCTTGGACGTGTTCGACAAGTAATGCTTGGCCCGCTCCATGCGAATTTCCCTTAAATAGTCGGTGTAGGTCTTGCCTACAATCTGCTTGAAGCATTGGCTGAAGTAGCTGCTGCTCATATTGACCATCTGCGCCATCTCTCCTGCCGTCAGAGATTGGCTCATCATCGTCTGGGCCAGATTCGTCGCCTTCGCAATGCTGTTCTGAATCTCGATCGAGAACTGCGGCTTGATGTTCGCCTGCCGGATCGCATCCCTCGCGCCGCCAAGCCAGCCTGCAAATTGCAAGAAGTACTGGAACGTATCTTCCATCGCGATATGAATCCCCATCGTCTGGCCGTACAGCCGATTCCATTCGTCCGTCAGCGAGAAGAACAAGCGCGTCAATCGAATCGGCGGAAGCTTGACGGCCTTCAGCTCCTGCAGCATCCGATCGTAAATGTGATCCTCGTAGATCCAATCCGGAGTCAGCCATTTTTCTTTCAAATCGTTCAAGTCGTAGCCGCTATCTTTCCCTATGTTTACAATCTCATCCCGATGAACGACGGGGAGTGCCTGCTGCGGGTCGTGATCGTAAAAAAAGCCGTTTCTCCGGTAGGTCCGAATGAGCTGCACAATCGCCTTGCGATCCAACTCCTGGAGATCGCAAAAGCAAACAAGGGCATGGCTTGCGCTTGCGGTCCAGGCTGCCGGAGGCGTATCGCTCCAGTACCAGACACCCTGCTCAACCTCTACGGCGTCTTTGGGCAGCGCTGCATCCCATTTCGGATCGTCGCTTTGCTGGTTCAGCGTATAGACGACATAAATCTTGTCGACTTGACGCATTTCCGGCTGCTGAACCCCGAGCTTCTTCTTATCCAGCAGGGAAGCGATTCTCCCGAGCACATCCTCGAAGTGTTCCTTCTCAAGCTGCGTCTTGGCAATATAATCGATGGCGCCGAGCCGGAGCGCTTCCTGCACATATTCGAAATCGGTATGCAGCGTCAGCACGACAACCTGGATATGCGGATGGTGCTTGCCTACTTCCTTCATCAACTCAATGCCGGACATGACCGGCATCGAGAGATCGGTCAGCAATAAATCCACCTTGTTGTTTTCGATGAATTTCAGGGCATTCTCGCCATTGTTGGCTTCTCCTACGACCTCCATACCGAATTGCTTCCATGGCATGAAGCTGATCAGGCCTATACGGACAATTTTTTCGTCATCGACAACGAGGACACGTATCATGATTGTTGTTCCCTTCTATAGACGGGCAAGCTCAAGGAAACGATCGTGCCGCTGCCGATCTCGCTCTTGATCGCAAACTTGGCCCGATCGCCATAGTTCGACTCCAGTATCCGGATGACATACTTCATGCCGATGCCCATCCCGACTTTCCGGCTGTCCAGCGGGTCGTCTTGAAGCAGCTGCTGAATTTTTTCCGGTGTCATGCCCAGCCCGTTATCCTGAATTTTAATTTCCAGTTCATCATTTAACCGAATATCGACATGAATATAACCGTCGTCGCTCACGCCATGATAGAGCGCATTTTCCACCAGCGGCTGCAGGATGAATCGGGGAATTTCCAGCTGCATCGCTTCCTCATCCACATCGATGTCCACATCGAACTGGAAGTCGTATCTGATTTTTTGCAGCTGCAAATATTCCTTCAAGGCCTCCACCTCGCCCTGTATGGTCGTACCCTCGCCCATTTTGCCCAGGTTATATTGCAGCAGCTTGTTGAGAGACAACGTGAGCTTGTCTATCTCGTCTTGCCCGTTCATCATCGCCAGCCAATGTACGGTGTCGAGCGTATTCATCAGGAAATGCGGATTGATCTGATACAACAGCTTCTCTACCTCTAAATCCGCCCGCCTCTTTTCTTTTTGTTCAATTTCTCCGTACAAATCCCACACTTTTTTCTTTATATCACGGATCTTAAAGAGAAGATAATCAAATTCCGGTATATTTGTTAATTCGGTGTTATCCTTGGCATTGGATTGTACGAGGTTTTTAATTTCCGTATTGAATCTTTCAAGCGGCTTGTACACCATCCGCGACAAAAATAACGCGAGGCCGAGCGCAACCAGCTCAAACAATAAAAAATAAATCGCAATTTGCAAAAACCACTGATTTTTCTCCCTGTTCAATTCATTTTTGGGCACGATCGACACGATGCTCCAGCCTTGATTGCTCGTCTCCTTATACCATACGTTCTGCCCGTATATGCCCGACGTTGCTTTACTGCTGCCGGAAGGAAACAAACTGTATAGAGGAAAATGCTCCTCATCCTGGGTGTACGTAATTTTCCCGTCGTTGTTAAGAATGAGCAGATTGCGCGACGGCTTGCCCGAGGATTTGGAATGCAATATTTTCTGAGCCGTATTAAAGCCTGTCTCTACGTATAAGAATACGTCCTGGTCTGACACATTTACTTTGCGCATCGTACTGAACACCATCTGATTGGACGAGCGATTGTTGCTCAGATGCGGGCCAAAGTAAGTAATTTCCGGATATTCCGCCATAATCGGCAGCTTTTTGGGATCGAACGATTCCCTGACCATAAAATTTTCAAAGTCATGCTCGCCGGTCTCGGGGTTGTAATACAACGTTAAGCCTACATTCGGGTTCGAAAAGGTAACGACGTTCAGATCGTACTTCATCTCATTGCGAAGTCTGATAATCTCGAAGCGATCCGTCTCTACTTGCAGCTGCTCCAAAAGCCTGTTCGTGGCGCCTCCGAAAGCGAGCTGCTGAGAGACATGGTTCAGGTTGTTTAACGTATTGTCCATAATCAATAAATCCTGCTTCAAGCTGCTCTGAAAGGAGCTCCCGACTTTATTGACAAGAATCGAGTTGATGGTGATCAGAGAAGCCAACCCGAGACAAACGAAAGGGATCAGAACAATGAGGAAAAATATTGAAATTATTCTGTGTTTGAACGTGAATTGTCGAAAGCGCTTTGAAATAACACCTAATTTCAATTTATGCCCCTCCTAATCTCTTTTTATTTTATCACGGGTTGCGCATATTGAACTGTAGGCAAGCCATAAACCCAATACCTTCCGGTAGAGGGCTTATGGCTGCCATTGTTACATATTCAAAAGCGAATCGATGATTTGTGCGGCTTCGGCCCGCGTCAAGGACGTATGCGGCACAAATTTGTTCACGCCCTTCCCATTCAAGAGACCCAGCGCACGGGCCTGCGTCACGGCATCCTGGGCCCAGGCGCTAATGCTGGCCTGGTCCGCGAATGGCGAGCCTGCCGCCGCCGGAACCTCATGATTGCCGCTTCGCAGCGCATAGGCGCGCATCAGCATCACGGCTGCTTCCTGCCTGGTGATCGACTGGGCCGGCTCGAACATTTGCCCGCCGCGGCCGGTGACGATACCCGCTTCATATACAGCCGTCACCGCGTCTGCATACCATGCGTTGCTCTTGACGTCCTTGAACGGATTCGAGCCTGCCGCTTGAAGGCCAAGCGATCGGGCCAGCAATGCAGCGAACTCCGCTCTCGATACGGATCGATCAGGAGAGAACGCCGTATCCGTCGTGCCGGTGACGATGAGCTTCGCAGCAAGCGACTTGATTGCCGGCGAAGCCCAGTTGGCATCGCTGACGTCATTAAAAGTTTTGTTGATCTCCAGCACGGCATAGGCGCTGAAATGCTTGACCTGCGCGGTAATGACGCTGCCGTCGATCGTACCGCCCGCATACTGAAGCTGATTGTGATCACCAATGAAGTACACGCCGGTCAGATTTTTGTCGACGGTTCCCTCCAGCGCGAACCGAAGTGTGAGCGGCTTCGCGAATTCGCCGAACTTCCTCACTTCGTTGTTGTCGGTTACGACGGACAGAGACAATTCGTACATGCTGCCGACGACTTTTACGGCAGCGCCGGTCAACGGGTTGCTATTCCGGAACGCATCCACTTTGGATTGCGCTACAGGCACAACCTTCAATGCTATTTTCGTCTTATCTGTCGGCTGACCTGCGGCGCTTGCTTGCATTTCGCGCAGCACTTCTGCAGGGAGCTCGACCGAGATCGCGTTAAACTGGATGCGAATCGGCTTGTTGCCGGTCAGATCGGACGCTTGAATCGGCAGCAGAACCTGCGTCGCATCCTTCCCCGCGGCAAGGGACCGATCCTCGCCTAACCGCTTCAGATCGTCTTCGTTAAAGGCCGTCACATCCTTGTTATCGACCGCGACTGGCGGCGGTACGTAGGTGCCGCCCGGTATCGAAGCAATGACAGCATTTCTGAATCCATTCGCTGCCGACACCAGCGCTGCCGCAGCATCGCTCAGCTGCTGCTCGGTTGCAGCCGGATTGGCGTATACGGCCGCAGCCGCTGTGATGGCTTGTTGCAGCGCAGCCTTTGAACCGGCCGGATACTGTCCGGGGCTCGTGCCCTCGACTGCCTCGTCATGCAGGCGCTGCGCTGCGGCGATCTCCAGGCCGAGCGCGGTCCGATCCGCTTGGTCCATGATGACGATATCCACCGTGGCGCCTGCCGTATCCACCGTAGATGAGCCGCCCTCCAGCGACACCTTCAGCTCGGACAGGGACAAGCTTGTTTTTCCGGCGGAAGCTCCCGTCTTCACGGTGCCTTGCAGCCGGAACAGCGTGCCGTCGCTTAGGGACGAATCGTCTGTCTTGGTCATCTTAACGTGAATTCGACCCGGGTCCGGCTTGACGCTCGTGCCGAGCAGTTGCAGCTGTGCATGGGAAGCAGCGATGGCGCCTTCGGCCAGCGACAATGTGCCGTCTTCGTTCGCAACCGTTGCAAATTCGAGCTTGGCCGGATCGTAGTTAACGGTAACTTCCAACGTATTGAAAGCATAAGTGACACTGGCAACCGATGCGGTTACATGGACCGGCTGACCGGTGTATACGGTAGACGGGCCACTTAAGCTTGCTGCCGCCTCGGGGCTGATCGCCTTGACGATGACCGTAAAGATTTTTGTATCGGTCGCTTCGCCCTTCGTTAAAGTCGCGGTCAAGGTGACGGTGACGTCTGCCTCGCCGGCCAGCGGACGAACGACGGCGCCATTGTTGCCGATGACGGCAGGCTGGTCGCTGGACCACGAAATGGCGACATCGTCCGATCCTGTCTTGGGCAGAGTGACGTCCTGCGTGACATGCGCCGCATCGTTGCCGGCCGCATAGCCCACTTCGAGGACGGCCGCCGCTGCCGCTACGGCAGCCGCGTCCGGATCGTCTGCGAGCGCCCAGTGCGCATAGAGGCTGCCGACGGACGCTGTCGTCCAATTGCCCGCGTACACTCTGACGCCGCCGCTGTTGTAATACTGCTGGCCCTTGCCTTCGGCGTCCGCGAAGTATCCTTTGAAAGAATAGCCTTCCCGCTCAGGAGGTGCGATTCCGAGCGGCAGCTTGCCGCCGTGGGACACCGATATGCTTGCCGTACCGCCCGTACCGCTCTGAGGGTCCAGCGCGATGCTGTACGTATTCGCCTTGAAGCGGGCGTAGAGCGTCAGATCGCCGACGGAGCCCTCAGCAACGCCGGTGAGCCTGGAGCTCGGCCGGAACTGCGGGTCGGTAAACCAGCCGTCGAATGCATACCCGTCCTTCGGGCTCGGATCGCTCAGATTAAACGCCGGCGTAACAATCGTATAAGTGGTGGGCTCGCTGCCCGGCATAACGGCGGTGACATCGCCGTCCCTGTAGCTGATCGTGTAGGATACGAGCTCCCACTTGGCGAAGAGCGTCGTCGCCGACGTCACGGTGTCGGTCCCGAAGTTCCATGCATTGTTGTAGGACGAATCCTTGAACCATCCCTTGAACGTATAGCCGGCTCTGACCGGCGGCTGCTGCGGTGCGGCGATCTTGGCGCCGCTCACGACGTTGGGGATGGACATGACCGGGCTGCCGCCCTGGGAGTTGAACTCGACCAGGTATTTGTCGGCATCGAGCTTGATCCATCCGGCATACAGCGTCATCGCATAAATATAATCTTCGCCCAGCGTGTTGACTACGGGCTTGTTAAAATCATATGCCTGTGTAAACGACGGATCGGTGTACCAGTTGCCGTCGAACAGATAACCGCTGCGGGTAGGGTCGGTCGTCGGCCGGGCCGCTTTATCCCCGTCCCGGACATATTGATTGGCAACGGAGCTGCCGCCCGACGTATCGAAAATCACGCCGTTGCGGCCCGGCGGGAATATGCCGCTCGCTGCGTATCCGATATTGTTGCCTGCCGCAAACGCCGTGTCCCAATTGGCGCGGGCGTTGTTGCCGCTGTCGGAGGAGCCGTTGATGTTAAAGTTCGAGGCTCCGGTGCCGTAAAAATACAATTGATCGTTGTTGAGCATGGAGGCGGTAATCGCCGGTTGATTCGTTTGCTGCTGCGTGCCCGAGTTGTTCTGCGTATTGAAGATAATCCCGCCGACGGCGGCGCGAGGCATCTTGATCTTGTACCAATGGGTGTCTGCGCCATTGTACTTCATTCTCGTCATCGTGCCGCCCGGCCAGCCGCCAAACAGCTCGGGGTTGAACGTGTAGGCCCTTATTCCATAGCTGTAGCCGGCCCATGCCTGGAAGTTCGCATTGCGGTTGATGGAGAAATACACGTTGACGTGGGTCGGCTCTTCGACCGGCGGAACGACCGCTTTTTCAGGCTCGACCCTCGTGTAGGTGAACTGGCTGGTGATCCAGGCGCCTCCGGCAGCCCGGCCCATCAACGTGACGGTGATCGGATCGTTGTAGTTGGCGCTCACGGTGATGATGTCGTCATGGGCGAAGCTCACGGCCTCGCCGTTGTTGACGGCGTAGACGGCATCGGTCACATGGATGGCCGACATCCTGAGCCGGAGCTGGCTGCCGGTGAAGCTGTTGCCGGCGATCACATCGTCGTCGCTCGGCAGCGCGGCCAGAATGGCGGAGGCCGCTTCATTCCTGTCCATCAGCACGACAAGACCCGGGTTGGCGTTCGTGTCGGTGCTGGACGTCTTGGCCGGGTTGCCGGGGATGGTCCCGCTGATCCTGCCGCTCGATACGGTGAAGACGTTGGACGGATTCAGGGCGTTGACATAGAAGCCATCCTTCATGAACTTCACCGGCACGCTGCCTAGTACGCGGTCGGATGTGCCGGTGTTGACCAGCACCGCGCCGCCGCCGTCCGCGGTCGTGCCGCGCTCGATCATGACGGCGTTGTTGCCGAGGCTGACCAGATTCTCGTCCCGTCCCGCCATCGCGTTGTGGAACTTGTTGACAGCGACGACTTCGGGATGCGTCCACTGCGGCTTGCTGTTTTCCACATTGTCAGCGGTTCGCACGCCGGTGCTGCGGGTTCCGTCTGCATTGATATTACGGGCAAAGAACAGGGGCGAGGCGTCCTTGCGGGCCGCAATCATCGCCCAGCCCTGTCTGATCTGCTTGGGGCTGAAGTTCAGAGACTCCCCTTCGTTGTTGTAGGTGTCGTGGGATTCCACCCAAGGCACCAGCCGGTCGGCCGTCAGGCCCTCGGCATCGTAATCCGCCCATTTGTCGATACGACCGATGTCCCCTACCTCGAGGACGCCGCGTACATGATGCCCGTACATGGAAGCGGTCAGGTCAATGTACTTGGCATAGCCTTGCATCCTGTCGTTTTTAGGATCTCCGCCTTGCAGCACTTCGCCGTATTGGAAGTTTTCCTTGCCTTTCTCCTGCAGGTACGCCTTGGCGGCGCCCGTCACATTTTTCACATAGTCGCTTGCGAACTTGCCGTCGGCATATCTTGCATTCGTGGCGCCTGCGGCGATGCTCGCCGGAGAAGGCAAGTCGTCGTCCAGCTCGATATGCTTGATCGCGTCATAGCGGAAGCCGCTCACGCCGGCATCGATCATATCCTTCAAGTACGCAATGTAGGAATCTTGAACAAACTTGGAGTGCGTGTCCAGATCCCTCAGCCCGCTGATCATCTCAGGCTGCGTCAGGAGGAAGCGGTCATTATAGCCTACGCTGCCCGTCACATCGTGGAAATAGGTGCTGTCATTCCACGGGGCGTCGGAGTTGGCGGCGCTGCCCATATGGTTAGGAATCACGTCGACGATTACTTTGATGCCGAACGCTTTGGCGGCGCTGGTCAGGCTGGCCAGCGCGTTTCTGTCGCCGAATTTGTTGCCGTTGCCGCCGGCAATCATATTGCGGGGCGAATAGGATGAAGCCCAGTTGGCCCCTCCGGTGGAGCTGCCCATCACAGGCGACGTCTGAATCGCCGTAAATCCGGCAGCGGCGATCGCCTGCAGATTTTCCTCTATGACGCTTAAATTCCAGTCAAAGGCATGCAGTATAACGCCATCCCGGATGCGATCCGGGGTGGCGCCGCCCGCTGCGGCGGCCGACGCCGCGACCGGTACCTCTATCGGCTCTTCCGCATAAACCGGATTTGAAGTCGCGCCCCACGGGAACGATACGACTGCCATGCACCAAATAAGCACATGGGCCATCATTTTATTGAATTTCCTGCTCAAATAAATTCCCCTTTCAACCATTTTCTTTTGCCCAGTAAATATAACACCTCCCATTTTTTTTCGTGGTAGATATCGATTTCGAATGTAGACGATTATTAAGCGATTACAACAAGTCCATGCGAAATATTTCTATCCTCTTTTCGTCGAAATGCCTAACCTCGTTATGGCGGTGGAATCCCCTATTTTGCCGAGACGCATCAGAAACAACCTTCAGGGCCGCCGGCGAGCGTAATTGCTGGCATCAAAAAAGAGCCTGCCGTCCGCCTAAGCGGATTGACAGGCTCCTCATCGTCGTTCTACTGCCTCACACAGAGCCTTGTATATATATCATAATTTCTTACGCTCTAACGATTACTTCTTTTCCAACACTGGCCTCTCCTTTACCCAACACAAAACCTCTTCTATTCCTTATAACTTCGTACTTCATTTCAATTCTGTCGCCTGGATAAGCGTTTCCAATAAACTCAATCCCTTTTAAAAAACTAAGCGGCTAGATTAGGTCGAACATCGTCTCGAACTCGATCAAGTCTTCATTATATTCCTTGTAAATTCGGAGCCAGCTGACGAGCACTTCATCGATATACGCGATCAGCTGCGGATCGAACTGCGTGCCGCTGCCCTGCTTCAACTGCTTCACGGCGTCCATGACGGAAGCGGATGCGCGATACGAACGGTTGGAAGTCATCGCGTCGAAGGTGTCTGCGATGCTCAAGATACGCGCTTCGAGCGGAATTTCCGTGCCTGTTTTCCCCGACGGATAGCCTCCTCCGTCCCATCTCTCGTGATGATACAATACGCCGGGCTTCAGCTGTCCGAGCCCGGATATTTTCTCCACCATTTTCCCTCCGACGATCGTATGCGTCTTGATCAGCGCGTACTCTTCCTCTGTCAGCCTCGTCGGCTTCGTCAGCACCGCCTCGGGTATGTTGATCTTGCCGATATCGTGCAGCAAGCCGGACAGACGAAGCGTCTCCAGCCGCTGCTTGTCCGCGAATTCGGGCAGGAGCGAAGCAAGCTCGACGGCATACTTGCTGACCCGCTCGCTATGGCCGAACGTGTAGCTGTCTTTGGCTTCGACAGAGACGATAAATGTCTTGACGACTTGTTCGATCGTCGTGGCCATCGATTCCTCGACCAGGTTCACTTGATTGTTGTACAGCCGATTGAGTTGCTTGGAGAGCAGGTAGCTGAACGTTCCCAGTACGATATACAGCAGTATCCGGTTGGACAAGTCGATCGAATCGAGTCCGCCGACCACTTGGGGCTGCAACTTCGTGAACGCGAACATGGCAGCCAGGCCCGCTACAGAATAGAAGAACAGTATGCGCAGGTTGCCGTAAAGTCCCGCGAGAATCGGAATGGCGAGGAAATAAGCCCATGCCTCATGGTAGCCGGAGCCTAGATAGAGACAGCTCGCCACGAACAGAAGAAACAGCATCACGATGTGCTGCATCACGATCGGCCGTATCCGAAACCGCCGGTCCGCGGCCAGCAGAACAAGCAGCAGGACGACCGGGGTGAGCAAGTATTCGATGTTCGCGCGTGAATAATGAATGTTGAAAATAGCGAACACCGCATTCCAGCCGAGGCTTAGAAGAAGATATGCGAAGGCTATTTTAAGAATATTAAGGTTGAGGTTCCGTTGATGCTCTTGATAGTAGGAATCAAGCAGCTTTTGTCGTTCGTTCAATCATCTCATCCTATCCGATTGCTAAATTGATCGAACCACTTCCCTCAGTTTACATCCATCCCGTTCATTCAACAATATCGGTCAAAAGATCTCATGTCATTTGCCAATAAATTGCTGGATAATAGGATTAATTCAACTAAAAAGGAGAGTGTTAGAAATGAAAAACGATTCAAACTACTTGTTCGGCGTTGCCAGCGGCAAATTGCGGGAGAAAGCGATCAAACTACATACGGAGAGATACATGGAGGTCGGTTTCTTCGACAAGGACGAACAAGACCCGTACCGGGACGATTCGGTGTATTTTATCTCGCAGTGCCGTTCCACCGAAGAGGTCGTCGGCGTGACGAGGCTTATCTTCGGCAAGCTGGACAAGCTCCCTACGCTCCATAACTTCAGAATCTACGATCTGGAAAAGGCGCGCCTGGCGCAGCTTGAAGGCTACCGCTATGCAGAGCTTAGCGCCTTCACGAAGCTGTCGGCTCATGATGTCGCGCTCGGATTGATCAAGACGGTGTTCCACTATTCGGAAAAGTCCGGTATTACCCACTGGGTATGCTGCGTCGACGAGCGTGTGTTCAACTACATGAACCGCGTGTTCAAGTTTCCGTTCCGCAAGATCGGCGATCCCAAAGTGTATCTTGGCTCGAATTCCATTCCTTGCGTGCTGATCCTCGAAGATATTCTCGCCACCATCCAAGTCGAACGCGTCCCTCTCTACGAATATTTCGTAGATCGTCAATCTCGCTATTTGGAGGTCGGTCAACAATGAAAGAGCAATTTTCCCGTAATCTGGGCATTATGTCCGAGGAAGATATCGACAAGCTGCAAGGTGCGACCATCGCGATCGCCGGCTGCGGGTGCATCGGCGGCTTCGCTGCCGAGCTGCTCGTCCGGATGGGCATCGGCAAGGTGCGGCTGTCGGATCCCGATACGTTCGATCTAACCAACATCAATCGGCAATGCGCGGCTACGCATCTGACCGTAGGCAGACCGAAGGTCGCCGCGCTGCGGGATCATCTGCTGACGATTAATCCGGAGCTGGAAGTGAGCGAATATGACAGCGGTGTCAACGAGAGCAACGCCGATGAATTCGTCGCCGGCGCGGATTACGTGATCGACGGTATCGACTATTTTGCATTCCACGATGCGGTCGCGTTGCACCGGGCGGCGCGCCGGCATGGCCTGTATGTCATGACCGCCGCTGCGCTCGGCTTCGGCACAACCGTGCTGACGTTCGCCCCGGACGGCGTGACGATCGAGCAGATGGCCGGCATCCCCGAAGACATGCCGATCGAGGCGTTGAAGGGGGCGGCGTTCCCTCCTTCCGGCTATGCCAGTCAGCTGCCTTCATATGTCACGATGGAGCATGTGCGCACCTGGCTAGACAATCGCTCCATCCCTACGATCAGCGTCGGACAAGCGCTCGGACCGGGCGTACTCGTGTCTCAGCTCGTGCTTCACCTGCTCGGCAGGAAGACACCGATCCTCGTGCCGGATTCATATCGCATTCAATTCGAGGATTAACGGTCGGTCCTGCCTTCGAGCGTCGCCAAGAAGCCGCCGTCCATGCGAACGGCGGCCTTTTTGGGCGCTCTGAGCAGCTCCAGAAGGTCTCGTCTGCCGGAACGTGAACGAGAGCCCTCGTTCTGCTCGATACATTTCCGGCAAACCCTCAAAATTTCTCCTTTTCTGCCCTGATTGTTCTTATGTTACGATAAGGCTGCCAGTTCGTCTACGAGACTGCCGACGAATGCCGCCGCGTTGTGCAGCGGCCGAGCATCCGAGAAGTCTATGCCGGCCGATTGGAGCAGCTCAAGCGGTCCCATCGACCCGCCCGCCTTCAGCGCACGAAGCCAGCGCGCTACGGCAGCGCTCCCTTCCTCGCGAATTTGAGCCATCATGACCGTCGCAGCAGTCAACCCCGCCCCGTAGGTATACGGATATAAGCCCATGTAGTAATGAGGCTGCCGCATCCAGGTCAATCGGGCGCCTTCATCGAGCTGCACGGCATCTCCCCAAAAGTCGGATAACACGCTGCCCTTCATCGCGGACAACGAATCCGCTGTGAGCGGCACGCCTTTATCCGCCGCCGCATATACGCGTCTTTGCATCTCGGCTTCGAGCAGATGCGTCACAAAGTTATGATAGAACGTATGATTTAACTGATACATCAAGACCGAACGCTTCATTGCCCGACTGTCCGTCCGATTGCGCAGATGTTCGGCGAGGAGAAGCTCGCCCAGCGTCGACGGCGCTTCAATGAACAATAACGACGGACGGTAGTTCACGAAGCGCTGATGACGCCCGGCGAGCATGAAATGGCCCGCATGGCCGAGCTCGTGAGCCAGCAAGAACGCATTGCTCATATTGCCGGCCCAAGTCAGCAGGATGCGCGCATGTTTCCCATAGGGCGTAAGGCAAAAAGCTCCGGTGGTTTTGCCTATGTTATCGACGCAATCGACCCACCGACGGGATACGCCCTGCTTCATCAGCTCCGTATATTCCGTTCCCATCACCCGGTTGGCTTCGACGATAAATTGACCCGCTTCTTCAAAGGAAATGGCCGCCATGAAGGAAGCGTCGTCGAACGGGACCTTCAAGTCACAAAATGAAAGCTGCTCCAACCCAAGCGCTCTCTGCTTGAGACGGACGAAGCGGCGCATAGGCGGCGCCAATTCGTTGAAGAGGGTGCCGACGATCCGATGGTACAGGTCCACGCTGACTTGCTGGGAATGAAGCAGCATATGTGTCGCGGAGTCGTACCCGCGGAGCCGGGCGATAACCGTCTGCCGCTTTACTTCTCCGGCATAGGCCGCGGCGATGCCATGCTTGTGGGCCCCGAGCGTAGCTGTAAAAGATCGATAAGCTTCCCGTCTCAGGACCGGATCACGGTTCAATTCGCAATCGTTCTCGAACAACGCAAACGACACAGGACGAACGGCGCCTTCGCTGTCACGAACAGCGGAGAAGGCCATATCGGACAGCTTGCTGCGCTGATAAAATTGATACGGCAGGTGGAGCACTTCCTGTAGCGAAGCCAGCACGTATTCGCTTTCCTCCGACAGGCGGTACGGTTTTGCCGCCCGCATGTCGTGCAAATATTTGCGAAAAGGCGCCAGCGCCTCTTCCTCCCGTATTGCCTGCTCGATGCTGCCGTCCTCCATTCGGAGCACATGCGATTGTAAATCGGCCGTATGGGCCTGATACCGAGCTGTAACTTCCCCGATTTTCCCGGCCATACTTTGCGATTCGGCATCGCTGCTGTCTTCCGAGAGACGAAGGCGGGCATACGCCGCCAAGTGACTGACCCGCAGGCCCAACGCCTCGGATGCAGTCAGCGCAGCCAGCAGCGCTTGCGCATCCCAGGCTTCATGCCTTTTCCACGGAGCCGGCTCATCCAATAGACGCTGTACCCGAATCCGCTCCTGCTCCCACGCTTCAGCATTCGGGAACAAGTCGCTCAAATCCCATGTGCCAGACTCCGGAACTTCGTCTCGCCTCATCCGTCCGTGCATAACATACCTCCGATATTCGAACGCTGCTCGAATTTCCCTCGCGTGAAGACGGACCCATGCTCATGAATACAGTGTATTGGAAACATCCCGTTCGGAATATATGTCTGCTTTTAAGTCTTATGAGACATTCCTATTCATTTGCGGTTCTGAAGGTGGGTTAGCAACGGCCCAATGGTTTTTGATCACAAAAAAAACGACAACCGGCTTTGACCGGCTGTCGGAAATTTATCGTGTCCGTTGTATCTTCTTTTTGTCACTAAATGAATGCCTTTTACCCCGCTATTGTAAGATCTAAATGACATCAACTGTATCATCAAAAGTCTGTTTGTTGTATTTTCGCAACAAGGAATGTCGATCAAATACGCTCTCCCCGGGACACGAGGGAGCGTCTCGTCATCTCGGCGCGTTCTCTCCATAATAGGCTTCCTCGGCTTGCTGAGTGTCTTTGCCGTTCAGATAAGCGCGTACGATGCTGGGTCTCTTCACGAGCACCCAATCGCCGCCCGCATCGAACTTTCTGCAGGAAGTGATCATCTTCGTCTTGCGCAGCGTTCCGTACTTCCGTCCGCTTCGCTTGCCCAGGGACTTGAGGCGAGAGGCGAAGTCTGCGTCTTCGGCCATGAGCATCGCTTCGTCGAAGCCGCCGATGGTATCGAAGTCTGTCTTCCGGCACCAGAGGAGGCCGACCGACACGGGACCATATTTGAAGAGCAGCGGTACGATCAGTATGATGGCCGAGCAGGCGATGCCGAGCGACATGCGTTCGAACTTGGTCATCGTGCCGCCGCCTACGAATCGGCCGGTATGAAGGTGCTCGTCGATCTCCGAGAAGAGAGGACCTTCTACCCGGCTGTCGGCATCGATGGTCAGCAGCACTTCGCCGCGCGTTGCCCGCGCGCCGGCATTGCGCAGCATGGACAGATTGCGCTCCTCGCTCTGCACCACGACGCATCCGTACGATCTGGCAATCTCCTCAGTACGGTCCGTGCAGCGGTTGACGATGACGATGACCTCGACGCTCGCTTGATACGACGCTGCGGCTTCCTCGAGAGAATCCAGGCATTTCCCGATGTAATGCTCTTCATTGCGAGCAGGGACCAACACGGAAAAACGAACCGGACTTGTATCGCTTGGCGGTACGAATACGTTTCCTCTCAACTTCATCACTCCCTAGTTTGGTTTGCCGGCGCTCAAGCCTTCTAGGAGGAGGGTGGTTGCTCTGCGGAATAGTGCCTTCATGCCGTCCTCGTCCATGAACATGCGGCTGTCGCTTAACCCGGAATAATAGCTCATGATCGTAAAGGCGAGCTCCTTCGGATTCTCTGCTTTGAATTCGCCGCTGGCTATGCCTTCGGTCGCAATGGCCTCCATGCTGTCCATCGCGCCCATGACGATGCCGAAGAAGCGCATGCCGATCTCGGACTCCGCGCCTACCTTGGCGATGAACTCCTCTCCAGCCTTGTTCAAAGGCCGATTGTGGCTCGCGACGAAGTACTCGGCGTAGCCGTACAGCTTGTCGGTGGCGCTGGCAAAGGTGCCGGCCAGTTCGGACCAAGCGGCGGCAGCATCCCCGAACGATTGCTCGGCCAGGTTTACGAAGATGTCCTCTTTGCTTTTAAAATGGTAGTACACACTGCCTCTGCTGCATCCGGCAGCCTCGCAAATATCCTCGATCGAAGTAGCGGCATAGCCCTTTTTCCCGAAGAGGTTCTTCGCTTCCTGAATAATCAAATTCTTGGTGCGTTCTGCATCATAGCTTCTAGGGGTCATTGTTCCTGCTCCTGGCCTTTGGAATTAAACCGAACGTTCGGTATTTTTAGTATAATGGAAAACTGTGGAATATGCAACAAAATAAACGGGCTGTCTGTTCGGTCATGTTGCATGACCGAACGGACAGCCCATTCGCCGTATGCTTTTTCAGAGAAAGTTGTGGCCCGAGCGCAGCCTAGTAAACCAACGCGTCGACTTCGGTTACGTAGACCGTCCACCTACGTTGTTCTCGCAGTTGCGAGCCCGGATGCGACCCTCAACAGCCGTCACCCGACTGGCGCTACATCAGCTGCACTTGCTGTAACCGCAGTTCGCGCAGGTCTTGCAGCCTTCGACGTTGATCAGCGACGCCGAGCCGCAGGACGGGCACAGGTCGGTCGAGGTGTGACCGGACTTGCCGTAGCCGTTCGCCGGCGGCGATACCGCGGCTGGCGCAGCGATCGCGACGTCAGCTTCGCCGCCGACTTCTTCGGATGCCGCCGCTTCCTCGGCCAGCATGCCTGCATGCAGCTCGAGCGCCTTGGCGACGGCGTCGGCGATCGACTCGACGCGGTTCGGCCCGAAGCCGACGGCGCCGGAGCCGCCGATGCCCTTGAGGTGCTTGACGAGCAGCTGCACCTTGTCCCCGTGGTCGCCGTAGCGGAGGAACAGCGAGCAGACGCGTCCGAGCGCCTCGGCCATCGCGAATACGTCGGAGCCGGCCTTGCCCACGTTCAGGAAGATCTCGCCCGGCGTGCCGTCGAGGTCGTTGACCGTGATATAGGCCATGCCGAACGGCGTGTTGAACTTGTATGTCGCGCCGCGCAAAATCTTCGGCCGACTCTTGTAAGCCTTGTCGACCGGTGCCGAGACAGCCGGCACTGCCGACGCAGCCGCAGCCGCCGTCGGCAGTACGGCCTCCACGGCCGCCACAGCTTCGGCGATCGGCGCCGCCTCGTCCTTCTTCTCTTCCTTCTTGTCGTCCTTGGCCGTGCTCAGCACCTGCACGTCGCGGCTCCCGTCGCGGTAGATCGTGACGCCCTTGCAGCCCAGCTCGAACGCCAGCTCGTACAGCTCGGCCGTCTCCTCCACCGTGAAGTCCGACGGGCAGTTCGCCGTCTTGGAGATCGAGCTGTCTACCCAGCGCTGGATGGCGGCCTGCGCACGGATATGATCCTTGGCCGACAGATCCATCGCCGTGACGAACCATGGCGGCAGCTGCTCGCCCGGATGCGCATCCTGCCACTCCTGCGCGATCGGCACGAGCTGCTTGTCGTAGCCGAGCCGGCTCTGCCGGAAAAACTCGAACGCAAAGTACGGCTCGATACCCGTCGATGTGCCGACCATCGTGCCGGTCGAGCCGGTCGGCGCCTGCGTCAGCACGGTGACGTTGCGGATGCCCCGCTCGCGCACCGCCGCGCCGACTTCCGGATAAGCTTCCGTCATGTTCCGCATGAAGCCGCTCTGCAGGAACGGCTCGGCGTCGAACGCCGGGAACGACCCTTTCTCCGCCGCGATCTCGGTCGAAGCAAGGTAAGCCTCCTTCGCCATGAAGCCGTACAGCTTGTCGAGGAACTCCAGGCTCTCCGGACTGCCGTAGCGAACCTCGAGCCGGATCATCAGCTCGGCCAGCCCCATCGAGCCGAGGCCGACGCGGCGCTCGAGCTTCTGGTTCGCTTCGTTCTCGGGGAAGTGGTACGGCGTCTTGTCGATGACATTGTCCAGGAAACGCGTCGAGTAGCGGACGACCCGGCCGAGCTCCTCCCATGCGACGTCATGCTTCTCCTCGTCATAGAAGCGCGACAGATTGATCGCGGACAGATTGCAGACGCCCCAGGCCGGCAGTCCTTGCTCCCCGCACGGATTAGTACATATAATCCGATTGAAATACCAGCTATTCGACATCTGATTGTAGTATTCCATGAACACGACGCCCGGCTCGGCCGACTTCCAGGCCGACTCGATGATCGTGCGCCATACTTCGCGCGCGCGGACGGTGCGGTAAGGGATGACGTTCTTGCCGAGCGACCGCCACTTGTCGAGATCGCCGTCCCACAGCGCGTCGTATTCGGCGTCGGACGTATCCGGGAACACCAGCTCCCAATCGAGGTCCTCCTTGACCGCCTTCATGAAGCCGTTGCTCACGCACACCGACAGGTTGGCGTTCGTGACTTGACCCATCGTCTGCTTGACGGTGATGAAGTCGACGACGTCCGGATGCCAGTCGTTGATCATCAGCATGAGCGCGCCGCGCCGGCTGCCGCCCTGCTCGATGAGGCCGGTCGTGTAGCTGAACAGGCCGCCCCACGAGACGGCGCCGCTCGAGGAGCCGTTGACGCCGCGCACGATCGAGCGGCGCGGGCGCAGCGACGACAGATTGATCCCGACGCCGCCGCCGCGCGACATGATCTCCGTCATCTCGGAGAGCGTCTCCATGATGCCGCCGCGGCTGTCCTTGGGCGACGGGATGACGTAGCAGTTGAACAGCGTCAGCTCGTCGCTCGCTCCGGCGCCTGCAGCGATCCGGCCGCCCGGCACGAGCTTCCAGTCGTCGAGCAGCCAGCGGAACCGCTCGTGCCACAGCTCCTGGCGCTCCGGCGCTTCGACCGACGCCATGGCGCCGGCCAGCCGGTCCCACATCTCCTCCGGCGTCTGCTCGATCGTCAGCGTCAGCTTCTCGGGCGACGTCTCGACGAGCTCGCCGGCGCGCGTGCGCACCGTCACGCGCTTGCCCTCGCGCGCGATGACTTCGCCGACTTCCTTGGCCGGGAACTTCGGATCGTCCTTCGTCAGCGCCAGCACGGTGTCGCCGACCTTGACGGCATTCGTGTCGGCGTTTTTCCACGCGTAGCGGTCGAGGAATATTTTCTCGCTTAAGCCTTCGAGACGACGGCCCGCAGCCTTGTTCGCCCCGTTATTCTCCAATTGGACGCTCACTTCGCCACTCTCCCCATAGGACACAATATATTGCGACTTTCCCCATTATACTCTACGAAATATTGATATTCGAGTAGGACTGAATCGAATTCCGCCAATTGTCTCAAAAAGTTCGATCCTTCGTCGCAAGCGACCGCGAGCCGGCGATTCCCGCCAACAGGTTATGAAAATGCCGCGCTTGCTCATACTAGAAGGATAGACCGACCAGAGGAGGAGAAACGTCTGCGCCCCCCATTCCACCATCCGCACGGCTCCGAGGCCGAACTGCAAATATCTCCGGCCGTCCCCGAAGCCTTCGCATTGCCGGCTGCCGGCGCGGGCGCTCCCGCCCAGCCGGATGAAGTCCGGCCGCCGGGCTTATCTTCGTCCGCCGATGCCACGCAGAACGCCGTCGGCGCGACACGCGCCCCCGCCGCCCGCAAGCTGCATCCGCTCGTCGATCTGCACATCGACCGCTCCGCCTTCGAGGAGCTGGAGCGACGCGCGGACCGGGGCGGGCCGTGGGACGACTGGACGCTGTACAAAATGTCGTGGGAAGCCGAGGAAGCCCAGCTCGTAACCGACTTCCACGAGCTGCAATGCATGCGCGTGCTGCCCGGACTCACGCCGCTGCCTCACCAGGAGGATACGGCAAGACGTGTACTGCACGAGATGCGCGGCCGGGCGATTCTGGCCGACGAGGTCGGGCTCGGCAAGACGATCGAAGCCGGGCTCATCCTCAAGGAATATATCGTGCGGGGACTCGTCAGGCGTACGCTCATCCTCGTGCCCGCTTCCCTCGTGCTGCAGTGGGTTCGCGAGCTGAACGCCAAGTTCGGCATCCCGGCGATCGCGCAAAAAAAGGCGTATCACTGGAACAACGACATCGTCGTCGCCTCGATCGACACGGCCAAGCGCGACCCGCACCGGGAGCTGCTGCTCGATGCCGAGTACGACATGCTCATCATCGACGAGGCCCACAAGCTCAAAAACAAGAAGACGGGCAACTACCAGTTCGTCAGCGACATCCGCAAAAAGTACTGCCTGCTGCTGACGGCGACGCCTGTCCAGAACGATATGAACGAGCTGTACAACCTGATCACGCTGCTTAAGCCGGGCCAGCTCGGCGGAGAAGGCGACTTTTCGGCCAACTATGTGGCGGGCAAGCGCATCGCGAAGAATGAGGACAAGCTCCAGGCGGCGCTCGGCCAGGTCATGATCCGCAACCGGCGCTCGGACGGCGGCGTCGAGTTCACGAGGCGCTTCGTCGCCAACGTCCCGCTCACGCTGTCGCCCGAGGAGCAGGCGCTCTACGAAGCCGTCACCCGCTACGTGCGCGAGAATGCGACCGTGGAGGGCGTGGACATGTCCAGCATGCTGTCGCTTGTCACCCTGCAGCGCGAGGTATGCTCGAGCCGGGACGCCGTCTTTCTGACACTCGTGAATTTGTTCAAAAAAACGCCGGAGGATTCGCCGCGCCGCGCCAAGATCTGGGAGCTCGTCGAATTCATCCGCCAGGTGAAGGCCAATACGAAAGCGGAGGCGACGATGGAGCTGATCCGCGAGATCGGCGACAAGGTGATCGTGTTCACCGAGTACCGCCAGACGCAGGAGTATCTGCTCCGCTTCTTCCAGGAGCACGGGCTGATCGCCGTTCCCTATCGGGGCGGGATGAACCGGGGCAAGAAGGACTGGATGATGGACCTGTTCCGCAGACGCGCGCAGGTGATGGTCGCGACCGAGGCCGGCGGCGAAGGCATCAACCTGCAGTTCTGCCACCACATCATCAACTTCGACTTGCCGTGGAACCCGATGCGCGTCGAGCAGCGGATCGGCCGGGTGCACCGGCTAGGACAGACGGAGGATGTGAAAATTTACAATCTGTGCACGTACGGAACGATTGAGGAGCATATCGTGCATCTGCTGCATGAGAAAATCAACATGTTCGAGACGGTCATCGGCGAGCTGGACGAGATCGTGGAACGGATGGAACGCGAGGAATCGCTCGAGAAGCGGCTCGCCAAAATGCTGATCGGCGCCAAGGACGAGGGCGAGCTGCGCGCGGGCATCGACAATCTCGGCGAATCGCTGCTGCGCACCAAGGCGCAGGTCGAAACGGAGGGCGAGACATGAACGCCAGACAGGTTGAAAAATTCGTCATGTCCTACCTGGAGGCGACGGGCTGCAGCATCATCGAGAAATCGAAAGGCGGCGTAACCGTCCGATTGTCGCCCGAAGCCGACAAACGGCTGACGAATCGGCCGTATTATTGGGGCTTCGTCGAGCGCACGGGCACGCCGCCCGAGACGCTGACGTTTCACTGGCAGTTCGCCCAGGAGGATGCGGCGGACGAAGCAGACGCGGGCGCCCCGGCGAACGGCGGACAGCAGGCGGCGGGCAGCGCGGTGGGCAGCGCGCCGGCACAGCCTGCGCCGTTCGGCGCCCCGCCGGTGCGCGTGCTGCGCGAGGAGCTGTACTTCGGCTCGGGCCGGCTCGCCCAGATCTTCGGCGCGGTATACGACGGCGGCCGCTGTGTCGCCATGTTCGAGGAGCCGCCCCGCGGCCGCGCCAGTGCCGACCGGCTCGGGTCCAACCCGTACACGGCCTGGCTCGGGGTCAACTTCAAGGTCGACTACGAATGCGACATGAAGCGCGAGGAGATATACGGGTGGGGCATCTCGCTGGCGACCGGATATATCGACGAGCGGTTTCTCGACGGGCTGCGCGATCGCAAGCTGACGCCGCGCCTGCCCTCCAACATTCATCTGCTGCCGAACGGTCTCTCGCTCAAGAAAGCGATGACCCAGCTCGAGCACGCCCTCGAGCGCAAGCTCAAGGGCGGCGACTTCGTCTGGGCGTCCGAAGCCGAGGAGCGCAGGCAGGACGAGCTGCAGCGGATTCGCGCCTACTACGAGCCGATGATCGGCAGGGCCGTGACGGAGGAAGAAAAAGCAGCGCTCACGCAGCGGCTGGCGCAGCGCGAATCGGAGATCGACTGGCAGTACCGTCCGCGTGTGACGTTATCCGTCATGAACTGCGGGCTGTTCCATCTGCCGGGCATTCATTAGCGCGTATCCGACAAAAATAGAAGCGCGAACCGGCCCGGCGCGGTACACCATCCGGCACCATCGGCGAACCGGCTTCGGTACAATAAACGGACAAGCATACATTTCCGATAAGAAGGTGACAAGATGCGCAAGGAGCCTCGTCCGCGTCCGGCAACTCGCAAGCTGCTGCTGCTCGTCCTGCTGCTCTCCATCCTGAACGGACTGGCAGCCGCCCGGTCGTCCGCCGTGGCAGCCGCGCCCGCCGCAGACGGCGCAGCCCGCGCCCTGCTGTCGCGCTGCGCCTCCGACTATATGTCCGCCCTCTCGGCCAAGCCGGGCTTCGAGGCCTGGAAGTCAGGCACCGTCCGTCTGGAGGCGCTCGGCCCCGGGACGCACGGCTGGCTGGCGACCATCCTCCCGGACAGAGCCAAGGGCAAGCCGCTCGGCTACCTCGTCCTCTACGCCGCCGACAACGGCGAATGCCGCTTGGGCGAATACGGGCTCGGCGCGCAGACGCTGTTCGACACCGCGGCGCTGCGGCAGGCGCTCACTGCGGGAGGCTGGCTCCGCAAGGCCGGCGCGGACGGCTATCGGGCCGTCAAGCATTATGTTCATCCGTTCGCCGCTGCGTGGGAGGTCCGGCTGCCGGACGAGACGATCTGGCTCGACGCCAAGTCAGCGGAGCTGCTCCCCATCCGCGACGAAGCCGAGTGGCTGCAGGCGACCGCTGTCCCCGTGAAGACGGCGCCGGACGGCGGGGCAACCGCGGGCAAGCCCGGCGAGATTCGGCTGCTGGCCGCAGCGGAGACGTTCGATCCGTACGAGCGGCTGTCATGGCTGCTCGGCGACAAGCCGTTCGCGCCGCAGCCCGACAAGCTGGTCGCCCGCCTGCGCGCCAAGTCCCATCTCGTCTATGTCACCGAGCCGCTCGGAGACAAAATGCTGTACGCCTTGTCCGTCGTCGGCTATCACCGCTGGCAGGACGGACGACTCGATCTCGCGCTCGATATGTACGGTCAACGCTTTGTCCCGCTTCAATCGCTGGTCGCCCCCTCCAACGGCCTTTTTTATCGCTAATAAGAAAATAAGCCTGCCAGCTCCGGTCATTGACCCGGCGCTGCAGGCTTTTCGTTTTTTTTGCGGCCGCTCCACCAGATCCGGATGCCCAGCGGCAGCAGCAGCCCGAACCAGCGAACGATCCACGGCTCCCGCCTCCTGTGCCGGCGCTGGCGCCTCTCCTCGGCCGGCAGGCTCAGATAGGCGACCGTACGGTCGGCGACAAACTTGATATAATCCGTCGTATCGCTCATCGGCGGCTTCCCTCCCTGTTGGAGCTGATGCCATCAGTATGCCCGCTCGTGCCTCCCGCTATGCCCGCATCGCAAACAGCGTCATGGCGGCAGCGGCGGAGACCGTGAATGAGATCGTTCCTCCCGAGCCACGCTAACCACAAGTTGTTCAACTTTAGTTGGAAGGGAGCCGGACGCGTATATGCTTCAATCTTGTCGTTACGGTCTTTGCGCTGCGATCTTGTGCCTGCTCACAGCGTACGGGACTCCCCCCCACGACGCTTCGGCCGGGACGGCGGCTGCGCCCCACGGCGATCCTCACGCCTCTGCGAGCAGTCCTCCGGCCAGGCATGCGCTGCCCGCCGCCGACGTGCTGATCGATGCCGGACACGGCGGTATCGACGGAGGCACACATAGCGGGGACATCATGGAAAAAGATATCAATCTGGCGATCTCGCGCAAGCTGTACCTGATTCTGAAGAGCAGAGGCATGCATGCGGTACTGAACCGGACGGGCGACTATGCGCTGAGCGATGACAATCGGTGGCTCCGATCTTCGCGGCATCAGCGCGATCTGTCCCAGCGCAAGTCGCTGGCGAGCGACATCGGCGCCGGCATCTTCGTCAGCGTGCATGTCAACTGGTCGAAAAGAAAGCAAGTGCACGGTCCCGTCGTCCTGCATCGGCTCGAGGCCAGGAGCGCGTTGCTCGCGTCGTTGATTCAGGACAGCCTGAACCGGCAGCAGCACACGAACATTCCGCCGGTCGCCGGCGACCAGTTCTATGTGCTCAAGCAAGCCGGGCCGCCAAGCGTCATCGTGGAGACCGGATTCATCAGCAATGCCGGCGATCTGCGCATGCTGACCGATTCGGCCGGCCAGACGGCGGTCGCCACCGCCATCGCCAACGGGATCGCTGCCTACCGGCTGGTCGACTTGTCCCCGCGCTCGACGGGCGGCACAGGCACCGAATAAGGCGTCTGCGGCGGCAGCAGCTCTGACAGTCTGACGAACTTCGTCTCCGCCCGCAGCGCCGGAATCGACGACGCCAGCTGTCCCGACGTGATCAAGCCGGGCGGGCCCACATGTCCGATGACGACGGTCCGCTCATGCTTGCGCACGCGCTCCTTGAGCAGAGCGACCTGGCCTGCCACATGGCGATCCGTATAGACGTCGTCCAGGAACAGATCGTTCTGCAGCAGCGGGACGCCCAGCTCCTGCGCGATCCGGGGCACGACGGATTTGTGGGAGGTGCGGCTGTCCAGGAAAAACAGGCCGCGCTCCTTGCAAACTTGAAGGACGATCCGCATCACGCGCTCGTCCGCCGTCGCGCGCGAGCCCATATGATTGTTCATCCCTACCGCGTGGGGAACGTCCGCAATCGCAGCCTCGGTCCGCAAGCGGATCTCTTCGTCCGACAGCGAGGTAAGTATCGCCCGCGGTCCGAGCCAGCTCGCCTTGCCTCTGACCGGCTCCATCGGCAGATGGACGATGACCTCGCGCCCCTTGGCATGGGCGGCTTCGGCATCCGCCCTCGAGGTCGGCAGGAACGGCATGACCGCAGCCGTGATCGGGATCGGCAGGCGCAGCATCTCGTCCGTCCCCTTCATGCGGTTGCCGAAGTCGTCGATGACGATTGCGACGACGCTCCCCGTCGCTCCTCCTTCCTCCGCCCAGGCGCGGCCGCCGGCCGCCGACAGGGCGAACACCGCCGCCGCCGTGACCGTCGCCAGCCGAATGCCCCCTCTAATCAGCAGTCGCTTTCTCCACCGCAAGCTCTTTTTCATGTCGGCCACCCGCCTTTCTCCAGTCCGTTAGTTCATTCGGCTGTCTCATTTTGCGTGGAAATTACAGCCATTATGCGCATCCGAACAAGAAAAATCGGAATATATCCTATATAATGAGGGAATCTTCGCGTCAAAGGGGCTGCCAGTCATCGAAAAGCTAAAGTCAAAAATCCGCTCGGAAGGCCGCGTGCTCGGCTCGGAAGTGCTGAAGGTCGACGCCTTCCTCAATCATCAGGTCGATCCCATCCTCATGGCCGATATCGGCGAGACATTCGCCGCCCTGTTCGCGGACGCCGGCGTCACCAAGGTGCTCACGCTCGAATCCTCCGGCATCGCGCCTGCGCTCATGACCGCGCTGGGTCTGCGGGTGCCGCTCATCTTCGCCAAGAAGCGCAAGTCGCTGACGCTCAAGGACGATCTGTGGACCGAGCGCTCGTTCTCCTTCACGAAGCAGGAGGAGAGCGAGGTGTCCGTGTCCAGGCAGTTCATCTCCGCCGGCGACGTCGTGCTCGTCATCGACGACTTCCTCGCGAACGGACAAGCCGCGCAGGCGATGGCCGGCATCGTGCTGAAGGCGGGGGCGAAGGTGGCGGGCATCGGCATCGTCATCGAAAAATCGTTCCAGCCCGGCCGGCAGCTGCTGCTGGACGCAGGATACCGCGTCGAATCGCTCGCACGGATCGCCCGGCTGTCCGAGGACGGCATCGACTTCGAGGAATAATCGAATTATAGGCGTATGAACAGGCCAAGAGGGCGATCGACCCGTATACTGTACGACATCCCGAGCAAAGGAGTTGGCAGGCATGTCGGATTGCCCTAAATGCGTAAGCAAGACCGTATACGATCCGCCGCAAACGGTATATGAGGACTATTACCATCCGCAGCACGTCGAAGTCGTGCAGACGGTCGAGGTCGTCCGGCGCCATCACTGCGTCCCCGTCTATCACCATGTCACCGTGTGCACGACCAAGGACGTATACTCCGACGACTTCGAAGGCGGCTTCCGCGGCGCGACCCGCTCGGCCGGCGCTCAGCGCCGCCGGTAACTTGGCTCCGCAGACATGAGAGAGCGGGCTGTCCCGACAGGGTCATGACAATGACCCGAGGGGCAGCCGCTTCAGTTTGCGGCGCGCTGCGCGCAATCGGCCGGCTGACAAACAACCGGTGATTCCGGCACTTGCTGCGTCGAGGAAGGCAGCATCGAAAAAATTGCCAAACGGAACGAAGCAGGAAATTCCCCCGCTTCGTCCCGTTTGGCAATTTTGGCTTCATTTCAGGTTTCTGCTTTAACTTTTAGCATGGCTTTGGAGCAGCCTCTGCCGGTCATTGCCGATGGGCCAATATGTTGACGAGCTTGCCGAACGGATCGCGTACATAAAATCTCCGCACGCCCCAGGGCTCGTCCACCGGTCCGTACGCGATCTCGAATCCCGCCGACTGCATCCGCGCGAGCGCGGCGTCGACATCGTCCACCTCGATCGACAGATCCGGCACGGGCGTGCCCGAGCCGCCCTCCGTCGCGACGCTGACCTGCACCTGCATCCGCGCCTCGGCGCCGTAGGTCGCGATCCAGCCGTGATCCATCAGCAGCTCGAGGCCGAGCGCCTCCTCGTAGAACCGCTTGGCCGCCGTCACATCTGCAGCCCCAATGTTTGAGACAATCCGCTTCACCTGCAAGTCCATTCTCCCTCGCCTTCGCATGTTGGATGCCAGCTCGTTCAATATTCGCTAACTGCTCGCTGCCTTCCTGCTTGCTTCGCTCAAGCCATCGCTTCCCGCAGCCATCGGGCCGCCGCTTCGAGCTCGGACCTCGACAGCTGGTGGCCGCCCGGCTCCCAGTGGGTCTCGACGCCCGCTCCTACGGCGCCTAGCGCAGCCGCGAGCTCCTCGCTCTCGGCCACCGTGCACAGCGGGTCGCTGAGGCCGGCGCCGATGAATACGGGCACGCCTGTCAGATCCGGCAGCACGACGCCTCTGCGCGGCACCATCGGGTGGAACAGGACGGCTGCCTTCAGCGCGTCCGGATGATGGTACAGCAGGCTGGCGGCGATGTTCGCGCCGTTGGAATAGCCCACGGCCACGACGCCGCGCCTGTCGAAGCCGTAGCGCTCCGCGCTCTCGTCCACGAAGGCGTTCAGCTCCGCCGTGCGGGCAATCAGATCCTCCTCGTCGAATACGCCCTCGGCGATCCGGCGGAAAAAGCGGGCCATGCCGCGCTCGGATACGTTGCCGCGGACGCCCAGCAGTCCGGCTTCGGGGTCGAGCATCCGGCCTATGCCGACCAGATCCCGCTCCGAGCCGCCCGTACCGTGCAGCAGCAGCAGCGTCGGCGCATCTTGACGGCTTCCCGGCTCATAAAAGTGAATCATACGCAATCCCTCCCTCTCTCTCGGAATGTCGATACAGATTCAGCTCGGGCTTCCCGTGCCGATCGGCCTGAGTCCCGCTTCGATGCGCGCGCGGTGCGGCTCGAGGAACGGCGGCAGCGCGAGCGACTCGCCGAGCGCGTCCAGCGATTCGTCCGTATCGAAGCCCGGTCCGTCCGTCGCCAGCTCGAACAGAATGCCGCTGGCCTCTCTGAAGTAGAGCGATTTGAAGTAAAACCGGTCCACGAAGCCCGAATGGGCGAGGCCGGCCGCACCCACCCGGTCGATCCAGGCGCGCAGCTCCGCTTCGTCGTCGACGCGGAAGGCGACATGGTGGACCGCTCCGATGCCCTGCCGCTCCTGCGGCAGGTCGCTGCGCTCCTCCAGATGGATCTCCGTGCCGCTGCCGCCTTCGCCCGTCTCGTAGACGACGATGTCAGGCTGGCCGGCAATCGCCGAGGCGTATTGCCCCTTTTTCGTATAGCCCATCAGCTGTGTCAGCACCCGCTCCGTGCGCTCGGCGCGCGAGACGGTGAGCTGCACGGGGCCGAGACCCACGATGCCGTACTCCGCCGGCACATCGGCCTTGACCCAAGGCTTGCCGCCGGCGATGCCCGTGTCGTGCTCGTCCGAGACGAGCATCAGTCGCTGCCCCTCCGGATCGCGGAACGCCAGCGTCAGACGCCCGGCGCGCTCCGTAATATCGTCGTGGTCCACTTCGTATTGCACGAAGCGATGATGCCAATAATTCAGCGCTGCATCGCCCGGCACGCGCAGCGAGACCGACGAGATGCTGCTCGTGCCCGGCCGGCTGCGCCAGGCGTTCGGGAATTCGAAGAAGGTAAGCTCCGTGCCCGGATTCCCCCGCTCGTCCCCGTAGAACAAATGATAGACCGACGTGTCGTCCTGGTTCACCGTCTTTTTGACCAGCCGCATGCCGAGCACCTTCGTGTAGAAGTCGACATTGCCTGCCGCGGTCCCCGTGATGGCGGACACGTGGTGAATACCCTTGAGCTTCAGTTCCATATCGTTCGACCTCCCGGATTGAGTAGAATGTGGATCTTCGGAAAATATTGCGACGAATGCGGACTAGGGCACGCAGTGCGGCTGACTATCGCGGGTAGAGCGTGGTCGGCCAGATGAGACGACAGGCGCTCCGGCAGCCAGCATGTACTGCGCGGTTGCGGGCAGTCCGCGCTAGTCCGCGCCGCCCTTGCCGAGCCGCTTCAGCAGTCTGATCGCCTCTTGCTGCTCATTTTCGGTCAAGACACCCATCATGCCCTGTATTTTGTCCGCATGCCTCGGGAAAATATCGTCGAACAACGCTTCTCCCTGCCCGGTCAGCTCTGCGAACACCACACGGCGGTCCTCCTTGCTAAGCACTCTTCGGATCAGACCTTTGCTCTCCAGCTTGTCTATATTGTAGGTCATCGTCCCGCTCGTGAGCAGAATCTTGCCCGCGATCTGCTGGATCGGCGTGCGGCCCTTGGCGTAGAGCACCTCGAGAATACCGAACTCCGACGGACTGAGACCATTGTCCCGCATATCCCGCATCGCCTTGTCCATCAGACTCCGATAAGCCTTGGACAATACGACGAACAATTTGAGCGATACGTCTTTGTTTGGCGTTTGATTATCCGTCATTTTATTCACCCCGAGCGCGATTACTCTTTATTTCATAATTCTTGATTTAAAGATATCATCCGCAACTATATTTGTCAATATTCCATCATCCGATCTCGTCGCAACACATAAATTGATTCGGACGAGCATATCTGGTAGTATATAAAAGAATAAATCCCGTCGATAGTCGAATATCCCCCTTCTGCGAAGGAGGTCGCGATCACGGACAAGCGCCAACTTGACCGGGTACGTTCATATTCGATGTGTCGGCTCGCGAGAGCGAGGTGAACAACATGGCTAAGGACGTTCGTTGTGAAGTCAACTCCTGCCGCTTCTGGGCGGAAGAGAACCGCTGCAGCGCAGAGACGATCTTCGTCACTATGCACAGCCGCAAGGAGCCTGCCAAGTCCGAAGAGACGGACTGCGGCACATTCGAAGTTAAGTAAGTAAATTCAATAATCGCTTGAAGATGAGAAGGAACTTCGCCGGTTCCTTCTTTTCTTTTTGAATTATAACAGGGCTGATAATGATTATCAAGCTTAATTGCGATCGGATGCAGAAAAGTCTTCTCGGCGCCCCGCCGCGTTCTCCGGTCGCTTCCTCGCGCGCTCGGCGCGATGTCAGCGCGATGTATAGCGGCACTTTTTTCCGCTATCGGCTGCTGCCTCCCGCCGCGCGGCGCCCTTAGCGGAACTTTTTTCCGCTATCGGCTGCTGCCTCCCGCCGCGCGGCGCCCTTAGCGGAACTTTTTTCCGCTATCGGCTGCTGCCTCCCGCCGCGCGGCGCCCTTAGCGGAACTTTTTTCCGCTATCGGCCACGGTTCTCCCGCCGCGCGGCGCCGATAGCGGAACTTTTTTCCGCTATCGGCCGCTGCCTCCCGCCGCGCGGCGCCCATAGCGGCACTTTTTTCCGCTATCGGCTGCTGCCACCCTCCGCGCGGCGCCCATAGCGGAACTTTTTTCCGCTATCGGCTGCGGTTTCCCGCTGCGCGGTGCCCGTAGCGGAACTTTTTTCCGCTATCGGCTGCTGCCTCCCGCCGCGCGGCGCCCATAGCGGCACTTTTTTCCGCTATCGGCCGCTGCCTCCCGCCGCACGGCGCCCATAGCGGAACTTTTTTCCGCTATCGGCTGCGGTCTCCCGCCGCGCGGCGCCCATAGCGGAACTTTTTTCCGCTATCGGCTGCGGTTTCCCGCTGCGCGGTGCCCGTAGCGGAACTTTTTTCCGCTATCGGCCACGTTCTCCCGCCGTGCGGCGTCCTTAGCGGAATTTTTTTCCGCTATCGGCCGCTGCCTCCCGTCGTGCGGCGCCCATAGCGGCACTTTTTTCCGCTATCGGCCACGGTCTCCCGCCGCGCGGCGCTTAGGCGCGATACGCCGGCGTTCACTTGCCCGCTCCATCCGCACGCCCTCGCCACACCGCTCGCTCCCGCTCTCCGGTACCCAGCGACTACAGCATTTCCAGTATCAATCCCGCCGTCTCCTCGATCGCCCGCTCCGTCACGTCGATGACCGGACATGCGAGCCGGTCCATGATCTTGTCCGCGAACTCGATCTCGCTGCGAATCCGGTCCATCGACGCATAGTTCGCCTGGCTCGGCAGACCGAGCGCCTTGAGCCGTTCGGACCGGATGCGCGTGAGGCGCTCGGGATCCATCGTGAGGCCGACCATCAGACGGCCCGGTGTCTTCATGAACAGCTCTTCGGGCGGCTTCACTTCGATCGTGAGCGGGTAGTTCGCCGTGCGGATGCCCTTGTGCGCCAGATAGATGCTGAGCGGCGTCTTGGACGTCCGCGACACGCCGACGAGCACGACCTGCGCCTTGAGCAGTCCGCGCGCGTCCTTGCCGTCGTCGTACTTCACGGCGAACTCGATCGCCTCGATCTTGCGGAAGTACGATTCGTCCATCTCGTGCAGCAGGCCCGGCTGATACTTGGGCGCGTCGTTGAACGTGTCGGCGAACGCCTGCATCATCGGCCCCATCACATCGACGGCCCGAATGCCCAGCCTGACGGCCTCCTCGCGCATCGTGTCCCGCAGCTCCGGCTGTACGAGCGTGTAGGCGACGAGTATCCGGCCGCCTGTCGCTTCCTGCAGAATCGCCTTCACCTCGTCCTCGGACTTGATATGTCCGAAGCGCCGGATGACCGCCTTGTCGGCCGCGAACTGGCGAAGCGTCGCCCGCGCGACCGCCTCCGCCGTATCTCCGAGCGCATCCGAACATACGAAAATCGTGTGCTCCGCTTGTTCAGACATTCCGGTTCCCCCATCCTTGCCTTCTATGTAATAGCGGTCAGCTCGACCAGCGCCTGCGTCATCGTCGTCTTGGACACTCGCCCCAGCACTTCCAGACGCGTGCGCGGCCCCTCTCTCTCCCCGTCGACCGGACGCACGACCGGCATGCCGCTGATCTGATGGTCGAGCAGCTTTTTGGCCGCATCCCGCAGCGAATCGTCCGGCGTCACGGTCACGACCCGCGGGATGCGGGTCATCACCATGCTCACCGGAATCGTGGATGCGGTCGGATTGCCCAGCGTCACCTTCAGCAGGTCCTTGATCGTGACCAGTCCGACGAGATATCCGTCCGCATCGATCACCGACAGAATGCCCGTGTTCTCAACGAACAACGAGATGACCGCGTCGTTCACGTTCGCCGACTCCGTGATGACGATCGGCCTGTTCATGACATCCTTGACCTTCAGGGCGGCGAGCTTGTCTCTGACATTGCTGTCGGCGGACAGCTGGCGTCCCGGGAAGTAGCCGACCTTGGGCTTGGCGTCGAGGTAGCCGAGCATGACCAGCACGGACAAGTCCGAACGTATGGTCGGACGGCTGACGCCGAGGAATTCTGCGATCTGATCCCCGGTGATCGGGGCATGGCTGCGCACGCGTTCGATGATGGCTAACTGCCTTGGCGTCAGTTCGATGTGTGCTCCCTCCCCGCAGTCCTTGCTTGTTTGCAAATTCCGCCCTGCGGCACCTGCTCCATGCTCCATGCTCCATGCTCCATGCTCCATGCTCCATGCTCCATGCTCCATGCTCCATGCTCCATGCTCCATGCTCCATGCTCCATGCTCCATGCTCCATGCTCCATGCTCCAGCGTATGCGCATCGCGATAATGCGAGCCTGGAGAAGCCCGGGCTTCGGAACGGAGGCTACGAATAGTGTACAGGAATGATTAATATGACGCAATATTCGTAGCGGATGCCTCCTCCTGCGAGGCCCGCTCCGTCAACTCGCGCAGCAGCGGCTTGCTCGGCAGATGATGGAGCGAGCGGATATGCCTGATCGTCCGCGTCCTCGCCCGCATCACGATCGAGTGCGTCTCCGCCCGGTCGCCCGGCAGATAACGCACGCCGCCCATGAACTCGCCGGGCGTCACGCCAGTCGCGGCGAAGATGACGTCGCCGGTGCCGACCATGTCGTCCATCGTCAGCACCTTGCCCGGGTCGGCCAGTCCCATATCGAGACAGCGGCCGTATTCGCGCTCGTCCGCAGGCATCAGACGGCCCTGAATCTCCCCGCCCAGGCAGCGGAGCGCCGCTGCCGCCAGCACGCCCTCGGGCGCCCCGCCCGAGCCGACGTACAAGTCGATGCCCGCTTCGGGGAACGAAGGCGCCAGCGCGCCGGCCACGTCTCCGTCCGACAGGAATTTGATGCGTACGCCGACGTCGCGCAGCGTCCTGACGATACTCGCGTGCCGCTCGCGGTCGAGCAGCATGACCGTCAGCTCCCTCACCGGCTTGCCGAGCTCCGCCGCCGCGATAGCCAGCGTCGTCTCCAGCGGATCGGACAGGCGGACCTTGCCTGCGAGCTGCGGACCGACCGCGAGCTTCTCCATGTACATATCCGGCGCATGCAGCAGGCTGCCCTTGCCCGCCACGGCAATGACCGACATGGCATTGTTCAGCCCGCGTGCCACGATCTCGGTTCCCTCGAGCGGATCGACTGCCACGTCGACCTCCGGCCCATGGGCGCTGCCCACCGCTTCCCCGATATACAGCATCGGCGCCTCGTCCATCTCCCCCTCGCCGATGACGACGGTGCCTCGTACCGATACGGAATCGAACATCGCGCGCATCGCGGACGTCGCCGCCCCGTCGGCGTGATGCTTGTCCCCCCGGCCCATCCAAGGTGCGGACGCAAGCGCCGCCAGTTCAGTTACTCGTACAATTTCAAGCGCCAGTTCTCTCTCCATGCCATAGCCTCCGCAATATATAGTGTGCATTTTTTGTATATAATACACTCTAATAAATAATTAGTGCAACATATATAAAGAAAATAGAATAAAAAGAAAGGGCGCAGCTCCGCGCTTTCCCGCTTCTGCGTTGCCTTCCGGCACCCATGTCGTAATCGGGAGCCCCGCAAACCTGCACTTCTACATAATGCAGCGAGGTGTTTTTTTGTATTCCCGTCGGCCCACAATCGGATATATCTCGCGGTAGTCGCAGAAAATGTGAAGCTCTCGCCGCCGGCTGTCTCCCAATACAGCGAATCGGTACCCGCACCCTGGCCCGCCGTATTGTCGGCGTCGTTGCTGAAGACGGTCGTGCTGGTCGTGAAGCTCGGATCGTTGGACAGCTGAATAATGACGTCATAATAACGCCTCGGGGGCATCCTGATTGGCGAAGAGGCCGTCTACGATGTCGTCGGTGATCCGACCGGAACTTCCTACCAGCTGTCGAAGGAAATGCGGGATGCAGGCAATCCCGGCGCCACGTGCACGATCTGCACTCTCCTCTGCAAAACAGAAAATTCGGGTTGCGATATTTGCATCTCGCGATCGGCCACTCGGCGCACGCATACGGCCCAAGCCGGACCACATACATATGTGTCGAGACGATTCACTGCGCATCCATACAAAAGGAGCTGACGACGGATGGCCAACGATCCCCGCAACCCGGCCGTACCGGGCCGAGTGCCGCAGCCGGTTCGCAAGGACGGCGCGGGCGGTCCCGACTTCGGGCCGCGCGACGTGCTGAGGGATCTGCAAAACCCGGATATGCTCGTGCCGCCCGCCACGGACGCCGGACTGCTGCCGAACATGAGATTTTCGTTTTCGGATACGCATATGCAGTTGAACGAAGGCGGTTGGTCCAGGGAGATCACGGTGCGGGACCTGCCGATCGCCACGACGCTGGCCGGCGTCAATATGAGTCTCGTGCCCGGCGGGGTGCGCGAGCTGCACTGGCATCAGCAGGCCGAGTGGGCGTATATGATCTGGGGCGGCGCCCGCATCACGTCGGTCGACGCGCAGGGCCGCAACTTCATTGCGGATGTGGAAAAAGGAGAGCTGTGGTATTTCCCGGCCGGACTGCCGCATTCGATTCAAGCGCTGGAGGCGGGGTGCGAGTTTCTGCTCGTATTCGACGACGGCACCTTCTCCGACCTCAATACGCTGTCGATCTCGGACTGGTTCGCACATACGCCCAGGGACGTGCTGGCAGCCAACTTCGGCGTGCCCGCCGAAGCGTTCGACGGGCTGCCGGACGGACAAGTGTATATATTCGAGGACCGGGTGCCCGGTCCGCTCCCGGCTGAAGCCGTCGAGTCCCCGTACGGTGCCGTGCCCCTGTCGTTCAAGCACAAGCTGCTCGCCCAGCCGCCGCTGCGGACACCCGGGGGCAGCGTACGGATCGCCGATTCGTCCAACTTCCCGGCCGCCAGGACGATCGCGGCCGCGCTCGTCGAGATCGAGCCCGGCGCGATGCGGGAGCTGCACTGGCATCCGAACGACGACGAGTGGCAATATTATTTGTCGGGGCAAGGCCGGATGACCGTGTTCGGCGGCAACGGCATCGCCAGAACGTACGACGTCCGGGCGGGCGACGTCGGCTACGTCCCGTTCGCGATGGGACACTATGTGCAGAACACGGGCAGCGAGACGCTGTGGTTCCTCGAGATGTTCCGCAGCGACCGCTTCGCCGACGTCTCGCTCAACCAGTGGATGGCGCTCACGCCGCGCGACCTCGTCCAGGCGAACTTGAACGCATCGCCGGAGCTGCTCGATTCGCTGCGCAAGGTCAAGTGGCCTGTCGTGAAGTATCCGTGAACGGCATGAAGGCGCTCCGCAGCATGCGGGGCGCCTTCGTCTTCTATATATTGCGTCCGCTCGGCGGCCCGCTGGTCTACGCTTCCGTCTGCGGCCGCGCTTCCGGTACCGGGCCCAGGTAGACTTCGTCGTCTACTATCCGGACCGGGTAGACGGCGACCTGCCCGCGGTCCGGCGCCCGCACGGCGCCGTCCGCGAGGCCGATGCGCCAGTCGCAGATCGGATCGTACAGGACGTCGCCCGATACGATGCCGTCCACGATTGTGCCGCCGCGCGGTCCGGGGCTGCGATTCGCGAGCGCATGAATCGCGCCCTCCGACGTCTTGAATACGGCGATCTCGGCCGCGCCGATATGGACAAGTCTGCCCATACGCTCCGGAAAGTCGCCGACAGCGCCGATCCGATAGTAGCCGCTTGCTTCCAGTTCGCTCTTCGTCATGTTGGCTGCGCCTCCTACTCGGTCTGTCCGCCGACCGGCACTTTAATTTCCCCGAACAGCCGATCCCGCAGATTCGGATTGTCGAGAATCTCCTGCCACGGCTCTCTCACGCGCTCGAGCGCGGCTTCCATCCGGTCCGCCAGCGCCTTGCGGCCCGCCGCATCCTCGACGATAACCGCCTTGACATGTTCCAGGCCGACGCGCTCGATCCAATCGGAGGTACGCTCCAGATACTTGCCCGTCTCCCGGTAATACTGCGTGAAGGCCGAGACGATCTCGATCAGCTCCTCGTCGGTCCGCACCTTGCACAGCAGCTCGGCCAGCCGGGCCTTGATGCCGCCGTTGCCGCCGACATAAATCTCCCAGGCCCCCTCGTTGCCTACGATGCCGATATCCTTGGTGGACGACTCGGCGCAGTTGCGCGGACAGCCGTTGACCGCCATCTTGAACTTGGCGGGCATGTCGAGCCGCTCGTACTTTTTCTCGAGCACGATGCCCATGCCCATCGAATCCTTCGTGCCGAACCGGCAGAACTGCGAGCCGACGCAGGTCTTCACCGTCCGCAGCGCCTTGGCGTACGCATAGCCCGACGGCATGCCCAGGTCCGACCAGATGGCGGGCAGATCCTCCCGCTTCACGCCGAGCAGGTCGAGCCGCTGTCCGCCCGTCACCTTGACGAGCTTGACGTTGTACTTGACCGCGACGTCCGCGATCAGCCGCAGATCCTCCGGCGTCGTGACGCCGCCGTACATGCGCGGCACGACGCCGAACGTGCCGTCCTTCTGGATGTTGCCGTGCATCCGCTCGTTGACGAACCGCGAATCCTTCTCGTCCTCGTGCTCCTGCGGCCAGATCATGCCGAGGTAATAGTTGAGCGCCGGTCTGCACTTGGAGCAGCCTTCCTTGTTGTTCCAATCGAGCGCATAGCGCACTTCCTTGGAAGTGATGAGCCCCTTCTCCTTGATCGCGGCCACGACCTCGTCCCGGCTGAGCGTCGTGCAGTCGCAGATGCCCTGCTTCTTGGCCGCCGCCGAGTCGTACTTGTCGCCGAGCGTCAGCTTCAGAATCTGCTCGACGACCGGCTTGCAGCCGCCGCAGGAGCGCGTCGCCCCCGTCGCCATCTTGATCTCGTCGACCGTCGTGAGGTCGCGCTCGCGGATGACGTCCACGATCATCTTCTTGGTGACGCCGTTGCAGCCACAGACGATCTCCTCGTCGGCCAGCTCCGCCGCGCCGCCTCCCGGCTGGGCGACTGCCGTCCCCATGATGGTCGCATGGATGTCGTCGGTCATGACGGTGCCCGTCCGAATCCACTGCTGCAGCCGCGCCGACTGGCTGCTGTCGCCGATGAGCACGCCGCCGGCGACCTTGCCGCCGCGAATCAGCACCTTCTTGTAGATGCGGCGCCATTCGTCGTGCATGCGCACGACGGTCAGATCCGGCGCATCCATGAATTCGCCGGCGGAGAACACCTCGACGCCCGAGATCTTCAGCTGTGTCGATACGACCGAGCCTGCGTACGGGACGGTGTCCACCCCGCACAGATGCTTCGCCAGCACGGCGCCCTGCTCGAACAGCGGCGCGACCAGACCGTAGCATACGCCCCGGTGCTCGTTGCACTCGCCGACCGCGTACACATCCTCGGCGGACGTGCGCAGCAGGTCGTCGACGACGATGCCGCGGTTCACCTCGAGTCCGCTGCTCCTCGCCAGCTCGACGTTCGGCTTGATGCCGACCGCCATGACGACGAATTCGGCATCGAGCGTTGTGCCGTCGCTGAACCGCAGTCCGCTCACGCGCGTCTCGCCGAGGAATTCCTCCGTCTTTTTGCCCATCGCGAACTTGAGGCCCTGCAGTTCAAGCTCCTGCCGCAGCAGCAGCGCGGCCGTATGGTCGAGCTGGCGCTCCATGAGGTCCTCCATCAGATGCACGACCGTGACGTCCATGCCCAGCTTCAGCAGCCCCTTGGCCGCTTCGAGGCCGAGCAGTCCGCCGCCGATGACCGCAGCCTTGCGGTATTGGCCCGCCGCCCGCAGCATCGTCTCGCAGTCGGCGATGTCGCGGAAGCCGACGATGCCCTGCTTGTCCACACCCGCCACAGGCAGCATAAACGGCTTGGAGCCGGTCGCGATGATGAGCTTGTCGTACGGCGCCGCGGCGCCGTCGGATGTCGTCACCGTCTTCGCCGCCGTATCGATGTACGCGACCGTCGTGCCCGTATGCAGCTCGATCCCGTTTGCCGCATACCATTCCCGGCTGTTCAGGATGATCTCGTCGATCGATTTACTCTTCTCGAGCACATATGATAACTGGATTCGATTGTAATTCGGATAAGGTTCGCTGCCGAACACCGTGATGTCGTAGGCGCCCGGCGACAGCTTCAGAATCTGCTCGACTGTGTTGATGCCCGCCATTCCGTTGCCGACGACGACGAGTCGGAGACGCTTGTTCTCGTGCTGCATGGCATAACTTCCCTTCGGTATAGAGTAGGCCGTCCCCCCGATCCGATCTGTCGATCCTCGTCGGGGCTCCGGCCGTCATCCTGTTACTATTCTATACCCCGAGGGCATGGCCGCGATGTGATATCCGTCATAGACGAACTCCGATCTGTCTGCCGCTCGCACGACGCCGCGGTCCGATCCGCGACCAGTCGATGTCCTGCCAGCCGAGCGCGTAGGCTGGCGATTCGGGAGCGAGCCGGTAGCCGCCCTCCTCGCCAGCCGCGAACAGCGGGTCGGCGACGAGCGAGTTCGCTTCGAAGCGGCCTTCGGACGTCGTCAGCCAAGTGTCCCAATCGTAGTCGAAGCCCCATGCGGGATTGACGCCGACGGCTGCCGCCGGGGCCGGCAGCTCGCCGGACACCATGCGCGGCGCCCCGCCGCGCCAGTACAGATTGCGGTCCGCCCGCGCGAGCCGCTCCGGGCTCCAGTTGACGAAGCAGTACATGCGGCCCGAGTTCGACACGATGTTGCGCTCGACGACGATGTCCCGGTTCGCCTCGCCGACCATCTCCTGCGTGCCGATCGCGTTCACCGCGTCCGGGCTGTCGACGATGAGGTTATTCGCGATCACGTTGCCGATGCCCTTGGAAAATATCGCCATCCACAGCTTGCCGGTGTTCGCGCTGTACAGATGATCCAGCACGTTGTGCGTAACCGTAAAGCCGTCCGAAGCGTCGTCGAGATAAATGCCGAAGCCGAACGAAAATCGGATGCCGCTGTGGTGCAGCCTGTTGCCGTGTATCCGATTGCCGAGGCCCACGCCCCACGACTCGATCATGCCGCCGTCCTGGCTGTCGGTCATGACGTCCGAGATGTCGTTGTACCGGATCAGATTGTCCCGCGCGAACAAAAAGTCGTAGTGATTGTCCCAGGTGACCGCAATGCCCCACAACGAAGCCGGCATCGTGCCCTGGCGCACGCCCTTCATCGAGATGCCGTATCTGGGCATATGGGCGATGCGGTTGTGGGCGATGTCGCAGCCGCCGCACTGATAGAGCTGGATGCCCGCGCCGTGGCCGACCAATTCGCCGCCGTTCACGATCTCGTTGTCCGCGATCAGATGCCCCTTGTTCAGATCGGCGTCGGAAGGCAGCGCGAAGCTGCCCTCTCCCGGCGCGTAGCCTACGGCGTAAATGCCGTGTTGGCCGACGTGGCCGATGAAGTTGTGCGTTAGCTTGACGTTCAGGGCGCAGCGGTCGAGGAACACGCCGGAGGAGCCGGACAGGAGGAGCCGGCAGCCGTCGATCTCCACGCCGTCGGCGTCGCGGATGTAGACCAGCCCGTGGCGCTGATCGTCGGGCTCGGTGTTGGCGGCCTCCTCGTCCGAGACGATCCGGTAATCGTCGTAAAAGTCGGTGCAGGCGAGTTCCAGTCCGCGGACGGCGATGCCGGAGACGGGACGGTCCTCGCCGTCCCCGACGATCTCGACCAGGCGGTGCAGCAGCGGCGCGACGATGCGCTGCTCAAGCGGTGTCCCCGACACCGGCCGATAGTAAAGCATGCCGGCGGCCTCGTCGACATGGAACTGGCCCGGCGCCCGCAAAAAAGCGAGCGCGCCCTGTAAATAATAGCGGGAGCCGCCGCCGATGCCCCAGGTGGCCGGACGAGCGAAGGCGATTCGCCGGGTCGCCGGGTCGATGCCGCGGACGGGGATCGTCTCGGAAAACCAGTTCCACTCGCCCTCGCCCGGCCATACGAATGCCTGCAGGGCCGCGCTCTCCCGGGCGGCGGCCTCGAACGCCGCCGCGTCGTCCGCCGGGATATCCCCGGCGACGATGCCGTCCCGCTGGCCGCCCGGCTCGGCGGCGGCCGTCTCGTAATAGCCGGCGGCCGGCAGCCGCGCCTTGGCGATGCGGACGCCGTCCGCGTACAGTGTGCGCGGTCGAACGCCCGCGGGCAGCGGCGCCCGCCAGATGCCGTCCCGCCACGGCTCCCAGCCGGCGATCGCGACGCCGCCGCTCAGGACGGGCAGCGGCGCGCCGGCGTCGCCCGCTGTGCCGCCGCTGTACGCGACGGTGCAGCGCCCGCCGCCCGTGTCCGCGCTGCCGAGGCGCAGCGGCTCCGGCAGCGCGTACAGCCCTGCGCCGATGCGGACCTCGATCCGCCCTGCGTAGCCGTCTGCGGCCAGCCCGCGGGCGGCGGCCTGCGCGGCGTGTATCGTACGGTACGGACGCGCCGCGCTGCCGTCCGCCGCGTCGCCCGTGCCGCCTGCAGCGACGTGGATTTGCTTGACGTCGCCGCCCTCACACCCGACATATTCCCGTACCATGCTGTCGCTCCCGCCGTCCGCGGGTTCCTTTTTCCAATCGTCCATCTCGGTCCTCTCCTCCCAGGCATATGCCGTCATGCCCCTTCACCGCCACGAGGCAGCCGACAGGCGGCCCGTCATGCTCCGCTTGCCGGCTGCCTCCGTCAGATCAGGCAGATTCGATTATTGCAGCGGCGCGAGATAAGCGCCGTCGATGACGACGAACGAGTTGGCGCCCGGCGTCTTCCAGCCGACCGCGACATGATCGCCGCCGCCCTCTTCCTTGTGCAGTACTTCCACGTAGTAGCGCTGGCCGGCCGTCAGCGTGATGGAGCCGGACTGCTGCGTGGAGGCGTTGCGCGCCCACTCTTCTTCATTGGTCCAATCGACGACTTCGCCGATCTTGACCTTGTTGCCTTCGGTGCTGTCCGTGCTGAGGTACAGCACGCTGTTGTTGTCGCCGGCGATGGCGAACTGGTACGTGCCGGTCACCGTCGGGACGATGTAGCCGCGAATCCGGTCGCCGTAGTTGTCGCCCCAGTTCGTCGGCCCCTTGAAGCTGGTCAGCACGGCCGTGCCGGTCGGCGTCGTCGTCAGCGGGATGCTGGCGACGGTCGGACCGCTGATGCCGGTCCAGTACTCGCGGATGATCGTGCCGGTCGGCGTCGTGCCGCCGGAAGCGTTGGTCGTCACAGGCAGCGCGCTGCTGGCCGCCGACAGATTGCCGGCCGCGTCCTTGGCCTTGACCGTGAAGCTGTACGTCGTGCTGGCCGCGAGGCCCGTCACCGTGTACGTCGTCGCGCCGGTCGTGCTGCCGGCGAGCGTGCTGCCGTTATAAATGTTGTAGCCCGTCACGCCGACGTTGTCCGTCGAGGCCGTCCACGACAGGCTGACGCTGTTCGCCGTCTTGGACGGAGACGTCAGGCCGGTCGGCGTCGTCGGCGCCTGCGTATCTCCGGCAGGCGCGCTGGTCGTCACCGACAGCGTGCTGCTGGCAGCCGACAGATTGCCGGCGGCATCCTTCGCCTTGACGGTGAAGGTGTAGGCCGTGCTGGCCGCGAGGCCCGTCACGGTGTAGGTCGTGGCGCCGGTCGTGCTGCCTGCGAGCGTGCTGCCGTTGTAAATGTTGTAGCCGGTCACGCCGACGTTGTCCGTCGAGGCCGTCCACGACAGGCTGACGCTGCTGGACGTCTTGGACGGAGACGTCAGGCCGGTCGGCGCCGTCGGCGCCTGCGTATCGGTGCCGCTGCCGCCGCTCGCCATGTTGACGTCGCAGGTCTTGTAGTAGCCGGGCGCCGGGTCGACGCCGAAGCCGTTGTTCGAGCACATGACGGTGCTCGTGTACGTGCCGTAAGCGTAGCTGCCGTTCGCGCCGTAGCGCACTTCCTTCGTGCCCGTGAAGTTGCACGGATTGTTCTCGCCCGCGCAGTTCACCCAGTTCGCGAGCGGGTTCGTCGTGACCGTGATCGCATTGCTCGCGGCCGAGATGTTGTTGGAGGCGTCCTTCGCCTTGACCGTGAGCGTGTACGCCGTGCTCGGGCTGAGTCCCGTCAGCGTGATCGATACTGCGCCGGTCGTGGAGCCGATCTGGGTGGAGCCGTTGTACACCATGTAGCCGGTCACGCCCATGTTGTCGGTGGAAGCGGTCCAGGTCAGCGTGATGCTCGTGTCGGTCTTCGCCGTCGACGTCAGGCCGGTCGGCGCCGTCGGCGCCTGCGTGTCGCCCGCGTCGGTCGTGACGGACAGCGTGTTGCTGGCGGCGGAGACGTTGCCGGCCGCGTCTCTCGCCTTGACGGCGAACGTATACGTCGTGCTCGGCGTGAGCCCGGTCACGTTGTACGTCGTCGCGCCGGTCGTGGAGCCGAGCAGCGAGCCGTTCCGGTAGACGTCGTAGCCGATGACGCCGACGTTATCCGTGGACGCGGTCCAGGACAGGTTGACCGTCACATTGGACTTGGACGATGCCGTCAGGCTCGTCGGTGCGCTGGGGGCCGTCGTGTCGGGCGGTCCCGAGTAGACGTTGATCGTCTGCTCCTTGATATTGGCGCGTCCCGTGTTGTCCCAGACGACGAGGGATACGCGGTAGTTGCCGGCCTTCTGATACGTGTAGGTCGGGCTGACGGTCGTGACCGGCACGCCTTCGCCGAAGTCCCACAGGTTCTCGGCGATCGAGCCGTTGTCGGACGACGTGTTGGTGAACGTGACCGGCTGTCCGAGCTGCACGCTCGTCGGCGCGGTGAAGTTCGCGGTCGGCTTGGCGTCGCCCGAGAAGCCGCGGCTCGTCAGCTGGGTGTTGGTGCCGTTGCCGGTGACGGTGTTGTTCGACCATTCGAGATCCGACGCAGACGACGGGTACTGGTCGATGGACGGGCCGCCGTTGTTCGTGATGATGTTGTTGACGAAGCTGATGCGGTCCGTGCCCGAAGCCGTCGTGATCTCGATCGCTTTGCGGCCGTTGTTCGTGATCGTGTTGCTGTCGAAGGTGATGTTTTTCGAGTTGCCGTGGATGCGGACGGCATTGCCGTCGTAGCCGGGATAGGCGGCTGCGGGGTTGCCGATCGGGCCGTCCTTGATCGTATTTTTATAGAAGTATTGGAACTGCTCCGTCTCTCCCGTGCCTTCACCCTGCAGCTGCATGCCCCACATCACGATATTTTTGATCGTATTGTAGTTCCACAGCTGGTAGCCGGTGCCCGGCGATTGCTGCATGCCGACCTGCTGGCCGCCGTCGACCAGGTTGTCGGACGTCACGGAATGGTTGGACATGATCTCGAGCCCGATGCCCTTGACCGTGTTGTCGGTCGTATGCACCGTGTTGCGCCGGATCGCGTTGTATTCGGAGCGGACGACGGACAGCCAGTGATCGACCTGATTGTCCTCCACAATCGAGTGGTTGACATTCGTATGCAGCTCGATGCCGAGTCCTTCGTTGAAAATACCCGAGCCGGTGATGACGTTGTTGCGGATGACCGCGCCGTCGACGCCGTCGTTGACGAAGATGCCGCCGCGTCCGGTGTTCGCGATCGTGTTGCCTTCGATGACCGGCGCATTGGAGCCCCAGCCGACCCGCATCGCCGCGCCCCACATCGAGCCGGTGCCCATGTTCGAGAAGTCGTTGTTTTTGATCGTCACGTTCGGAGACGCCGACATCAGGATGCCGAACGGCGCGAAGCCGGACGTTTTGGCCAGATTTTTGATGCGGTTGTCGTGAATGTTGTGTCCGCTGCCCGGCTCGCTCCAGATGCCCGCATCGAGCGTCGTGCTGTTGTTGGCATCCAGCGTGAGCGCGCCGATCTCGACGTTGTTCGTATTGTTCAGCGAGACCATGGCGCCGGTCCCGGTGCCGTTGTACTTGAGAATCGTCGTGTCCCGGCCCTGGCCGAGCAGCTTGATGCCGGTCTTGCCCTGGAGGCTGCCTGACAGGTAGTACGTGCCCGATGGAACATAGACCGTGTCCCCGCTCGCCGCCGCGTTGATCGCGTTCTGGATGGCCGTCAGGTCGTCGGCGCTGTCTCCGCCGTTCGCACCGTAAGCGGTTACATTAATCGTGGCGGCAAATGCCGCCGGGGCCGGAACGACAGAGGCCAGCAGCGTCAGCGCGCACAGGGCGCCTGTCGCCTTGCGCTTCCATCCCGCGAACACGCCGTTGTTCGTTGGCATCGTAAAAATCCCTCTTTTCTCATCGTTTGGTATGATTCTGCTCGCTCCGTATCGCATGCCTGCGCTGCAGGCTTTATGTTCGGCGGCGACGCGCTCACCTCCTTCGTAACAACATCGTGCCACGGATCGCGCGTCCGATAAACTATACAAAGTAAGAAAAACAAGCTTCGCGGGCTATGAAAATCGTCAAAAGCTCCGGTTCCTCCGGATGGAGAACTCGCAAATGATTTGAAGAAACCGGTTGCAATCCGGTTCGATTCCATTTAAAAATAGAGAAATCAGTAACTTGCAGCGGAAAGGAGCAGGATGCCATGAGAGGGATCGGGTTCTACAAGTCCCGGCGATACTTCCAGCGCGTACTATTCTCGATCATGATCGCCATGGCGCTCATCCTGACCGGCTTGTCCGTCGTCAACTCCTACGTGCTCGAGCGATCCGTGCGCAGCGTGCAGGAGGATTCCAATCTGAAGGTGCTGACGCAGATTCAATACAATCTGTCGTATATGAACGAGATCATCGTGCGGCTGTCCACCTTCGCATACGGCGACAACTATCTGATCCCGCTCATGTATTCGGAGCCGCTCCCCCAGATGGACTATATTCGCGGGTACAACGAGATGGCGAAGCTGATGGAGAGCTCCTCTTTCCTGCATTCGATGGCGGTCTACAATGCGAGCAGCGGGGAGCTGTACGGCTCGTCGAGCGAATTCCTCGTGGACGGGGGCATCACCAAACGCCGGATGCTCGACTGGCTGCTCCGGTCGCCGGCGCCGCTCCCGACTTCGCGGCTCATCCCGGTCAGTCTGAGCGGCGACGAGGCCGGAGCCGTCGATGCGTTCGCCTTCGTCGTGACCGATGTGCTGAAGCCGTACGCCGGCACGGAGTCGGCGCTGATTCTGTACATCAAGCCGGACTGGGTGTTCGACAGCCTGCGCAGGATGAACGGAGCGGGCAGCGCCGGCCAGGGCGCGATCTATATCCGGACGCCGGACGGCCGCTTGCTGTCGGACGGGCAGTCGGCGGACGTCTACGCGCCGGACCCGGCGGCCGTGACGGCGCTGGTCGGCGGCAGAGGCAGAGGTTCAGGTTCAGGCTCTGGCGATGCGGCGGCTGCTGCGGCCTCGGGCTTCGTGGTTGGCGACGCCGGTGCGGGGAAAAGCATCGTTACTTATATGAAGGGCATCGGGGACTGGACAATTGTGTATATTCAGCCCTACGCCCCGCTTATGAAGGAAGTGACGGCGACGCGCGAGAAGGCGCTGCTCGTCACGGTCGCTTTTCTGCTGGTCGCGGCGGCCGTGTCGTTCTGGCTGTCCTTCAAGCTGTACGGCCCGATCGACGCGATGCTGCGCCGCATCCGGCCCCATCTTAAGGGCGAGGCGGGCGACGGCGCCGCGAACGAGCTCGATCTCATGGGCGACAATGTGATGCGGCTGTCCGAGCAGCTGCGGGAGATCAGCTCCGAGCAGATCGTACGCAAGCACTATGTGCGCACATTCCTGACGGACGGCGGCAGCATCCCCGAGGCGGATATGGCGCAGCTGATCGAGCGGCACGGGCTTCATATCGCAGATGTTGGCCCGTACTTCGTATGCGTACTGCGCATTGACCGGTACGCGGACTATGAGCGCGCCACGTCCTCGTCCGTCAGGCGGCTGCATGCCTTCGCCATCCTCAATATCGCCCAGGAGCATATGGCCGGGACGTACCGATGCGAGGCCGTCGACATGCAGGACGGTCATGCGGTGCTGCTGCTGTCCGGAGGCGAGGCGGGCGCAGGCGCAGCCGATACGGCCCGTCCGATCGTGGCGGACATTCAGGCAACGCTCGAGCGGTACTACGGGCTGTCGCTCACATGCGGCATCGGCGATCCCGTCTCCAGGCTGAGCCAGCTGTCCGCCGCCTACCGCCAGTCGTACCAGCTGAGCCTGTATATGTTCGCCAAAGGCTACCGGTCGATCATCGCGCCGGCGGACATACGCGGCCATCTGTCCGGCGGCCGGCGGACACTGCCTTCGGATATCGAGCGCAGATTGACGGAGGCGCTGAAAAAAGGACAGCCGACGAACGCGGGCGCCGAGCTGGAAAAAGCGTTCGCGCTGCTGTCCGAATTCCAGTACGACGACATGAAGCGGGCCGTATCCGATCTCGCCTGGGCCATCAAAAATACGGCGGCCGACATGATCAACAACAGACTCGCGTCGCTCCCCGTCGATCCCGAGCAGATCCCGCGAATTACCGAGGGCGACCGGAGTCTCGATGACATCTATCTGTCGTTCCTGTCCGTATGCGCGCAAATCTGCGAGGCGCAGCGCGCGCCCGGCGCGGAGCGCTACGAATGGATCGTCGGCACGGTCAAGGCGCTCATCGAGCAGAAGTTCCAGGACCCGAACCTCAGCCAGCAGTCGATCGCTTCAAGCGTCAAGCTGACATCGGCCTATGTCGGCAAACTGTTCAAGGACCAATGCGGCACGACGGTGACCGACTACATCAACGAGGTCCGCCTGTCCCACGCACGTCAGCTGCTGCTGCAGACCGACGGTACGATCGCGGAGATCATGGACCAATGCGGCTACTCGAACCAAAGCTACTTTTTCCGGTTGTTCAAAGGCAAGTTCGGCAGCACGCCGAAGGAATACCGGATCAAGCGGTCGATATCCTCCTGAACGAGGGGGATACGTCATAGAGCGGGCGGGGAAGCGGGACGGCGCGGCCACCGGGACGGCGGATAGCGATGTGGCACATTCTTATTCGGCGGTGCTGCGGCTCGATCGGCAAAATAAAGATGTGGCACATTCTTATTCGGCGGGACTGCGGCTCATCCGGCGAAATAAAGATGTGCCACATTCTTATTCGGCGGTGCTGCGGCTCGATCGGCGAAATAAAGATGTGCCACATTCTTATTTGGCGCAGCTGCGGCTCATCCGGCGAAATAAAGATGTGCCACATTCTTATTTGGCGCAGCTGCGGCTCATCCGGCGAAATAAAGATGTGGCACATTCTTATTCGGCGGAGCTGCGGCTCGATCGGCGAAATAAAGATGTGGCACATTCTTATTCGGCGGAGCTGCGGCTCGATCGGCGAAATAAAGATGTGGCACATTCTTATTCGGCGGAGCTGCGGCTCATCCGGCGGAATAAAGATGCGGCACATTCTTATTCGGCGGTGCTGCGACTCATCCGGCGGAATAAAGATGTGCCACATTCTTATTTGGCGGTGCTGCCGCTCATTCGGCGAAATAAAGATGTGGCACATTCTTATTCGGCGGTGCTGCGGCTCGATCGGCGAAATAAAGATGTGCCACATTCTTATTCGGCGGAGCTGCGGCTCTATCGGCGAAATAAAGATGTGCCACATTCTTATTTGGCGCAGCTGCGGCTCATCCGGCGAAATAAAGATGTGGCACATTCTTATTTGGCGCAGCTGCGGCGCATCCGGCGAAATAAAGATGTGCCACATTCTTATTCGGCGCAGCTGCGGCTCATCCGGCGAAATAAAGATGTGGCACATTCTTATTTGGCGGAGCTGCGGCTCGATCGGCGAAATAAAGATGTGGCACATTCTTATTCGGCGCAGCTGCGGCACATCCGGCGAAATAAAGATGTGGCACATTCTTATTCGCCCCCGCCACTTTGCAAGAACGAAGCCGAGGATAGCTCGCTTCGTTCTTTTTGCGTTTTTCTCGCCGCCGCAGCTCGCGATTCCGCTCCTTTTTCCCAATAAGCATATGAATTCGCAATTAATACACCTGCCGCGGACAGTTATTCGAACATCGAATCGTATATTCGGCCGGCCGCTCATGGCATGATGGGGTCATATCCAAGATGGAGGTGAATCCCATGGCCAAGACAGAACCGGTCAAGCTGAGCGCCGCGGACTCCCCCGTCCCTGGCAAGACGCAGGCGAAGACCGGCGGCTGGCTCCGCAACGAGCTTCGGCTGTTCCGCAAAAATCAGGAGCTCGTCGTACTCGCGCTGCCCGGCATCCTATTCAAGCTTGTCATCGCGTATCTGCCAATGATCGGACTGATTCTCGCGTTTAAAAACTTCAGGTACGACCAGGGTATATTCGGCAGCGCGTGGGTCGGGTTCCGCAACTTCGAGTTTTTGTTCAAGGCGCAGGACGCGTACCGGATTATCCGCAACACGCTTCTCTACAACTTCGCTTACATCATCACGGGCACGATCGCCGCGCTTATCCTCGCTCTCCTGCTCAACGAGCTGTCGGGGCGGCTGATGAAGATTTATCAGACCGTGATGTTTCTTCCTTTCTTCCTGTCGATGGTGCTCGTCGGCTATATCGGCAATGCGTTCCTCGACTTCGAGAACGGCTTCGCGAACAAGGTGCTCGCATTCCTCGGGCTGCCCACGCACAACTGGTATCTGGAGACGGGGCCCTGGATTTATATTCTGCCGCTGATCGCGCTGTGGAAAGGCGTCGGCTTCTCGACGCTCGTCTACTATGCCGGCATGACGGGGATCAGCACCGAATACTACGAGGCCGCCAAGCTCGACGGCGCCACTCGCATTCAGATGATGACCCGGATCACGCTGCCGCTGCTCAAGCCGCTCGTCATCATTTTGTTTATTCTCGGACTCGGCAACATTTTCCGCGGCGACTTCGGTCTGCACTACTTCATTCCGAACAATGTCGGGCCGAACTTCCCGACGACGGATATCATCGATACTTACGTATACCGCGCACTGACGAAGCTGGGCGACATCAACGCCGCCGCCGCCGTCGGTTTCCTCCAGTCGGTCGTCGGACTCGTCACCGTCGTGTCGGCCAACTACATCGTACGCCGGATCGATCGGGACAACGCGCTTTTCTAAACGGAGGTGATCCAGCCATGACTGCCAAATCGAACAACCTGTTCATCAACGTCTTCTTTATCGTCGTCTGTGTGCTTATCGTCGCCCCGTTCATCCTGGTCATCTCGATCTCGCTGTCGTCGGAGGACAGCTTGTACGAATTCGGCTACCAGTTCATCCCCAGGGTAGGGAGCGGAGAAGCCTACCGGATCGTGTTCGAGAAGCCGGATACGATTCTGCGCGGCTACGGCGTCACGATCATGATCACGGTCATCGGGACGGTTCTCTCGCTGCTGCTGACCGCGCTCATGGCCTACCCGATCTCGCGCAGGGATTTCCGGTACAACCGGCCGCTTACGTTTTACGTTTTTTTCACGATGCTGTTCAACGGGGGCCTCATCCCCTTCTACATTCTCATGACACAGTACCTGCATCTGAAAAACTCGCTGGCCGCCCTGATTATCCCGGCGCTGATGAGTCCGTTCAACATCATGATCATGAAGGGCTTCCTCGACAAGATCTCGCCCGAGATTATCGAGTCGGCCAAAATCGACGGGGCGCGCGAGTACCGCATCTTCTTCCGGATCATCCTCCCGCTCTCGACGCCGGCGCTCGCTACGCTGGGCCTGTTCATCGCCTTCGGCTACTGGAACGAATGGTACAACGCGCTGCTATTCATCGACAACGACAAGTACATTCCGCTGCAGCTGCTGCTCGTCCGCATTTTGTCGCAGGCCGAGTTCTTGGCGAATTCGCCGATGGCGCAAATATCCGACAAGCTCCAATTCGCCCAGTTCCCTACGCTGTCCGTGCGGATGGCGATGGCGATCGTCGCCAGCGGGCCGATGCTGATCGTTTTTCCTTTCTTCCAAAAATACTTCGTCAAAGGCATTACGGTCGGCTCGCTCAAAGGCTAGAGCCGGATTCACCATAAGGCTGCCGTCACCACTTGAAGGAGGTGATCGTCGTTAGGCGGCAGCAGGTCAGACAGGATCGCTTGGCGTATTAATAATAGGGTCATCATAATGGAGGGTTCCGAGATGAGAAAAGGAAAACGGATTCCGCAATACATGCTGCTGCTCTCGATGGCTGCGCTCGCAGCTTGCGGCGACAACAATAACAATACGGCCAGTCCCAGCGCCACAGACAGCGGCAGCGCCTCGGCGACGGCGAGTGCTTCCGGCTCCGCGTCCGCAAGCGCCGAGCCGACTTCGGCGGAGCTGCCGGAGGCGAAGCTCACCTTCATCTACCCCGTCGCCGCCAATCCCGGCCCCGACCAGAAGCTCGTCAACGACGAGATCAACAAGTACCTGAAGGATAAAATCAACGCGACCGTCGACTTGAAACCGCTGACATTCGACGAGTACGAGCCGAAGCTGAACGCCATGCTGGCGGCCGGCGAAAACTTCGACATCGCCTGGAGCTCCAAAGGCTGGCTCGGCAACTACCAGCCTTATATCGACAAGGGCGCTTATCTCGAGCTGCCCGACGACATGATCGCGAAGTACGCGCCGGATGCGCGCGCCAACATCCCCGACAAGTTCTGGCCGGACATGAAGGCCGCGGACGGCAAGGTGTACGGCTTCCCGATCTACCAGATCGCCGCCAAGCAGAAGAGTCTGATCATCCAAAAACGGTTTATCGACAAGTACAATCTCGACGTCAGCACGATCCACTCGTACAAGGACATCGAGCCGTTTCTGAAGACGCTCAAGGAAAACGAGAAGGGCATCGTCCCGCTCGGTCTCGCCCAGAACTCCAACGGCCTGTTCGTCGACCCGAACGCCGTAGCGCCGGACGGTGCCAGCGTCGGGTACAAAAAGGACGATTCGTCCTACGCCATGATCGGCATGATCGACTCGCTCGAAGTCAAAAAAGACTTTTACCAAACGTTGCATAGCTGGTACCAGGCCGGCTACATCAACAAGGACGCGCCCGTACTTCAGAATATCAACGACCTGAAGGGCAAAGGCAATGTCGCCGTATCGATCGAATTCACGTCCAAGCCGGGCGGAGAGATCGGCGAGAAGGCGATCAACGGCGGCAACGATGTCGTCTACGTGCCGATCTCGGACAGCTACTTCACCGGCATCGCGAGCGCCATGCATGTCATCAACAAAAACTCCAAAAATCCCGAGCGCGCGCTCATGCTGATCAACCTGCTCAACACCGACAAGTATTTGTATAACCTCATCTGCAACGGCATCGAAGGCAAGCACTACACGAAGACCGACGACAAGTTCATCGCACCGATCGAAGGCTCCGGCTATGCGCCCAACGGCGACTGGGTATTCGGCAACCAGTTCAACGCCTACCTGAAGCCGGGCATGGACCCCGACACCTGGGAAAAGACGATCCAGCTTAACGACAGCGCCATCGTGCCGGCCAGCAACGGATTTTCCTTCAACGAAGAAAAGGTCAAAGCAGAGGGCGCGAACATCAATGCCGTCAAAAACGAATACTTGACCGCGCTCGAGACCGGCGCCGTCGATCCGGGCAAGATGCTCCCCGAGTTCGAGAACAAGCTCAAAGCCTCCGGCCTCGAGAAGTACGAAGCCGATGTCGCCGGGCAATGGGACGCATTCCTGAAGGGCAAAGGCTTGAGGTAACGCCGATAGGCGAAGCAGGGGCGACCGCCGGGAGGCGGTCGCTTTGTTGCGTTAGACCCATCGCCTCTCGTAGGGAAGGCGATGGCTCCATTCGCATCGCTCCGAGCCCCATCGCCTCTCCTAGGGAAGGCGATGGCTCCATACGCATCGCTCCGAGCCCCATCGCCTCTCCTAGGGAAGGCGATGGCTCCATACGCATCGCTCCGAGCCCCATCGCCTCTCCTAGGGAAGGCGATGGCTGAAGCTCAATTCGTTTTGATTAGTTTATTTTTTGTGACTTCGGCATGACCATATAGCTCATAATTTTCCCCTGTGCTGAGCGGTTGGCTTTCAAGTAACCTTTCATTTCGAGCGACTTCAGGCTGATTGTCGTATGTTTAAAGCTGATCTTTAAAGTGCCTATGACGTCTACTGGCTTGATCAGGCTCGTTTGTCTCCCAATCCAATGGAGAATCGCCCGCTCATACAGTGTCAATGACTCTACTTCTTTCCCTGCACCGTATCCCCACGCAGAAAGTGCCGCAAGCAACGTTTGCTGACATCTTTTGGGCTTTTCCAACAAATCGTCTCTTGAAAACCGGAGCATATGCCAGCCATCCATTAACAAGTGATTCTGTCTCTCCAAATTATCGCCGAACCTGAAGCGGCTCACATCGCGAAGATGCGTTCCGAAAGCATCAGCTTCTAGAACTAATCCGACATGTAGGCCAAAGGGCATATAGGCAAAGTCGACAAATCGCCTCCCATCTTTAAAATCAGATACTTCCCACTCGGGATGAAGATGATCGAAGTTACCGATGGCGGGCCACCACATATTCTTGAGTAATAAACGTTCGTTGTAATGGTCCATGTCCTGTAATCTCCGTTTCCTCTCTCCGGTGCTCTGGCGCATTACACGAAACATCCATTCATCATAAGCTTTCTCAAACAACACATCCGACATCTCCGTAACCTCCCGGAAAATAAAATAGGCCGCTCATCCGAATCTTCGGAGTGAACGACCTGTGCTTCAGGCAGTTATTATATTAAAATCATAACATGCAAATAAAAACCATGGCAAGTTTTACTGGCATTTTAACCAGCGCCCGGTTCTACAAACCTGCGCCCACCGCCTCTCCTAGTGCAGGCGATGGCGCTCCACGCATACGAGCGAGGCCCATCGCCTCTCCTAGTGCAGGCGATGGCGCTCCGCGTGCCCGAGCGAGGCCCATCGCCTCTCCTAGTGCAGGCGATGGCGATCCACGCATACGGGCGAGGCCCATCGCCTCACCTAGTGCAGGCGATGGCGATCCACGCATACGAGCGAGGCCCATCGCCTCTCCTAGTGCAGGCGATGGCGCTCCACGCATACGGGCGTAGCCGATCGCCTCTCCTAGTGCAGGCGATGGCGATCCACGCCTCAAGCCATCGCCTCACCAGCCCCCCCTACTCCAGCACCTTCTTCAGCCGATACTCCTTCGGCGTGACGCCAAACGTCTTTTTGAACAGCTTGAAGAAGGTGCTCTCGTTCACGTAACCGACCAGCTCCATCACTTCCTTGATGCTGAAGCCCTTCGTCTCCAGATACGCCTGCGCGTGCCGCAGCCGCACCTCGTTCATGTATTCGCCGACCGACACGAATTCGCTCGTCTTGAAGATGCGGCCGACGTAGGCCGGCGTCAGGTGCAGCATCGCGGCGATCCCCTGGAGGCTCAGATTGCTGTCCTTGTAGTTCGCCTCGATCATCTCCTTGATCGCGTCGGTCAGCGCGGCGTTCTTGTCCCCGTCTGCCCGGCTCAGCTTGTCATGCACCTCGCGGCAGACGCCGAGGATGAGCTCGCGAACATCCTCCATCGTCTCCTTCTCCAGCGCCTCCCGGCTGAGCGAGCCGAGATCGACGGGCAGCGACACGATGCGGTTGCGGTTCAGATCGCGCACAGCCGACTTCAGCAGGTCGACCAGATGCAGAATGCCGTGCACGATATGGTCGTACTGGCAACCGGTCAGCCGGTCCAGCATCAGCTCGACCGCCCGCTCCGACTCCTCCGGGTGATTCGCGCGGATGCTCTCGACCAGCTTCTTTTCCGCTTCCGCAGGGAATTCGTACTCCGCCTCCCGGGCACGCTCATCGACCGCTTCGGGCGTGATGATCGCACGATGGCCGAGCAGCAGCTTGTACTGCGACAGCCGGATCGCCTCGCCGTACCGCTCGGTAATGCCGACATGGCTGTCGCAGCTGCCGCTGACCGTCATAGACAGCGACAGCTTGTAGTAGCTGCCGACGACCTCCTGGATGCCGCGCAGCAGCTGCGTCAGCGCCTCCGTATCGGCGCTCGTGCCCGCCGCCGGGCTGACGAGCATCGCCACATGATCGCCGCGCATATCCGCGATCTCGCAGCGGTACGGACCCGGCTCCATCAGCTCCTCCGCGATATTGGCGATGGCAAAAGAATACAGCGAACGCTGCCCCGACGTCGTCCCGCGGACATAATCGGCGTACCCGTCCACCTTGATTACGACGAGCCTGTACGGGCCGTTCGGGTCGATCTGCAGGTCGTTCAAGGCGATATTGTCCTCAAACTCGGCGCGGGACAACGACGGACTGTTGGCTACGAGCGTGCGCAGATGATAATTTTTGACGATCCGCTTCTGCTTGTCCTGCTCGCTCGACGCCCAATGCAGCTTCTGCAGCATCGAGCTGTATACGTTCGCGACCGCCGACAGCTCGTCGCCGACGCGCGGCCCGCCTTCGCCCGCCGACCCTTCCCCGGGCTTCAGGCCGATCTGGCTGATCAGCCGCTCGATCGGCCGGTACAGCTTGTGCGCGATCAGAAACGACAGCGCCACGCCCAGCAGCAGCACAACGATGATAACCGCGATCGAAGTCGCGCGCATCTCCCGGATGCCGCCGAGCACGACCTCGTAAGGCTGCACGCTGACGATCATCCAGTCCGAATCCCGCAGCTTCATGTACGTGACGAGCTGCTTGCCGTCCTCTCCCAGCTTGCCGGTGAACGACCCGAACGTCTCGGCTGCCCCCGTACCCGCGTGACTGACCAGCGCCTCGCCGAGCCGTCCCGCATCCGCCGGGATCGCGCCGCCGCCGCCCGACATGATCACATTCCCGCCAGCGTCCAACAGGAACAGGCCCGACCGCGCCGGATCGTCGAATACGTTGACCGACTGCAGGTTGTCATACAGCCATTCCGGCTTGATATTCACGACCAGCGCGCTCTCGCGGCCGCTGTTAACCGCTCCGAAGTTCTGATAGACGACCAGCGAGAAAAAATCGACCTGACCCGCCTGGCCGCTGAAGTTCATCGGGATCAGCTTCATGCGCGGCAGCTTCTCCTCGCGCTTGAGCAGCGTTGCGAGCCGGTCCGCCATCCCGGCTTCGGGCTTGTTCGCGCCGAGCTGGCCGACCGGGTACAACTGGTCGTCGAAGCCATTGTAGACGACGATCGAATGCAGGAATGACGAGGACAAATAAGCCTGCTTCAGCGAGTTCATGGAACGGATCACCGTCATCTCGTCGTAGCTCGGCAGCGTGAACAGCGGCATAATATTCGGGTCCAGGTACAGCGTCAACGCCAGATTGTTCAGCACCTCCGTCATGTACGAGACGTTGTACTGAATCTGGTTCATCACCTTGCGGCTCGAATCCTGCTGCATGCGGACAGAGCTGCGTTCGGCGTTGTATTGAAGCGCCAGCGAGGCGAAGATCAGCACGGCCATCATCAGCACGCTTACCGACAACAGCATCCGCGTCAAATATTTTTTGGACTTGTACGCTTGCAGCATCTTCACGCGCGATCCCCCCGGCGGACTTTTTTGGTGACAATGTGCCGTCGTCATTCAGCATCTCACAACGATGCCCGGCGCTCTACTGTACAATGTTCGAAATGCTGTTCTGACGCGGAACATGGGCTATAATGACGGATCTGACGGGTGAAAAACAAAAATCGCCCCGGTCGCCGCAAGGCGATCGGGGCTGTCGGTCCGCAAAGCAACGAGGACAAACGTCACTGTGGAGCAGGTTCGAGAATGCGAACACCGAACGCCGGCATGACGGTCCGTCCGGACAATCGCTCGCCGGTCAGCACATCGACGCAGTCGCGGACGAGCTCAATGTCGACTTCGCGGTCGGCGTAATTGAGCAGGTAAGCCCACCGGCCGCCGGCTGCGTCCTCCCGGATGCCGAACTCGACCTCGCGCGGCAGCCTGGCCCAATCCGCGGCCGGAGAAGGCAGGTCCAGCAGGTCGAGGATCGCCTCGGCCGCCCCCTCGGAGAAGGACGCGCCGTAGTACCAGACCTCGCCCGCTCCGAGCTTGCGGCGGGTCAGCGCAGGGCTGCCGGCATACCAGCCGGAGGCGTACGCGGCTATGATCTCGGTCCCGCTGTCCTGCACCGACAGCGTCTCGTTGAACAGCGGCGCCTTGAACATGCGGCCCGAGCCGTCCGCGAGCGCGACGTTGGCCGGCTCCCGGTCGCCCGCGATCAGCGTGAAGTCGTCGACGTGAACGCCGCACAGCGCAGCCGCCACGCCGGGAAACGGCATCATGCGGCAGCGCCCGGTCTCGTCCTTGTAGCCGGTGCGCGCGCCGAGGACCAGGATGCCGCCTTGGCGGACGTAAGCCTCCAGCATCTGGGCCGTCCGCTCCGACATAATCGTCGGATGCGGATAGACGGCCAGACGGTAGCCGGACAGCTCGTCCGCCGTCGCATCGCCGCGCAGCTTGATCTTGTCCGCAGGCATGTGACGATATTGGAGCCGCTTGAACCAGGCGCTCATACTCGGCCCGCGCAGGACGCCGTGCATCGTATCGAGCCGGCCGTCCCACTCGTTGTCGTAGTCCTCGAGCAGCGCGACGTCCGCCCGGTAGGTGCGGCCGACGAGCCGTTCTCCGACCCGCCTCAGCTCCTCCCCGACCGCCGCCGCCTCTCGGAGCCTTCTATTCGGACCGTTGTGGTAGTCGTTCAGACCGTGCCAGTAAATCTCCGTGCCGAACGTCGCCGTCCGCCAGCGGAAGTACAGCACCATATCCGCGCCGTGCAGGATCGACTGGTACGTCCACAGCCGCATCTGCCCCGGATAGGGCGCAGGCAATTGGATGCGGTTGGTCCAGCCGCCGGGTCCGGCCTGCTGCTCCATGACGCAGAAGTTCGGGGAGATGTCCCGCACGCCGCACAGATTGAGGCTCCACCAGCGGTCGCGCATCGGCTCCGGCTCGCTGGCGTCGCCGAACATCGTGTAGAACAGCGGGTACGAGTCGTAGGAAAAGAAGTCGAGCGTCTCGTCGGTCAGCCGGTGGCTGTCCAGATTGCCGAACAGTCCGTTCGTCGTCACCCAATGACGGGGCGCGACCTCGCGCAGGATGTCCGCTTGCAGCTTCGCGAACGAGATCGCGCTGTCCGATATGAACCGCTTCTCGTCGAGCGCCTGATGCGGATTGGGAGAGCCGGCCGCGGTCTTGCGCGTGAGATGGACTTGCTCCCATGCGGTGTACGTCTGGTTCCAGAACACGGCGCCCCATGCCCGGTTAAGCGCGTCCAGTGTGCCGTACTTGTCCCGGCACCATGCGCGGAAGGCGTCGTGGTCCGCGTCGGCGTAAAAGACGTCCGTCTCGCAGTTAAGCTCGTTGTCGATCTGCCAGCCGACGACGGCGGGATGATCCTTGTAATGCTCGGCCAGCTGCCGCACGATGCGGGCGCAGTATTCGCGGTAGACGGTGGAATTGTACGTATAGTGACGGCGCATGCCATGATGATAGGTCAGGCCGTCCTGCGTTTTGTTGAGCACCTCGGGATGTGCGTGCGTGAGCCAGGCCGGCGGCGTCGCGGTCGGCGTGCTCATGATGACCCGGAGGCCATGCGCATGCGCCAGGTCGAGCGCGCGGTCGAACAGGCCGAACTCGAACCGTCCGTCCTCGGGTTCGAAGATCGTCCAGGCGAACTCGGCGACCCGGATGATATCCATGCCCATCTCTTTCATGCGCCGATAGTCGTCTTCCCACAGCCGCTCGTCCCACTGCTCGGGATAATAACAGACGCCGAGCGTGAAGGCGTCCGACACCAGTTTGCGTTCCATTGCGCTTCTCCTCCTCTACGATAAAGCCACGATACGCGTCTCGCCCGGCCCGATGCGGATGCGCGGCCAGGACGGCGATGCGCAGACGCCGAGCGGCTGTGCCGCCTCGGGGGCGTGCTCCGCCAGCAGCTTCACGGTCGCAGGCCAAGCGGTCGGATTGGTGATGCGCAGCGCCTTCCCGCCGTCCGCAGCCGTCTCCAGCACGCACTTCACATGGTCCAGCTCGCAGATCAAGCCTGTGTCCGGCTGCGTATAAATGCCGGGCACCTCGGCGTATGTCAACATGTTCGACGTCTCGCACCAGCACGATAGCGGCAGCGCTTCGCCGACCAGCTCCGCGCCCTCCCAGTCGCTCATGTTCACCCGCTCGCTCATATAGCCCGCGGGCATGTCCTGGCCGTCCCAGCCCCGGATCGGCCTGTCGGCGCGGGACAAATACTGCGTCATATTGTGCGCCGTCTCCCGCAGCTGCATCAAATACCGGGGCTTGCCGGTCGCGCGGAACAGCTTGAGCAGCGCATCTCCCGACAGCGTGCAGATGCCGGGAGCGCTGTGCTTGTTCTGGACGTTGGCGATGACCGAGCCTGCGGTCCGCATGCCGAGCCGGCCGAACGTGGATGCGGCCGGAAATTCGAAGTCATAGGACACGCACCAGGATATGCACTGGTCGGCTGCCTCCTCTGCGCGCTCGATCCACGCACGGTCGCCCGTCGTTTCGTAGAGCGCGATGTAGGATTCCAGCAGTGCGAAGGCGGACTCGCTGTCCGGGCATTGCAGAATCTCGCCGGGACCGCCGGTCGTAATGCCGGCCAGCGTGAACCGGCGGTAATAGTCTTCGCCGGCCGCGCGCGCGACCTCTGTATAACGCGCCTCCCCGAACAGCCTCCCGCACAGCGCCAGTCCGCCGATCGCCATGGCGCCGCCGGCCGAGCCGCCGACCAGCAGCTCGCCCGTATCGTGGTCGACCCATTGCCCGAACTGCCCGTTGGTGTCCCACAGGCGCACGAACGCGTCGGCGAGCTTGCGCAGGCCCTGCAGCCAGGATACGTGGGGCGTGGGGCGTGGGTGGGGCGTGGGGCTTGGGCGGGGCGGTTCGGACGTCCGCCCCGGAGGTGCCGGTTGCGGCTGCGCCGCTTCGGGCGACGATTCCGGCTGCGCCGCTTCAAGGGCCTGCTCCGGTTGCGTCGCTCCGACCGTCTGCTCCGGTTGCGCCGCTCCGACCGCCTGCCCCGGTTGAGCCGCTCCGACCGCCTGCCCCGGTTGAGCCGCTCCGAGCGCCGACTCCGGCTGCGTCGCCTCCAGCGCCATCAGATGCTTCGCGGCGAAGTACAGCGCGTCCGCGCTTTTCCGCACGATATGCCAGCGCTCCGGCGCCTCCCGGTCCGGGTCGTCCCCGAACTCGTCGCCGTACCAGCGGCCCCGGTAGAATACGCCGGGGAAAAATCCCGCCGCCGTCTGCCCGCCGAATATAAAATCGAGCGTATGCAAAGCCCGCTGCCGGGACGCGCCCCCGCCCTCGAGCAGCAGCGCGTAGCTCGACATGCCGCCTCCGACCCAGCCGAGCTGCCAGTCCTGATGCTTCTCATCCACCGTGCCGACGGCATAGTAGCCGTACGGTTCGTTCCAGTTCATCGCATTGAACTTGGCCTCCTGAATATCCCAAGCCGCGGAGAACGGCACGGACGCGGTCAGCTCCGGCGGGCCGGACAACGATTGCCGCACGGCCGCGAACGCCTCGAACAGGCACGGCACGCCGCTGCAATCGAACAAGTACACGTGATATCGAAGCGTCAGGCGGTCGGCGTTGGCATAGTCCGCTCCCCGGTCCGGCGACGACGCGTCGGTCGTGCACATCTCGTACTTCGTACCGGCGCGCACGCCGGGCGCGCGGAAAGAAATGACCGCGCTGCCGCGATCTTCGGCCTCGCGAATATGAACGGACGTCTCGCCGAACCGGGTCCGCTGCTCCGTCAAAATGATGCAGCCGCGCCCCGCAGCGGGATCGTAATAACCGACCGCCGGCGTCGAGGCGTCGCCCGTCAGCAGTTGCAGCGACGAGGCGCCATCGCCTGTCGCGAGCCGCGGGACGTCCGTGATCAGCGCCGGGGCGTCCGGCCCCCGCTCCCGAATGCGCGTCCAGCAGGGCGCATAGCTGAGCTGACGCGCTTCGAACCGGTTGCCGCCGTACACCGCGCCCGGCACGAGCACATAGACGTTCCGCGACCAGGCCGCGATCTCGAAGCGGACCTCCGCGGCCGTCTGCCGCGAGGTGCCGCAGTGCAGCCAGTCGGTCTCGAGGGCAAGGCCGCCCCAAGGGCCGGGCAGTGCCGTCTCGCTGGTGCGGATGCGCCATTCGCCGCCTGCGCCGCTGTCGAGGATCGTGCCCGCAACCGCGTCCGTCGATCCCCTATACTCGGCGCGCGTCATGCCCGCTGGCGTGGAGCCGTTGAATCTCAGGGACGCGAACGCCAGGCGGATGCCCGCGCTGTCGAGCGCAGCCGCATGCCGGATTCGATCTTTGCCTGTTGACGACTGCTGCTCCATGATCTGCCCGCTCCCTTCCGTATACAATCGGAACGGAACCATTAAATCACGACGCCAGCAAAAGCAAAACTATGAATAGTACGCATAGCTATGCATAGCCGCAATATCGCCTTGGATTCGTCGTCTCTGCCATGCCGCCGCTTCTACATCCGCAGGCCGAGTTCGTAGCCGCACCAGGCGAGCGCGATGCCGAGGACATAGCTGCCCGCGACGTACAGCAGCAGGACACGCCAGGCTTTGTTTCGGATCAAATTGATATTTTCTACATTAAATGTGGAAAACGTCGTGTACGCGCCCATGAAGCCCGTGCCGAAAAGAAGCGAGACGACGCTGCCCCAATCTCCGCCCGCCAGCATGCCGAGCAGGAAAGAGCCCGACAGATTAATGAGCATCGTCGCCAGCGGCAGCGCCGTCCGGAATCTGGCCTTGCCCCACACACCGAACCCGTACCGTGCGCATGCGCCAAAAAAACCGCCGATCGCCACCCAGCCTACATGCCCGATCATCGGCCCGCCTCCACTCGCGTGCCTGTGACCGAACGCCGCTCGCCAAGTCTGAAGCCCGCCCATGCCAGCAGCAGACCGCCGATCAAGCTCGATGCCACATACAGCGCGGCCGAGCCGGCTCGTCCTTCCTGCAGCAGCGTCAGCGTCTCCACGCTGAACGTCGAGAACGTCGTGTACGCGCCGATCAGCCCCGTGCCGAAGCCCAGTCGCAGCCATTCAGGCAGCGCAGGCCGGCGGACCGCCCAAGCCGTGAACCAGCCGAGAATCAGACTGCCCGTCAAGTTGATCAACAGCGTGCCGAGCGGGAAAAACGAATGCCACCAGGAATGCGTCCAAAGCCCCGCCTCGTAGCGGAGCACAGCGCCTGCACTGCCCGTCAGGCCTACTGCCCACCAATATTTCATTTCCTACCTCCGCCGTCTTAATGAACAATTTCATCTTAGCCATCGCGGCGGCCTCTCGTCAATCGGGGGGCGAACGACAGGATGCGAACTTTCGTGCAAATAAGAATGCCGCACATCGCTATTCCGTGCCCAGGACCGCGTTTCGGGCAAATAAGAATGTCGCACATCGCTATTCCGTGCCCAGAACCGCGTTTCGTGCAAATAAGAATGTCGCACATCGCTATTACGTGCCCAGGACCGCGTTTCGAGCAAATAAGAATGTCGCACATCGCTATTACGTGCTCAGAACCGCGTTTCGTGCAAATGAGAATGTCGCACATCGCTATTACGTGCCCAGAACCGCGTTTCGTGCAAATAAGAATGTCGCACATCGCTATTACGTGCCCAGGACCGCGTTTCGAGCAAATAAGAATGTCGCACATCGCTATTACGTGCCCAGAACCGGGTTTCGTGCAAATAAGAATGTCGCACATCGCTATTACGTGCCCAGGACCGCGTTTCGAGCAAATAAGAATGTCGCACATCGCTATTACGTGCCCAGAACCGGGTTTCGAGCAAATAAGAATGTCGCACATCGCTATCCCGACCGCGAGACCGCTCTTCCAGCAAATAAGAATGCCAAAAAGGGAGCGTCAGCCGACGCCCCCCGAATCGAATCATTTCCTACTATATATTACTGCTTCACCGCATACCGCTCGCGCGCCGCCTTCGTGGCTTCGACCATGTTGCGCAGCGAGTCGACGGTCTCCGTGCGTCCGCGCGTCTTGAGCCCGCAGTCCGGGTTGATCCAGAACAGGCCGGGATCGAGCACGCGGAGCGCGCGGTCGATCATATGGCTCATCTCGTCCGAAGAAGGGACGCGCGGGCTGTGGATATCGTAGACGCCGAGTCCGATGCCCTTGTCATACGTATGCTCCTCGAAAATCTCGATCAGCTCGCCGTGGCTGCGCGACGTCTCGATGGAGATGACGTCCGCGTCCAGCGCGCTGATGGCGTCGATGATGTCGTGGAATTCGCTGTAGCACATATGCGTATGAATCTGCGTCTCGTCGCGCACGGTCGAGGTCGACAGGCGGAACGCCCGCACGGACCAGTCGAGATAATGCGCCCACTGCTCGCGCTTCAGCGGCAAGCCTTCGCGCAGCGCCGGCTCGTCGACCTGGATCATACCGATGCCTGCCGTCTCCAGCGCCTCGATCTCGTCCCGCAGCGCGAGCGCGATCTGGTAGGCGACTTCCTCGCGGGACTTGTCGTCGCGCACGAACGACCAGTTCAGAATCGTGATCGGGCCGGTCAGCATGCCCTTCACGGGTTTGCTCGTCAGCGACTGCGCGTAGACGGTCTCGGCGACGGTCATCGGCTGCGGCAGCTCGACATCGCCGTAGATGACCGGCGGCTTCACGCAGCGGGAGCCGTACGACTGCACCCAGCCCTTCGCCGTGAAGGCGAACCCGGACAGCTTCTCTCCGAAAAACTCGACCATGTCGGTGCGCTCGAACTCGCCGTGCACGAGCACGTCCAGTCCGATGTCGTTCTGAATGTCGATCCACTCGCGGATTTGCGCCTGCACGAATGATTCGTACTGCTCGGGGCTCCACTCGCCCTTGCGCCACTTCTGCCGCGCGCCGCGCACCTCCGGCGTCTGCGGGAAGCTGCCGATCGTCGTCGTCGGCAGCGGCGGCAACTGCCACCGCGTCTCCTGCACGCCGCGTCGGACGCCGAACACGCTTGCCCGCGCAGCCGGCTCCGATGCCAACGACGCCATGCGCGTCCGCACCCGCTCATTGGTGCGCGCCGGCGATTGCTGCAGCGCGGCCCGGCTGCGATCCGCTGCCGCCAGCTCCGCCTCTACCGCGTCCGCGCCCTCGCTGCCCGCCTTGGCAAGCAGCGCCAGCTCGGCCAGCTTCTCGTCGGCGAAGGCGAGCGCGCCGCGCAGCTCCTGCGGAAGCGTCGTCTCGAGCGCGAGACTGACCGGCACATGCAGCAGGCTGCTCGAAGGCTGCACGACGATGCGCTCGGCCGGCACGATCGCGAGGAGCGACTGCAGCGTCTCCCCTTTGACGCGCAGATCTGCCTTCCAGATGTTGCGGCCGTCGATGAGGCCCGCGCCGAGCACCTTGTCCGCCGGGAAGCCGCGCTCGCGCACGGCCTTCAGGTTGCGGCCGCCGTCGTGTACGAAGTCGAGGCCGATGCCGCCGACCGGCAGCGAGACGACGAAGTCGTAGTCGTCGACCGACTCGAAGTACGTTTGCAGCAGCAGCTTGACGCCCGGCGCCTCGCCGGCGAGCGCCTCATAGATGCGCTTCACGCGCGCCAGATCGGACTCGTCCAGCGTCGTCGCCAGGATCGGCTCGTCCACCTGCACCCAGGCGACGCCTTCGGCCGCCAGCTCTCGCAGCACCTGGCCGTAGAGCGGCAGCAGCCGGTCGATCCATGCGTCCAGCTCGCCCGGCGCGTAGCCCTTCGACAGCTTCAGGTACGTGTACGGGCCGACGATGACCGGACGGCCTTCGATGCCCAGCTCCGCCTTCGCCTCGCGATACGCTTCAAGCGGACGGTTGACGGTCAGTTGCGGCTTGACGCCGGCGGTCAGCTCGGGCACGATATAGTGGTAGTTGGTGTTGAACCACTTGGTCATCTCGCTCGCGGCCGACTCGCGGTTGCCCCGCGCAACCGCATAATAGGTCGCCAAGGCCACTTCGCCGCCCGTATATCCGAACCGCTCGGGGATCAGGCCGAACATTGCAGAAGTATCGAGAATATGATCGTAGTACGTAAACTCGCCCACAGGGATCAGGTCGATGCCAAGGTCCCGCTGTTTTTTCAAATTGTCCAGACGAATCGTCTTCAACGCCGCATGCAGCGCAGCCTCGTCCAGCTTGCCTGCCCAATATGCCTCCAGCGCCTTCTTCCACTCACGGTCCGCTCCGATGCGGGGGTAGCCCAGGTTGCCGCTCTTCATAATATGTTTCTTCTCCTCTGCCATTCCAATGTAGAGCGAGACGCCCGCGGCCCGTGCCGTTAGAGCGCTTCGCTTGCTAATTGAAAGATAGCACAGGCGTCTGGTTATAGCGTAACTTCAATATACTATTGCTGGTTATAGCTAATGGCTATACCGGCCATCCGCGCGATTCACTCTACGGCGATTGCCTGATGGAGCGCTTCGACGTACGCGACGGCGAGCTTCGAGAGCGCGGCGTTCTGGTGGCTGATCCAGCCGACATGCAGCGTCTCATCGCTGGCGAGAGGAACCGGGATGATCTCGTTGCCGTTCAAGTCCGCGCTTAGCACGCCGGTCGAGATCGTGTAGCCGTTCAGTCCGATGAGCAGGTTGAACAGCGTCGCTCTGTCGTTCACCTTGATGCTTTTTTTGTGGGACAGGGTGCTCAATATCTCCTCGGAAAAGTGGAACGAATTGTACTCCCCCTGCTCAAAATGCAGGTACGGGTAGTCGTCGAGCTGGTCGATCGTCACGAACGGGTGGCGGGCGAGCGGATTGTTCACGCTGACGAAGATATGCGCCTTGGCCGTGAACAGGCTCGTGAACTTCAGGTTGGCGTCCCGCAGCAGCCGCGTGATGACCTTGGCGTTGAACTCGTTGATGTACAGGATGCCGATCTCGCTGCGCTGGCTCTTCACGTCCTGGATGATCTCGTGGGTCTTGGTCTCCCGGAGCGCCAGCTCGTATTCGTCCTGGCCATGCTCGCGCACGAGCTGGACGAATGCGTTGACCGCGAATGCGTAGTGCTGCGTCGATACGGAAAAATGCTGCGGCGCGGGCTTCGCGCCCAGATACCTGTTCTCCAGCAGCTCGGCCTGCTCGATGACCTGCCGCGCGTATCCGAGGAACTCGGCCCCGGCCTTGGACAGCGAGATGCCCTTGTTCGTGCGCTCGAAGATGGTGATGCGCAGCTCTTCCTCCAGGTCCTTGATGGCGTTGGAGAGGCTTGGCTGCGAGATGAAAAGGCGCTTGGCGGCTTCGTTCATCGAACCGCGGTTCGCGACCTCGATGACGTAGCGCAGTTGCTGGAGCGTCATGGCTTATCGTTCCTTTCAGGCGGGCGGACGGGCTGCCTTCATTGTTGCCTTCATGATACCACGAACCGGCGCCGCCGGTCTGCCCTGCCCGTCGCCGGGATAGGCCGTCGACCGCGGATCGACTGCCGACCGTGACTCAACTGCCGACCCTCATCCGGCAAGCGCAGCGCCACCCGCCCGCCCGGCGACCGACAAGCTCCGCGCCCGCCTCGGCTTTAGCGCTGCTCCAGCAGCTCCGCCTGCGCATTGGGGAACGGATCGGCCAGCCGGCGCCAATCCGAAGCCAGCTCGGCATCGGACAGCAGGCACGCGTCCAGCCCGTCCTCGAGCGAGCGGCGGTCCATGTCGATGCCGATCAGCACCAGCTGGTTCAGCCGGTCGCCGTATTCGGCATGCCAGCCGCGGCGAAGCTCCGGCTCCTCGCGGAGCATCTGCTCCCGCTGTGCCTGCGGCAGCGCTGCGATCCAGTAGCCGGCCGGTCCCATCTGGATAGACGGCCCGGCCTGGCTGAGCGACTGCGCCATGTCGCTGCGCGTCGCCAGCCACAGCGTCCCCTTCGCCCGCACGACCTCCGGCGGCCAGTCGGACATCCACGCCATCAGCCTGGCGGGATGGAAGGGCCGCACCCGCTCGTACACAAACGAGGCGATGCCGTATTCCTCCGTCTCCGGCGTATGATGCGGCCGCTCCAGCTCGCGGATCCAGCCCGCCGACCGGCTCGCCCGGTCGAAGTCGAACAGCCCCGTGTTCAGAATCGCGGCAGGCTCGACCTGCCCGCCCGACGCGCGGATGAACCGCGCGGTCGGTTGAAGCGCGCGCAGCACCCGCTCCAGCTCGTCCAGGCTGTCCGCGTCCAGACGATCGCATTTGTTGAGCACCAGCACGTCGCAAAATTCGATCTGGTCGATCAACAGGTCCGACACTTCCCGCGTATCGTTGTCGCCGGCGGCCTGGCTCCGCTCAAGCAGCGTCTCCCCCGACGAATAATCGTGCCAGAAGCGGTACGCGTCCACGACCGTCACCATCGTATCGAGCCGGCACAGCTTCGTCAGGTCGATATCCAGTTCCTCGTCGATGTAGCTGAACGTTTGCGCGACCGGCAGCGGTTCCCCGATGCCCGTGGACTCGATCAGAATATAGTCGAACCGGTCTGCGCGGGCGAGCCGCTCCACCTCCTGCAGCAGATCCTCCCGCAGCGTGCAGCAGATGCAGCCGTTCGACATCTCCACGAGCGTCTCGTTCGTGCGCGACACCCCGCCGCCGTCGCGGATCAGATCCGCGTCGATGTTCACCTCGCTCAGATCGTTGACGATGACCGCAACCTTCAAGCCGTCGCGATTGTTCAGCACATGGTTCAGAATCGTCGTCTTGCCTGCGCCGAGATACCCGCTCAGCACCGTGACGGGAATACGCTTGTTCAATTTCATCGCAGCCTCCGAATCAATATTAAATTGTAATATTTACGATTAAAGGATAACAAGAAAAGAACCGCCCGTCAATTCCCGCACGGACGGTCCACAGCCGCTTTATTCAGAATCGTATTGAATCTCACGCGGCCCCATCCGCTCAACGTGAGCCGTCCCGCTCCCCGCGCTTCAGCATGCAGTGCTCGGCCAGCGCCTTGATCTCCGCGCTCATTCTCGGGGAGACCGCTGCGATCTCCTCCAGATAGGCGAGCAGGCACAGCGCGGATTCGGGCAGCCGTTCATAGCCCTGCAGCAGGCCCGGCAGGCGGGCGGCGAACCGGGGGAACCTCGCCTCCGCCCTGCGCTCGTTGCCGAACCGGTCGGGATAATACGGCACCTCCGGCTCCAGCAGATGCATCACCGACAGCAGGCCGTCGATCGGATAGCTCTCTATGAAGCGCATCGCGGACAGCCGCTCGCCTCTGGCGTAGCGGCCAAGCCCGACATACAGATTGGTCAGCGCTTCTCCGACGACGTAGTCGACCGATTGCCCGCGCTTGCTCGGAATGACGGCCTGCCCGTTGACGATGTCATCGCCGGCGCAGGAAGGATGCTGCCAGATCATTCTGCCGCCCGTATACTGCGCCTGCGCCAGCTCCGCCTCCTCGAACACCGCGAATTCTCCGTAAATGCCGTCCTCGAACAAAATTTTGTGGCCGACGTCGGCATTTTTAAAATGATACGCCATCGGACAAACTTCCTCCAGCCAATCCAGCCGCTCGATATAGTTGTGCTGGCTGCCCGGAACCGTCACCACAAAAAAATCAAGATCCGAATACGCGTCGATGCGGTCCGTTTCCACCCCTACCGAGCCCAGTCCGAACACGGCCAGCACATCCCCCCTCGCGGCCAGCGAGCGGCCAATATCGTCCATCCGTTGCAGCAATGCCTGCTTTCGATCCATCGTTCGTCTCCTCTCAGCCTAGGCCGGATCAAAATAAAAAGGGCCCAACCGCGCATCGTTCAGCGAGGTTGAACCCTAAGGTTACATGGCCTTTGTTTGCATAAATCTTACTATGGCCGCATCGCGGCGTCAAGACGGCAACGGTCGCCTGCTCCGACGGCGTTCAGTACCGCCCCCAATCTGGCGCGTCTCTTCATAAAATGTCGAATTTCCGCTTGAAATCCGCCGCATATTTAAGGATAATACTCCAGACATAATGTCTGCCAAATCACTTTTCTATTATGCATATTTTTACATATCGCAGCTTGGGCCGGGGAGTGGGCATCGTGAGATACATCGTTTGCTTGCTGATGGGGCTATTGATCGGGTGCGGCAGCGCGTCCTCCGCTTGGGCGAAGTCGCTCGATGCCCGAGACTCGGAGCTATGGCATCCGCGTGAGGACGGCATCGTGTACCTGCACGGACCCTGGGAGCTGTACTGGAATCGGCTGCTTGAACCGGGTGACTTCGCGTCCGGCTCTCCGGCAGACGCGATGTCCGTCACCGTGCCCGCCGAGTGGCATTCCTACAAGACAGGCGGACACGCCCTTTCCAACGAAGGCTTCGCGACGTACACAATCCGTTTCTCCTTGTCGAACGAGGCTTCGTCGCAGCCGCTCGGCCTGTATGTCCACAATGTCGCCTCCGCCTATCGGCTGTGGATTAACGGCGCGCCGGCGGGCGGCATCGGGACCGTCGGCACGGACGCCGCCCGCATGATCCCGCGCAGCTATCCGAACGTCTACTTTTTCGTGCCGCGGACCGGGGACAACGAGCTTGTGATCCAGGTGTCCAACTTTTCACAGCGCACCGGCGGCATCTGGGAAGGCATCGAGCTCGGAGATGCGCAGCAGATTGCCTCGCTGCACCGCAACAATGTGCTGACCTGGATGTTCGCCGCCGGCAGCTTGACAGTTATGGCGGTATTCTCCTTTTTCCTCTACTTGTTCCGCAAAAAGGATCTCGCCGCGCTCTGGTTCGGGCTGATCTGCCTGGCCATCTGCATCCGTTCTTCGCTGCTCGGAGAATCGTATGCCTACGCCCTGCTCCCGTGGCTCTCCTGGGACTGGGGGGTCAAGCTGGAATATTGGTCGGAGATCGTCACTATTCTCGGGATCGCCGCCTTCGTCAACAAGCAGTATCCGCAGGAGGCGATCCGGCGCGTATTTCCCGCGTTCGGCGCTGCGCTCGCCGCCTTCGCCGCGTTCGTGCTCGTAACGCCCGCCAAGGTGTATACGCTCTACATGGTGCCGTACGTTCTGCTGCTGCTGCTGCCCGTTTTCCTGTACGTCCTGTATGTATACGTTCGCGCCGCGCTGCGCCGAAGAGCGGGGTCGCGGGCCAATTTTGTCGGCTTTACGGTCTTTTTCGCATCCGTTATTTACGATGTGCTCTACTACACCGGCTTCGTTCCGTTCGGCGGGCTCGTCACGTTCGGGCTGCTTTTTTTCCTGATGACCCAGCTGCTGAACGTATCGCAGACGTTCACGAGAGCGATCACGCAGTCCGAATGGCTGACGTCGGAGCTTCGCAAGACGATCGAGTCGCAGGAGGAGACGATCCGGCAGCGGACCTCTTCCCTGCAGGCGCTGAACCGGAAGCTGGAGGAAGGCAATCGGGAGCTGAGCCGGATCGAGGAGGAGCGCAGCGCGCTGCTGGCCGAAGTCCGCCACGATCTGATGACGCCGATCACCTCCATCAAAGGCTTCTCGAAGGCGATCATGACAGGCGTCATCGCCGACGAAGCGCCGCATTACGCAAGCCGCGTCTACGAACGGAGCCTGCTCCTCGAGCAGCTGATCGACAATGTCGTCGAGCTCAGCGAGCTGAAGGCGGGCGGCGCGCCGTTCCGGTTCGAGGAGACGCCCCTGCTCCCTCTGCTGCGCCATTTGTGCCGCCGGTACGAGGCCGACGCCGACGCAGCCGGCATCGGCCTGATCTGGGAGGAGCCGGATGCGTGGCCGCCGCCCGACCGGGAGATTGTCGTCCGTCTCGACCCGGTGCGCTTCGAGCGCGTATTCGCCAACCTCGTCTCGAACGCGGTCAAGTATACGCCTGGCGATGGACGAATCACCGTATGGGCCGAATACGGGCCCGGCGAGCATCCGCATGACGATCGCGTCACGGTCCATGTGACCGACACCGGGATGGGCATTGCCGAGTCCGAGCTGGCCCATATTTTCAAGCGGCGCTACCGGGTGCCGGATACGCAGGCCGGCGCCGGGAGCGGCCTGGGACTGGCGATCTGCGAAGAAATCGTGAAGCGGCACGGCGGCACGATCGGCGCGCGCAGCCGGCCGGGGGCGGGAAGCGACTTCTTCCTGACGCTCCCCGCGCTCGCGCGCGACGCGGAAGGAGGTCAATCGCATGAGCACACGTATACTGCTGGTTGAAGACGATGCCGATATTCGCGATCTCGTGGCCATCTACCTGCGGCGGGAAGGCTGCCGCGTCGATCCGGCGAAGAGTGCGGAGCAGGGACTCGATATGCTGGGACGCTCGGCATACGATCTGCTCATCACCGATATCATGCTGCCCGGCATGGACGGGATGAAGCTGGTGAAGGCCGTGCGGGAGCGCTCCGATATGCCGATTCTGTTCATGACGAGCCGGATCGCACCGCAGGATATCGTGGCCGGGCTCGGCATCGGCGGGGACGATTATATTACGAAGCCGTTCGAGCCCGAGGTGCTCGTGGCGCGCGTGAAGGCCGCGCTGCGGCGCAGCCGGGGCCGCAGGACAGATGACGGCGGCGAAGCCGTATGGGACGACGGCTGGCTGGCCGTCCGCAAGGAAGGGCTCGAGGTGCTCGTAGGCGGCGCGCCGGCGTCTCTGCCGGCCAAAGAGCTGCAGCTGCTGCTGTACCTGCTCGAGCATCCGAAAAAGGTGTTCAGCGTCGCGCAGCTGTACGAGAAAATATGGGGGCTCGACGGCATCAGCGACGAGCGTACGGTGATGGTTCATATCCATCATCTGCGCAAAAAAATCGAGAAAGATCCCGCGAACCCCGCCTATATCGTCACGGTCCGCGGCTTCGGCTACAAGTTCGGCAGAGAGCGATGACCACAAAATCCGACGCCGCTGTCGCTTCAGTAACATTGGTTTTGGGCGCTTGCAGCGGGCGGGCGCTCCTGTAACCGCGCATTTCTCGCTTGCAGCACGGTCCTGCACACTCGTCACTTCTGTAGCGGTGCTTTTCTCGCTTACAGCGGGCGCCCGCTCCTGTAGCGGCGCATTTCTCGCTTGCGGCGCGGTCCCGTACACTCGTCACTTCTGTAGCGGTGCTTTTCTCGCTTGCAGCGGGCGGGCGCTCCTGTAGCCGCGCTTTTCTCGCTTGCAGCAGCACGGTTCCGCACACTCGTCACTTCTGTAGCGGTGCTTTTCTCGCTTACAGCGGGCGCCCGCTCCTGTAGCCGCGCTTTTCTCGCTTGCAGCACGGTTCCGCACACTCGCCACTCCTGTAGCGCTGCATTTCTCGCTTGCAGCGGGCGGGCGCTCCTGTAGCGGCGCATTTCGCGCTTGCAGCACGGTCCCGCACACTCGTCACTTGAGTAACAGTGCTTTTCTCGCTTGCAGCATGCGCCCGCTCCTGTAGCCGCGCCCTGACACTTATGCCGCGCGCTTCCCCCCACACCCGCAAAGCTATAAACATGCCGAAAAGCCCCAAGCCGGCAGCTACCGGCTTAGGGCTTTCATGCGCTTTTCAAGATTAAGGCCGAATGACGACCTTCTTGACGATCGGTCTGGAGCTGGTCATCAGATCTCCGCCGAGCACGTCCTTCAGTTGTTCCTCGGACGCTTCCTGCGCCAGATCGTGCAGCTCCAGGACCGCTTCCTCGCCCGGCTTCTTCTCGTTCTTATCCGTCATTTCGGGTTCCCCTCCTCTGTTAGCGTCATGCCATAGCCATTATATAGGACTTGTTTTAAGTTTTGATTAAGTTTCTCCGCGCCCGCCGCTGCGGATGATAAAATACGGCCATAAGCACGGCCGACCGCAGCAATGAAACGAGTAAAGATGAAGCGATAGTGGAGATGAAACGACTGTGGATACGTCGACCGTAAGCCTGATGCGCGTCCATAACCGGACGCTGACCCTGAGGCAGCTGCTTCACAGGCTCCGCGCGGACGTCTCGCTGGCGGCGATCGAGCGCTGCCGGGAGGATCTGGCGCTCGAATGCTGGGCGGAAGCGCTCGGACTGGCGGCCGACGCCGCAGGACTGCAGGAGCTGCTCGTCCGGTTCCGCCGCGCGCACGGCTTGTTTACGGCAGAGCATACCGTGGCCTGGCTGCAAGCCCGGGACATGACGCTGGACGAGCTCGCCGCTATGCTGAAGCCGCAAGCGCTGCGGGCGGCGCTTGCTTCCCGGCTCGTGACGGCCGAGGAGATCCGGCTCCATTTTCTCGAATGCTCCCACCTGTTCGATCGCGCCGAGATCTCGGTCATCGCGACGGCGGAATACGGCATCGCCCAGGAGTTGCTGTTCCGGATGGAGGAAGGCGCGGACTTCCACGCGCTCGCTCGGTCGTACTCGTCGGATGCGGCGAGCGCCAAGTCGGGGGGATACGTCGGCCTCATCGGCCGCGGCGAGCTGGATCCGGAAGCGGCGGCAGCGGTATTCCATGCGTCTGCGGGCGACGTTGTCGGCCCGTTCGAGCGCAGACGCGAATACATGCTTTATCTGGTGGAGGCGCTGTATCCGGCCGAGTTGGACGGAAAGACGGAGGCGGATATCCGCGAGCGGATTTTTCGCGACAAGCTGGAAGCGTACGGCCGCACGCTCGAGATCGACGAGATTGTCCAGAGCGCAGGAAAGGAACAGACACCGTGAACGACAATGTCTTGGATGCTTTAAGCCGTCTGCCGCTCTTCGATGTATTCACGCCGGAAGAACGGCAGCTGCTGGCCGGTCAGTTCCGGCCCGTCGCGTATGCGATGGGACAGTCGATCGTCAGCCGCGAGCACTCGCCGGACGCATTCTACATCATCCTGTCCGGCGACGCCCGCAAGATCGCCATCGGCGCCGCAGGAAAAGAAACGAATCTCGGCCTGCTGCGGCCGGGCGAGCACTTCGGCGAGCATGGACTGCTCGGCGACGAGTCCGGGTCGACCTTGATCATCCGCGCTTCGACCGATCTGGAAGCGCTGCGGATCGACCGCCGCCAGTTCCGGGAGATGGTCGAGCAGCATCCGGCGATCGACAGCTATTTCCGCGAATATATCGCTTCGGACGTGATCCGCTCCTTTCTCAAGAACAACACCGTGCTCGCACATGTCGATCACGCCGCGCTTCGTTCGCTGCTCGACCGGCTGGAGGTCCGCGCGTACGAGCCTGGCGCCCTCCTCGTCCGCGAGGGAGATGACGGAGACGCCTTCTACATTCTGAAGACCGGCTCGGCGTATGTGGAGAAAGATCCGGATGCGCAGGTCGTCAACCGGCTGTATGCGGGCGACTTCTTCGGGGAGCTGGCGCTCCTCACGGGAGAGCCGCGCCGCGCGACGATCCGGGCGGCCGAGCCGGTGACGGCGTTCCGCCTCTCCAAGACGGACTTCGAGGCGCTCGTCGGCCGCTATCCGCTCCTGCTCGAATCGATGCGCCGCATCTCCGCCCATTATTCGTCCCGGGCGATGGTTCAAGATACGGCGCCGGAACAGGCGGAGCCCGAATCCGTACCGGGCCGTCCGGACGAGGCTGCCGATCTCTCGCCGGTAGCCAGGCCCGCCGTCAATCCGCTGAAGGCATGGCGCTGGCGCCGCAAATACCCGGCGCTCATGCAGCAGAGCGAGATGGACTGCGGGCCGACATGTCTGACGATGATCGCCCGCTATTATGGGCTGCATGCCGGCGTCAACCGGATGCGCGAGCGCTGCGACGTCGGCGCCGAAGGCACGTCGATGCTCGGGCTTGTCGAGACGCTCGAATCGCTCGGATTCGAGGCAAGAGGGCTGAAGACGACGATCTCGCTCGCGCATGAGCTGACGACGCCTTTTATCGCGCATTGGAACGGCAATCACTATGTCGTCGTGTACGAAGTCGGCGAACGCGGCCTTGTCGTGGCGGACCCTGCGCTGGGCTATGTGGACACCGTGCCGCTCGATCAGGCGCGCAGTCATTGGACCGGATATGCGATCGACCTGAAGCCGGCCGGCCCGCTCGCGCCTCTGGCGGACCGGGAAGTGCTGTGGCGACGCTATCTCGGGTACTTTTCCCCGTTCAAAAAGCTGCTCGCGTCCGCGTTCGGTCTCGCCCTGGCGATCGAGGCCGTCTTTCTCGCGTTCCCCGTGATGACCCAGCAAGTATTCGACCGGGTATTGGGAGCGTCGAACTGGCCGCTGCTTCGTCTGATCGCCGTGGCGATGCTCGTGCTCGCCTGCTTCCAGGTCGCCAGCATCGCCATTCGGCAGCTGCTGCTCGGACGGCTCGCGAATGCGGTCGACCGGTCGATGATGGACAATTTCTACCGGCAACTGTTCCGCCTGCCATATGCCTACTTCGCCCGGCGTACGTCCGGCGATATTCTGACCCGGGTCCACGAGAACGAGAAGCTCCGGCGGGTGCTCACCGATCATGCCGTCGAGCTGTGCCTGGACGTATTGACCTTGCTCGTATACGGCGCGCTGATGGCGTATTACCAGGCGGGGCTCGCGGTCGTCTCGTTGTCGCTCATCCCGCTCTATATCGGGCTGTACGCATACCTGCTGCCCAGACAGCGGCGGAACCTGCGCCGGCAGCTCATCGCGGACGGGGAATCTCAGACGCAGATCGTAGAAGCCGTGCAGACGATCGCAGTCGTCAAAGGATTGTCCATGGAACGAAGCGTGAGGCGCAAGCTGATGACCAAGCTGAACCGGCTGCTCGCGCTGCGTCTGGAAGGCAACCGGATCGAAGCGACGGCGCGGGCGGCCGCTGCGGGCCTCCGCTCGCTCGGCCAGGTGGCGCTCCTCTACTTCGGCGCCCGGTACGTGCTGGACGGGCGGCTCACCGAGGGCGGGCTCGTCGCGTATACCGTCCTGTTCACGTCCTTCCTGTATGCGCTGGAGATGATCTCCCAGCGGAGCGGCGAGATCGCCGAGGCGCGGGTGTCCATGGAGCGGCTGAACGACGTATTCGAGTCGACGCCCGAGCACCCGCAGCCGGACAAGATGCGGATGCTGCCCGCTATTCAAGGCCATGTCCGCTTCGAGCGGGTGTCGTTCCAATATTACCGGGGCGGCAAGCTGATCCTGCAAAATCTCGATCTGGAACTGAAGCCCGGACAGACGGTGGCGCTCGTCGGACGGAGCGGCTCCGGCAAGTCGACGATCGCGAACCTGCTGCTCAAGCTGCTGGAGCCGTCCGGCGGCACGATCTATGTCGACGGCTATCCGCTGCGGGAGGCCCATGCCGCCTCCATACGCAGGCAGGTCGGCGTCGTGCAGCAGGACACGATGCTGTTCCGCGGCTCCGTGCGGGATAACATCGCGGCGGGCGGCGAGCAGGCCCCCTGCGAGGACATCGAGCGGGCGGCACGGCTCGCGGGCGCGCACGAATTCATCGAAGCGCTGCCGCTCGGCTACGACACGATGATCGGCGAAGGCGGCATCCGGCTGTCCGGCGGCCAGCGGCAGCGCATCGTCATCGCACGCGCACTCATGAACGATCCGCGCATTCTGATCTTCGACGAGGCGACCAGCGCCCTCGATACGGAATCCGAACGCATCATCCAACGCAACATGGACGAGATGCGCCAAGGCCGGACGATGCTGATCATCGCCCACCGGCTCAGCACGATCCGGCAGGCGGACCTGATCGTCGTGCTCGATCAAGGCGCGGTGGCCGAGAGCGGGACCCATGAGCAGCTGCTGGAGCGCCAGGGACTGTATCATCATCTGGTCGGACGACAATCTGTCACGTAGTCTGGCACCTAGTCCGGCACGCAGTCCGGCTCGCAGTCCAGCACGCAGTCCAGCACGCAGTCCGGTTCGTACGCCGTGCGCACCGTCGCAACAATCGCACCGCAACACACGTCTTGAATGGAAAGACGTGCTCATGCGGGGGGAATTGGGATGGATACGAAAATCAAAAAAAGATGGTATGCAGGGTCGGCGGTCATACTGGCAGGCGCGATCGCGCTGACGACGGCGCTCGTCCTGCCTGCGACAGACGGTCAGCGGAAGGTGGAGGCGACCGATCTGAGCGGCAGCTTCAAGCCCCGGCCCGTCAACGGCAAACAAGCCGACGCCGTATTTACGGGCAGCGCGGCCGACTTTGCCGTCGATCTGTTCAAGAAGAGCTATGCCGATAATGCCAACACGCTCGTCTCCCCGCTGTCGGTCATGCTGGCGCTCGGCATGACGGCGGGCGGCGCGGACGGCGATACGCTGGCGCAGATGGAGCGGACGCTCGGCGGCGGCATGCCGATCGCCGAGCTCGACGCCTACCTGCACGACTATTCCGCGGCGCTTCAGGGCGACGGCGGGCACAGCGAGCTGTCGCTCGGCAACTCCATCTGGCTGCGCGACGATGCGGAGCGCCTCGCGATCTCTCCCGATTTTCTCCAGCGGACCGCCGATTACTACGGTGCCCCTGCCTACAAAGCCAAGTTCGACGAACGCACGGTGGCCGATATCAACGGCTGGGTGTCCGACCGGACGAAGGGAATGATCCCGAAGATACTGGCCGAGATTCCTCCGGAGGCGCAAATGTATCTCATCAATGCCGTCGCCTTCGATGCGGACTGGGAACGGCCCTACGACAGCCGCAACGTGCATGACGGCAAGTTCGCCGCCGCCAACGGAGAGAGACGGGACGTACAGATGATGAACTCCGCCGAGAACGTCTATGTGACGGACGGTCATGCGGTCGGATTCATCCGCCCGTATGCGGGTGGGCGCTTCAGCTTCGCCGCCGTGCTGCCCGCGGCCGGGACGCCGATCGGCACCTACGTGAGCTCGCTGACCGGCGCTTCGTGGCTGAAGCTCATGGACAGCGAGCAGTCCGCGGACGTGCGGGCATCGCTGCCCAAGTTCGAGTACCGCGACTCGCATGAGTTGAAAAAAACGCTCGCAGCGTTCGGCATGACCGATGCCTTCGAGCCGGGACGGGCCGACTTCAACCGTATGGGCAAGGCGGCGGACGGCAATCTGTACATCAGCGAAGTCGTGCACAAAACATTCATCTCGGTCGACGAGAAGGGCACGAAGGCGGCGGCGGTCACCGAGGTCGGAATCGCAGCGACGTCCGCGCGCGCTGTCGAACCGATCGTCATCGAGCTGAACCGTCCGTTCGTCTACGCGATCGTCGACAATGCGACGAAGCTGCCGGTATTCATCGGCGCGCTGACCGACATGGCGCAATTGTCTTGATATTGGATCGGCATCGGCCCGGTACGCTCAGTCGTATCGGGCGTTGTATTTGGAGGGACATCCATTTATAATATTGATAATCGTTCTCAATTAAACGAATGGAGAGTAGGTTGCGAGATGATCCGCGAGGCGAACAGCGGCGAATCCCGGTCGGCCCCTTCGGACATCCTCATCGCCAGGCTGCGCGTCTATATGGCCGAGCATTATGCGGAGGATCTGTCCGTGGAGCGGATGGCCGAGCTCGTCGGCTTGAGTCCCAAATACTTGGGCGAGCTGTTCAAGAAACGATACGGCCAGCGTCCCATCGACTACTTGACCGAGCTGCGCATGAACCGCGCCAAGCAATATTTGCGCGAGACGAACGACAAGCTGCGCGACATCGCGCGCAGCGTGGGCTACAGCGACGAGTACTACTTCAGCCGCAAGTTCAAGAAGGCGGTCGGCATGGCGCCCTCCGCCTATCCCCGGCGCGGCAAACGGCGGTTCGCGGCGCTCTCCGCGACGGCCACGGGCTACCTGCTCGCGCTCGGCATCGTGCCTGTGGCCGCGCCGCTGCATGCCAAGTGGAGCGCCTATTACTATCAGCGGCACGCATCGGAGGTGGACGTGCATCTGATGCCGGGCGACGACAATCAGGCCCGCAGCCTCGACGGACTGATCCGGGCGCGGCCGGACGCCGTCGTCGGCCACGAGCGGCATCTGGTCGAGCGCTTCCTGCCCGAGCTGGACCAATGGGCGCTGCCCTGGTTCGCGCCCGAACGACAGGACGACTGGCGCGCGCAGCTGCGGGAGATCGCCGCGTTCGCGGACCGCACGGAGCACTGCGAGCAGTGGATCGCGGCCTACGAGTACAAGATTGCGGGCTTGCGTCCCCGCGTCCGCGACATCGTCGGAGCGAATACGTTCGCCGCGGTCCGGATGTACGGGGATGCGCTGTTCCTGTATTGCAACTGCGGCATCCGGGACGTCGTGTACCGCGATCTCGGACTCGCGGCGGCTTATTCCGGGGAGCAGTTGTACAACAAGCGGATCGACCTGGAGACGCTCTGCGGGCTCGATCCCGACGGGCTCCTGCTGTTCGTCTGTCCGGATGCGGATACCCGGACCGCATGGCTGGGGCTTCAGCATGAGCCGCGCTGGCGCGCATTGCGCGCGGTCAGACAAGCGCGCGTATACCCGCTCCCCTCCGATCCGTGGTACGAATATTCGGCAACATCCGTCGACCGGATGGCGGACGATATGTCGCTCCTGTTAACCGGAAAAAGTACAAGCGACATGCCGAATTCCGTCCATGGCCCCCTCTAAAGTGTCGTCCTATAATCATTAAATGAGAATTATTATCACTTAGAGGGGGATTTATTTTGTTAGCTTCGTACCGACAGCTTCTGAACACCCGATCGGCATGCAGGTCGATCGCATTGGCCGCAGCGCTCGCGGCGCTGCCCTTGTCCGGCTGCGGCAACGGCAAAGACGTTAGCGCGTCCGCCGCTTCGCCATCCGCAAGCGCCTCGGCTTCCGCGAGCGCGCCTGCGAGTGCATCCGCATCGCTCTCCGCTGTCGCCGACGCCTCGGCGACAGCCTCGCAGGCCGAATATCCGCGCGTGTTCAAGGACGAGCTCGGCCACGAGCTGACGCTGCCCGCCGTGCCGGCCCGCATCTTCGCGCCTTCCATGGAGGACTCCCTGCTCTCGCTGGGCGTCGTGCCCGTCGCGCAGTGGGCGAACGGGAGCAACGTCCAGGATTACTTGCAGGACCAGCTCGCCGGCGTCCCGAAGGCGGACTTCTCGGGCGGACTGCCTTCGCCGGAAACCGTCATGGGCTACAAGCCGGACCTGATCGTGCTGAACAATTCGTATTATGCGGAGAACGGCGTGTACGAGCAGTATTCGAAAATCGCGCCGACGTATGTGTTCAACAACGCGGCTACCGATCTGACGAGCTCGATCGGGCAGCTCGGCGCACTGCTGGGCCGGGAGGCTGAAGCGACGAAGGCGCTGGAGAATTACCGCGCCAAGGCGGAGGAAGCGAAGCAGAAGCTCGGCGCGCTCGCCGAGGGCAAAAAAGCGGCGATCATCCGCTTCAACGCCAAAGGAATGTTCCTGGTCGGCGGCGACTACTTCGGCGGCTACGTGCTGGCGCACGATCTCGGCTTCGGCAAAGTGAAGCCGGTGGAGAAGGAGAGCAGTGCGGACATGTCGCTCGAGCTGCTGCCCGACCTGGACGCCGACTATATTTTCCTCGTCAACGACTCTCACTCCGGCGACGCATTCGTGAAGGAGTTGACCGACAGCGCGCTCTGGAAAAACATGAAGCAGGTCAAGGAAGGCCATACGTACGAGGTGGTCGACGAATCGTGGCTGAGCGGCGGCCTGATCGCCAGCGGCAAAGTCATCGACCAGACGGTCGGGCTGCTCGCGCCATGAGCGGCGCGGCAGCGGACGGGCTCCGCATGGCGGGCATCGCCGAGCATACGTTGACGGCGCGCGCCAACGGGCGGGAATACGTAATCAAGATCGCGCTGCCGGCGGATGAACCGCCGGCGCGCGGCTACCCGGTGCTGTACGCGCTCGACGCGGACGCCACCTTTCTCACGATGGCCGAAGCCGTGCGGCTGCAGACGCGCCGCCCGCACGGCTACGATCCCGCCGTCGTCGTCGGCATCGGCTATCCTTCGCGCGAGCCGTTCGATATGACGCGGCGCTGCTACGACTTCACGATGCCGGCCGCCGGAGGGACGCTGCCCGAGCGGCCCGACGGGCGGCCTTGGCCGGAGCACGGCGGCGCCGATCTGTTCCTCGGCTTCATCGAACGCGAGCTGATTCCGTTCGTCGACGGCCGCTTCAAGACCGATCCCGGGCGGCGGACGCTGTACGGCCATTCGCTCGGCGGGCTGCTCGCGCTTCACGCTTTTTTCGCCGGAAGCGCGCAGTTCGCAGGTTATGCGGCAGGCAGCCCGTCGATCTGGTGGGGGGATTATGCCGTCCTGCGGGAGATGGAGGCGTTCGCCGGACGCGCGGACGCCGGCAAGCGCAGCCGGCTGTTGATGATGGTCGGCGCGGACGAGCTGGCGCATATGGTAGCGGACGCCGTATCGCTGCACAACCGGCTGGGCGGGCTTCGGCAGGTCGATTCGGCCTGGACGGCCGAGCTGGTGCGATTCGCCGACGAGGAGCATGTCAGCGTGCTGCCGGCGGCGATCAGCCGCTCGATCCGGTTCGCGCTGGCGGCGACCGCGGATTGACGGAGCGCGCCGCGGGCTCATCCCTTCGGCAGACGCACCGTGAAGCGGGTCACGACCGGTCCGCTCTCTGCTTCGACCGACCCGCCGTGACGCTCCACGATATTTTTGACGATGTACAGACCGACGCCCGTGCCGCCCTCCCGCTGCGTGCGCGCGCGGTCGCCCGTGAAGAACATCTCGAACAGCCGCGGCAGCTCGTCCTCCGGAATGCGGTCGCCGTAATTGTCAACGCGGATGACCGCTGCTTCGTCTTCCCACACTCCGCTAATGTCGATATACTGGCCGTCGGTGCCGTAGCGGGCCGCATTGCTGAGCAGATTCTCGAAGACGCGGGCGAGCTGCTCGCCGTCTCCGCGAATGTCCAGATCGGTCTTGATGTCCGCGCGCACCGCAAGCCCGTTTTTCTCGAACACCGGATACAGCTCCTCGCTCAGCTGGACGAGCAGCTCGCCGAGGTTGATCGGCTCTCTTTTGACCGGCAATATGCCGTAGTTCATCCGCGTGATCTCGAACAGCTCGTCGATCAGCCGCTCGAGCCGCTGTGACTTCGTATAGGCGATCGTCGTATAATGCCGGATCTGGCTCTCCGTCAAGTTGTCCGATTGCAGCATAAAGTTCAGATAGCCGAGCACCGACGTGAGCGGCGTCCGCAAGTCGTGGGCCAGGTTCAGCACGAGCTGGTCCTTGGTCGACTCCGCGAAGTCGCCGCGCGCGATCGCTTCCCGCAGCTTTTCTCCGGCCATGTTGATGTCCTCGGCGATCGTCTGGAATTCGTCCTGTGAGGAGATCCGCACCGGCGTGTCGAAGTCGCCGACCGCGAGGCGATGGATGCCGCCCGAGATCCGGTCGAAGTAGTTGGCGTAGGGCTTGGTGAACAAGAAAAAGAACAGGATGGAGAGCGGAATAAAAATGACCAAAAACACGTTGATGTCGCCGATCGACCGCATCGCGCTGCGGAAAAAACTCAAAGAATCGCCGTAGAACGCGTTCTGGCGATAGTAAGCCTGCAGCCCTTTGTAAAATAAAAAAGTGATCAAGCCGGATACGAGCATGCTCAGACCGAACAACACGACCATCTTGGAACGAAAGCTGATGCCGCTAACCATTAAACGTGTATCCCACTCCCCAGATCGTCTTGATCCACTTGTCCTTGTTCTTGTCCTCGCCGAGCTTCTTGCGCAGCGTGCGGATATGGACCATGACCGTGTTGTTGCCGACCTCGTAATAGGCCTCGCCCCATACTTGCAGGAAAATCTGCTCGACCCCGAATACCTTTTTCGGATGGCTGGCCAGCAGGCACAAAATGTCGAATTCCTTGGGCGTCAGCTCGATCGTCTCGCCGTAAATGCTCACATGGCGCTGTTCGGGAATAATCGTCAGCCCGCCCGACACGATCGTGACCGGCTCGTCCGTCCGGGTCTGGCTGAGGCTCCGGGATCTCCGCAGCAGCGCCTGCACGCGGGCGACCAGCTCCATCGGATTAAACGGCTTGGTCATATAATCGTCCGCACCGATGACGAGGCCCGCGATCTTGTCGAAGTCGGACGTCTTGGCGCTGACGAACAGGACGGGCAGCCGATGACGCTCGCGGATGTGCCGGACGACCTCGAAGCCGTCCATGCCGGGCATCATGATGTCCAGAATCGCGAGATCGACGGACTTCGATTCGATCGCACGAACCGCTGCGACGCCGTCAAAGGCTTGAACGGTTCGATACCCTTCCTTTTCCAGATGAAGCGCGATCAGATCGGCGATCTCCCGCTCGTCGTCCGCGATCAGTATGGTGGCGTTGTTCATCGGCCGCATCGCTCCTTTGCAACTCTCATTGTAGCGGATATCAGAGCGTATTGCCTAATTCGCCGTAGACGGCGAGCGCGTCCGCGACGTTGTAGGCAGCCGTCCGATGATTGCCCTTGGCGCCGGTCGTGATCAGGATGTATTCGCGTCCGTCCTTGCGTCCGAGACTGGCGAGGCACAAGCCGGCCTTCTCCGTGTAACCCGTCTTGCCGCCGACGATCTCGCCGCCGTCGAACCGGTTCGTAGGCAGCTCGTCGAACATCGTGCTGTTCAGCGTGATGCCGTCCGGATGCAGCTTCGTTGACCTCGTGGAATATCTTGAAGCTGTGAACGCTTCGCGGAACGTATCGTTCTTGAGCGCGTAGGCGAGCAGCACCGAGAGGTCGCGGACCGTCGTATAATGATTCGGATCGTGAAGGCCGGTCGCGTTCGCAAAGTGCGTGTTGTTCATGCCGAGCGATTTTGCCTTTTTGTTCATGAGCGCGGCGAACTTTTTCTCCGACCCTGCGATATGCGTCGCAAGTCCGATGCTGGCATCCGCGCCCGACGGCAGCATCACGCCATAGAGCAGATCGATCGCGCTCACGCGCTCGCCGGGGAGGAAGCCCGCCACCGATGCGTTTTCCTGTTGCAGCTTCGCGAACATGTCCGGATCCAGCGTGATCGGTGTCGACAGGTCCGGGATCCGCTCGATGGCGAGGATCGCCGTCATGATCTTGGTGAGCGAGGCCGGATACACACGCTCGTTTTGTTTTTTCTCCATCAGCGTCTTGCCGTCGTCGAGCCGGACCAGGATCGCATGAGAGCTGTACAGATGGTCGGCGGCCAGCACGAGGCCGCCTTCTTTCTCCTCCTTTTCTTTCGTTTCTTCTTCTGTCGCCTCGTCATCTCCGCCCTTTGTCTCCTGGCCGGCATCGATCGTGCCTGCGCCGTTCACGGTCTCTGCCGCTCCGGACGGATGCCCCCATAGGCGCTGCGCCGCGCTTAGCATATCCCCCTTGTGCACGGCCACGGTATAGCAGAGTACGAGCGCGAGCAGCAGCAGCCACAGTTTCGATTTCATGTACGGTGTCCTCCTAATTCTCTATACAACAAGAATAGGACACACTTTTTAAACGAATCGGAGGGTGAATATTAAATAATTCTTAAAAAAGCGCATGCGGCTTCGCGCCGACGCCGCCACCTCGCCCTGTTGCCGTTAGTTGCCGTTAGTTGCCGTTAGTCGCCGTTCGCGCCGCCGCCGCCCGCGCTCTCGCCCCGGGCGTCTGCCGCAACAAAGCCCGCCGCGCGGAACGCTTGCGCGAGATCGCCGATCAGCTCGTCCGGCGACTCGAGGCCGATGTGCAGGCGCACGACCGGTACCCCCTGGCGCGGTGTGCTGCGTCTCCCTTCCTGCAGGCTGACCAGACTCTCGTAGCCGCCCCAACTGAAGCCGATGCGGAAGCAGCGCAGCGCATCGACAAAGCGGGCGAGCCGCTCCCGATCGGCGCCCGCCTCGAACGAGAGCAGGCCGCCGCAGCCGCTCATCTGCGCGCGAGCCAGCGCATGCTGCGGGTGCGATGCCAGACCGGGGCAATGGACACGGTCGACGAACGGCAGCGATTCCAGGTAGGCGGCGACCGCGAGACCACCGGCCTGATGCCGCTCCATGCGCAGCGGCAGCGTCCGCAGCCCGCGATGCAGCAGCGCGGCCGTCTGCGGCAGCATCACCGCGCCGAGCAGCACCAGCTCGCGACCGCTCAGTGCGGCGATCGCGGCGGCGCTGCCGATGGCGACCCCGCCGAGCGCATCGCTGTGGCCGCCGACGTACTTCGTCAGCGAATGGACGACGAGATCGATGCCGAGCTCAAGCGGCCGCTGGAAGACGGGCGAAGCCCATGTATTGTCAACGATCGTGCGGATGCCGCGCGCGCGTGCGGACGCCGCGCAGACGGACAAATCCTGCAGCTCGAACATGAGACTCGTCGGGCTCTCGAGATAGAGCAGCTTCGTATTCGGCCGATAGGCCGCTTCGATCGCGGCAACATCGGCGCCGTCCACGAAGTCGGCTTCGACGCCGAAGCGGCGAACATAGTCGCCGATGAGACGCCGGGCAGGGCCGTAAGCCTGATCGACGCAGACGATATGGTCGCCCGCCTGTACGGAGGCGAGCACGGCCGCCGAGATCGCTCCCATGCCGGTCGCGAAGCAGCGGGCGTCCTCGCCGCCCTCCAGCTCCGCGAGCTTGCACTCGAGCGCGCGGACGGTCGGGTTGTTGCCGCGCGAATAGATGAAGCTGCCCGTGTCGCCGTCCGCCCGGTCCATATCGGCTACGGTCGGGAAGGCGAACAGGCTGGTGTCGTAGACCGGCGTATGCACGGCGCCGTAGTGCCTGCCGTCGTAAGCGTCGTGCGCGACAATTGTATGGGCGTCGCGGCGGCCGCTCATGAGACGGCTCCTTGCCCGTCGTCCAGAACGATCGTCCGGTAGACGTCGGTTTTCGCCGCCTGCTCCGCCCTGAGGCACAGCAGCGCGCTGGAGATGCCCACGGCAAGCGGCGTCGCCGAGCGCTCCTCGCCGCGCATGACGCGAAGGAAGTTGGCCGCAAGCGCCGAATCGCCGCCGAAGTGCGGCAGCTTCGCCGCTTCGAGCTTGTACGTTTCCGTCCGCGGCGTGTGGTGCATGAACACCTTCACTTCGTCACGATACCAGTCGAACTCCACCGTGCCTTTGTAGCCGATAAGCCGCGCGCCGCGCCGTCCGGCTCCCTTCCGCGCATAGAAGTTGTGCGAATAGACGGCATGCATCCCCGTCTCGTAGCGGATCAGAATGCTGGCGGAGTCGTGGTTGCCCGTGTCGACCGCGAAGGCGCAGCCGTCGCCGGTCGATTCCGCCTGCGCGACGTGTTTCAGCACGTACGGACTTTCCGGACATGTATAATACTCGTCGCAGTCGCCGCAGCGCAGTCCCGCCGGCTTGTCGCCCGTAAACACCCGCTTCGACTCCATCGCCGCCACCGCCACCGGCTCCATGCCGAGCAGGAAGTTCAGGCAGTCGAGATCATGCGTCGCCTTCTGCAGGAACAGCCCGCCGGTCTCCGCTTCATTGCGGTACCAGTCGTGGTAATAGACGCCGCCGTACGGCACGTTGTTGACCGCCTGCACATGCTCGATCGAGCCGAGACGGCCAGAATCGATAATCTCCTTAGCGAGCAGCGCCGCCGGCGTATTGCGCAGCGGGAACGAGACGACGACCTCGGACGACGAGCCGGCCGACGACCTGCGAAGCTTCGCCAGTTCATCCAGCGTGATGCCGACGGGCTTCTCGAGGAACAGCGGGAGGTTGCGCGCCATTACCTTGATCGCCATCTCGGTGTGCAGCGCGCAGCGGGTGCCGATCATGACGCCGTCCAGCTCCTCTGCCGCCAGCATGTCGTCCGCGCGCTCATAGTAGCGAATACCTGCGGCCGCGCTTCCCTTTTGCCCCAGCATCGCTCTGGCTTTGCCGACATTGATGTCGGCGACGGCCGTTACGTGCACCCCTTGCTCCAACTCCAGCAGCCGATCCAGAAAATAATGAATGCGGGTTCCGTACCCGATAATGCCGACCCTCACCGTAATTCCTCCTTCTTCCGACCGTTACCCCAGCTCCGCGACATCCTGCAGCAGCGCGACCGGGCGAGCCGTACCGTGCACCTCGAAGAGCACCAGCTCGTTGACGCCCGCCCGCAGCAGCGGCGCCGGCACGTACAGCGTCATCTGCGGACCGCGCTCCCAATAGCGGCCGAGATTAAATCCGTTGATATAAGCGACGCCCTTCGTCCAGCCTTCGAGCTTCAGGAACGTGTCCGCCGGCTCGTCAACCGTAAACGTCCCCCGATAAAAAGCCGGTTCATCGCGTCTCGAACCGTTCGTCTCGCAGCGCTCGTAGACAAGTCCCGACAGGTCGTCCAGGGGCAGCGGGCGAAGCGTCCAGTTGAACAGGAAGTGATTGTACAGCTTCGCACCGGTTTTGACGCCCTCCGTAATCCCCTTGACGTCCCGCAGCCGCGAGCCGTAATTGATGCGCCCCATATTTTCCACCAGAATGCCGAGCTTCGCCCCCCCTGCGGGAATATCGGCGGTGACGGCATCGCTCCCCCACCGTTCGACAACGCCCGCGAACTGTCCGTCGAGATAGATCGAAGCCCGGTCGCGAACGTCCTGCACGATTATTTCGCACCGCTCGCGCGGACCGAATACATCCGTCTCGTACCAGAGGAAGCCGTAATCCTGACCGACCCGCTCCATCGTCTCGGGATAGACGGACGCTATGGCCGTGCCGAGCCGGTCGAACGACGCGAACAGCGGAGCGCGCTCCGTCATCCGCACTTCCCCGTAGCTCCGCTTCGGCGATGCGACAGGCAGCGGCATGTCGGGCAGCTCCGAATACCGGCCGATTACGTCGCGGATCGCCCAATATTTGTCCGTCGGATCGCCCGATTCGGACAATAACGCATTGTAGTCGTAGCTCGTCACCGTCGGTTCGTAGAACTCGATATGGTTCGCCCCGTTGTAGAAGCCGAAGTTTGTCCCGCCGTGGAACATGTAAAAGTTGACCGAAGCGCCGGCCGCAAGCATGCGGTCCAGCACGTCGACGACATCCGCGTAGCCCCGTACGTGATGCTCGTCGCCCCAATGATCGAACCAGCCGTTCCAATATTCCATGCAGACGAGCGGCGATTCAGGCCGGCAGGCGAGCAGCCTCGCGAACGCCTGCTCCGGGTTCGAGCCGAAGTTCAGCGTCGCCAGCGTTCCCGGCAGTGTGCCGCCCTGGAGCATATAGTCCTCCGAGCCGTCCGAGGTGAACAGGAGCACGTCCATCCCGGCTTGGATCATCGTGTCTTTCAGAAAATTCAAATAATTTAAATCGTTTCCGTAGCTGCCGTATTCGTTCTCGATCTGCAGCGCGACGACCGGGCCGCCCGCCGTGCATAGCAGCGGCTTCAGCCGCGGCAGCAGCTCGTCGTAATAGGCTCTGACCTTCGCCAGAAACTTGGGATCGCTGCACCGCAGCCGCAGCTCGGGGTCGGCGAGCAGCCAGGCGGGCAAACCGCCGAATTCCCATTCCGCGCATATATAAGGGCTTGGGCGCAAAATGACGTGAAGCCCCAGCTCGCCCGCCAGCCGCACGAATCGCTCGACATCCGCGATGCCCTCGAAGACGAATCGGCCCTCCTGCGGCTCGTGAAGATTCCATGCGACATAGGTCTCGACCGCGTTGAAGCCGCAGGCCCGCAGCTTGCGGAGGCGATCCTCCCAATAATCCGGCACGATGCGGAAATAGTGCATCGCGCCGCTGATGAGACGAATCGGCTTGCCGTCCAACGCAAAGCCGTCGCCGTCAATCTCGAATGTGGCCATCTCGTTCTCCTCCGCTAGTCGGGCGTGCCCGCACGGTATTCGAGCGGCGTCACGCCGACCGTTCGTTTGAACAGCTTCTGAAAATAAACTTTGTCGCCGTAGCCGACAAGGTGGGCAATCTCGTACACCTTCAGCCCCGGATGGTCGCGCAGCAGCATCTTCGCCTTGTCCATCCGGACCCGGTTCAGGTAGTCGGTGATCGTCTCGCCCTTCTCGCGGCTGAACAGCTTGCTGATATAACTCGCGTTAAAGCCGACCGTGTCGGCGATATAGGTCAGATCGATGTCGCGGTTGTATGCCTGATCGATCAGCTTGCAAATCCGGTCGGCGGTCGCCGCGGCCAGACTGTACGGCGGCGCGGCGGCGGCAACGGCGGTCGCGGCAGACTGCATGTCCGTATCGCCCGCATCGCGCACCTCCCCGGACGGCTCCGAACCGGGGGCAGCCGCCTGCTGCCCATCCGCCTTCTTCGCCTCCAGGCACCGGTCCAGCAGCTTGAACACCTCGGCCTTGTCCATCGGCTTGAGCAAATAATCGGTCGCGCCCGCACGCAACGCGCGTCTGGCATATTCGAAGTCATTGTATCCGCTCAGCATAATGATAACGACGTTCGGCAGCTTCGCCTTCGCCTGCTCGATGAAGCGCAGGCCGTCCATCATCGGCATCTCGATATCGGTGATGATGACGTCAAGCTCGTCCGGCCCCATGCCGGACAGCTGCAGCATCGCCTCCAGCCCGTTGCCGTGCTGGCCGGCGATCTCGACGCCGCCCGGATACTTGGACACAATCTTCGCGATGCCGAGGCGGATCTGCTCCTCGTCGTCGATGACCATAATCTTCAGCATAGTTCCGCCTCCTCTCGCTCCGTCGGCACCGGCAGCCGAATCTCGACTACCGTGCCTTCGCCCTCCCGGCTGTCGATGCGCAGGCCGTACGCCTCGCCGTACTGCATCTTGATCCGCTCACGCACGTTGCGCAGGCCGATGCCGCGCCCCGGCACGGCCGGCGGGAGACGGCCGGCCACGCGTTCGCGCAGCGTCTTCAGCTCCCGCCCGCTCATGCCGCAGCCGTCGTCGGCGACGGTGAAGACGACGTCCGTGCCTTCATGGCGGACGCCGATCCGAACGGTGCCGGTGCCCAGCCGGTTTTTGAACGCATGGTGAATCGCGTTCTCCACGACCGGCTGGAACATCAGCTTGACGCAGCCGATGCCGTGATCCCGCTCCGGAATGTCGACGACCATGCTGAACTTGTTCGAGAACCGCACGTTCTGCAGCGCGATGTAGTTGCCCAGATGCTCGAGCTCCTGCCCGATCGTCGCGAGCTGCTCCTCGTGGTTGACGCCGTACCGGAGCAGCTTCCCGAGTGTAAACGTCATGTCGGCCACTTCCTCGTCGTCGTTCAGCTCCGCCTTCATCCGGATCGTCTCGAGAGTATTGTAGATGAAGTGCGGATTGATCTGGCTCTGCAGCGCCGCGTACTCCGCTTCCTTCTTGCGCGTCTGCGTCGTCTTCACTTCCTCGAGCAGATCGCGGACGCGCGTCACCATAATGTTGAAGTGTCTGCCCAGCATGCCCACCTCGTCGCGATAACGCTGGTTGAAGCTGACGTCGAGATTGCCCGTCTGTACTTCCTGCATCAGCGCCTTGATCTTGCTGAGCGGCCGGGTGAGCGCATACGAGATCGCGATCGCGATGCCGAGCGCCAGCAGCACGAACAGGCCCGACGTGAGCAGCGTCACGTTGCGGGTGACCGACGCCTGACGGGTCGTCTCCTGCGTCGGGATGAAGACGAGCAGCTTCCAGTTCGTCAGCGAAGACTTCGCGTACGTCGTAATGTACGACTCGCCGCCCAGCTCGCTCGGGAACGAGCCGGAGGTCGACGTCGCGCGCCGGATCGCCTCTTCGCCCGACAGATTGCGGGTGAGCAGCGACCGGTCGGTCGCATAGACGACCCTATCGTTCTCGTCGACGAGAATCGTCTGCCCCTTCGTCACGTCGTCGAGATCGCGGAACTGGCGCTCGAACGCCGTAATGTTCGTGTCGAAGACGATGAAGCCGATCGGCGCGAGATCGAACTTCACCTGCTTGAGCTCCCGGATGACGGAGAAGGCGTAGTAGTTGTCCTTCCCGGTCGAGACCTCCTGCGTGCTGACGAGCACCGGCTTGCCGTCCGCGGCCTTCGCGATGTTCGTCCAGTCGCCTTCGACCTCCGACAGGTTGTTGCGCATGCCGCCGGTTTTGATGTTGTATTTGACGTGCCCGTAGTTATCGAACACATAGACCGATACCGTATCGGGCTTGATTTTGTTCAGATTCGAGATATACAGGTCCATCCCCTGCTCCTTCGCAAGGCCCGTATTCGGGTCCGCGAGCCAGTCGAGGAAGTCCTTGTTGTACAGCGGCATCGCCGACATATTGTACAGGTCCGTCACGTAATCGTCGAGCTTAAGCAGCGTCTTCGAGGTGATCTCGGTCGCGTACGACGTCGTGTTCGCCTTGATCGAACGGGCATAGTAATAGGAAGAAGCGTAGCTGATCATGAAGAGCGGCAGGCAGACCAGCGTCAGGAATACGATTAGCAGCTTCTGCTGCATATTCAGATTCGCAAACGCCACCCATAGCTTGTCGATCGCCCGTCCGGCGATTTTCCAACCCTTCTTCACCATGCCGCTTCCTCCCGTTGTCTGACCGTGCGAGTACAGCTATTTTACTGCACCGTTCACGATCCCGGCAAACACATACCGCTGGAAGAACAAGTACAGCACGATGATCGGCAGCATAATCAGCAATATCGCCGCAGACATCATCTCCCATTCGGTGCTCCGCTCCGACGAGAAGTTCATCAGGCTGGTCGATACGACCGTCAGCTTCTGCGCCGGCATGTACAGGTACGGGGTGAACATGTCGTTGTAGATGCCGATCGTCTTGATGATGACGATGGTCGCGGTCGCCGGCGTCAGCAGCGGGAAGATGATGGTCCGGTAAATGCGGAACAGCGACGCGCCCTCCATCATCGCGGCCTCGTCCAGCTCCCTCGGAATATTCCGCAGAAATTGCAAGTAGATAAAGAGCTGCAGCACGCTTGTGCCCAGGTTCAGGACGATGGCCGCCCATAGCGTGTTGTACAGATGCAGGTTTTTCACGACGGTAAAGGTCGCGACCTGGGTCGTAATCGTCGGTACGAACGACAGTGCGATATAGGTGCCCATGATGAGGTTTTTCAGCTTGAAATCGAACCGGCCGAGCACATACGCCACCATCGTGCCGAGCGCCACATTGCCGATGACGGCGATCACGATGATGAACAGCGTGTTCATATAGGCGCGGTCGAGATGCGCCCGCGTAATGACCGCGGCAAAGTTGTCGAAGTTCAGAAAGCTGTGCGGCAGCTTGAACACGCTCGTCTGGGCAAACTCCGTCTTGCTCTTGAACGCGTTCAGCACGAGCACAAACGGCGGAAATACGATCACAAGGACGGCGATCCACAAAATGAGATGCTGGAACACGGACAATGGCGCGAAGCGCTTCTCGCTCATTCCGACCACCTCCGTGTTGCGAGCCGCTGGATGCCCAGCACGACCACGACCAGCGCGATCAGCGTGATGCTCATGGCGGACGCGAGCCCGAAGTTGTTGAACTTGAATGCCGTAGCGACCGTCTTCGTCAGGAAGGTATCGCTCGCGCCAAGCGGTCCGCCGCCTGTCAGAATAAACGGCAGATCGAACATCTCGAGCGTACCGATAATCGTCAGGAACAGATTCAGCTCGATGACCTGGGTGATATTCGGCAATACGACGCGCATCGTCGTCTGGAAGCGCGAAGCGCCGTCGATCTTGGCGGCTTCGATGATTTCCGAAGGAACGGATTGCAGCGCGGCGAGATAAATGACCATGTTGAGGCCCATGAATTTCCACAGCGTGATGAAGCCCAGTACGTGGTTGACCGCCTTCGGCGAACCGAACCAGCTAATCGCGAGGGAATCGAGTCCCATGCCGCGCAGCATCATATTGAAGGAGCCGTATTCCGAGTTGAACACATAGTTGAACATATAAGCGACGGCGACGCCGTTCATAATATAAGGCATGAACAGCATAACCCGGTAACCGTTGCGCCCCTTCAGCTTCGAGTTAAGCACCAGCGCGAAGAACAGGCCGAGCGCATTTTGGAGCAGGCCCCAGATGACATAGACGAAGTTGTGGCCGAACGCCTGCCAGATCTCCTTCGTCTGGAACACTTCCTTGTAATTGGCGATACCTACCCAGGTCTTCTCCGGGCTGAAGCCGTCCCAGCTCATGAAGCTGAGAAAAACCAGATACCCGGTGGGATACAGCGAGAATACCGCCATCAGCGCGATCGGTACGAGCAGGAACAGGACGATCAAAATCCGCTTCTGCAGGCTGTACGACAGGCTGTCGATCATCCGCTAGCACTCCTTTCCTAAACGACGGACGGGGCTGGACACGACAGAAGCGGATGTCCGTAGGACCGGCCATCCGCTTCTGTCGGTCATGCCGCAATTGCGCCCGCCGGTCCCGTTACTTGCCGAGCGCCGCCTTCGTCGACTTCCACTTCTTGTTGTAGCTGTCGAACACGTCCTGCATCTTGCCGACCGTCACTTCTTGAATGAACTTGAACGGATCGAACTGCATTTTGTTCTCGACGGCCTTCACGTCTTCGCCGATCGACTGCGCTTCGAGCATCTCCGGCTTGTAGGCCATGAAGTCGGTAATCTGCTTCAAGCTTTGCTGCTGATCCTTCAGCGGCGAGATGATCATGTGATCCTTGTAGTCGCCGGACTCTTCGAGCAGGAACTTGATGAACGCCTTCGCGAGCGGCTTGTTTTTGCTCGTCGCGCTGACTGCGTACGCCCAGTCGTTGCGCATCATGCCCTTGTACGTGCCGCTGTTGTCGTACGGCAGCGGGACGAAGCCGATGTCATCGAGCGACAGGCCGTTGCTGAGCAGGTTCGAGATCGCCCAGTTGCCGATGTACATCATCGCCGCTTTGCCGGAGGCGAGATCCTTTTGCGTCTGATCCCACGTCGCCGAGTAGACATCCTTCTCGAGATAGCCCTTGTCATAGAGCTGCTTCAGGATGCCGAGACCCTGACCGTATGCGCCGTCGACCGTGAACGGCGTATCCGTCTTGATCTTGTCGTTGCGCAGGTTCGTGCTGCCGTAGATGAACTCGGCCGGGTCGGTCCAGTATTGGAGCGTCCAGGCGTCCTTGAAGGCGGTCGCCATCGGCACGATGCCTGCAGCCTTCAGCTTGTCCGCATCGGCGAACAGCTCGTCAAGCGTCTTCGGCGGCTCGGCGATGCCGGCCTTGGCGAATGCCTGCTTGTTGTACAGCAGTCCGTTGATCGCCACCTGCTGCGTAATGCCGTACAGCTTGCCGTCATAGGAGTTGTAGTCCTTGAAGTAAATGTTGTCATCCAGACCGAGATCGTCGAGCGGCTCGTAGAACTTCGGCAAGTCCGACTGCGTCGTCTCGACAAGCGAGAGTACGTCCGGCAACTCGTTCGCAGCCATCCGTACGCGGATCGTCTGCTCGTAGTCCTTCAGTCCTTCAATCTTGACCGTGGTTCCGGGGTATTTGGCTTCGAACGCTTCGACATACTTCTTCAGGTCGGTATCGACCAGTTCGGTCCGGTGCGTCGCCCACGTGATCGTACCCTTGATATTTTCGCCGCCCGAAGCTTCGCCGCTTGCGCTCGAGCTGGCCGACGCGCTGGCGCTGGCGCCCGTACTCGCCGAAGCGCCCGCCGACTGCGAAGCGCTCGAATCGTCGTTCGAGCTGCCGCACCCCGCCAGCAACCCGACTCCGAGTGTCATTGCCAGACCTACTGCCACATTTTTCTTTTTCATTTGTTTGCCCTCCCCGTTTTGCTTGTACGGTTGTTGCCGATTGCCTAAGTCCATACTATGTTAATTAAAGTCACATTCAAATGGCCGCATTTTGTTTTTGTTAGCTATTTTTTGTTTGTTGCGGCGGCGGCGAATGAATTCAATTGTGATGTGTTCGCTTACATATTTCGGAAACGTTCGCGTTGATTGGAAGGCGTTTTCACGATGTTAAGTATAATGACACTAAATTTGCAATGTGAATTTCTCCATCCTGCCGTGAAGCAAGCCGCGGCGAAGTAGCTCGCCCAGCATGCCTATCATACCCGGCATTTTCTCGCCGTCATTCATGGCTGCCGTCATGCGCCGGTTCCCACAGTCTCAGACGGGGCATGAAGAAGTTCCGGAGCATCGTCGGCCGGGCCATGCTCGGCACGAAAACAAGCTCCTGCACCGTCGCCAGGACAGGTACAGGGGCTTGTTTATTCATCGGGATATCATATTGATCTGCTCTGTGCCAGACGTGCGCGCTCACCGAACCTTATGGCCCCAGCCGACCATTACCGATAGGGAGCGTCTCCTCCCGATGCGATGCGTGAGCGCATAGGCTCGTGCTTGAACATTTCGCGCATATCGTGGCCGGAAGGGTTCTGGAACACGACGAGCCCGAACTCCGGCGCGACCGCGAGCAGATGATCGAAGATATCGGACTGTACGCCTTCATACTCGCTCCATACGGTCGTATCGGTGAATGCGTAGATCTCCAGCGGCAGACCGTTCTCGCCTGGAGGCAGCTGGCGAACGAGGAGCGTCATATCACGATGAATCCTGGGATGCTGCGCCAGATACCGCTCGATATAGGCACGGAATACGCCGATATTCGTCATCGCGCGACCGTTCGCCTTCACGGTGCGGTCGATCTCGCGTTCCCGGTTGTACAGCTCGATCTCCATAGCCCTTTCCCGAATGTAGTCGCTTAGATACTGAATGCGTTCGAACCGCTCGAGCATCTCGGGCTTGCAGAAGCTTACGCTGTTCATATCGATATATAGCGAGCGCTTGATGCGCCGTCCGCCCGCCCGCTGCATCCCCCGCCAATTTTTGAACGAATCGGAGATGAGCGCGTACGAGGGGATCGTCGTAATCGTCTTATCAAAGTTTTGCACCTTGACGGTGTTCAAAGAGATATCGATCACGTCCCCGTCTGCACCGTACTTGGGCATCTCGATCCAGTCGCCGACCCGCACCATATCATTGGAGGACAGTTGGACGCCTGCGACTAGGCCCAGCAGTGAGTCCTTGAAGATCAGCAGCATGACCGCAGACAGCGCGCCGATGCCGCTGAGCAGGATGAGCGGACTCTGTCCGATCAGATTGGAGATGACCACAATGCCGCCGATGACGAACAAAAATATTTTTACGACCTGAATGTAGCTCTTTATCGGGCGGCTCTTGGAGATCTCGTAGGTCGTATATATATCGTTCATGGCGTTCAGCAGCGCGTCGAGCACCATGATCGCCACGATCGTCAGATAGACTGCGATTCCCTGCCCGATCAGACGGTGATAGCCAGGGAAGCTGTACGAGAAGGAATAAATAATAATGGCGGGAACGATGTGGCACAGTCTCTGAAGCACTTTCCGACGGAGGAAATGATCTGCCCACTTATAGCGGTTGCTGCGGATATATCGGGAAGTGATGCTGAGCACGACCTTCTTGGTGACATAATGCGCGAGGATGCTAAGGGCCGCAATGCCGACAATCAGGACAGCATTCGCCAGATCGGCGGACAGGCCGGACGCGACGCCCAGATCGGCGATCAGTTGTTGGATTGAATTCATCTCTTCCTCCCCAAAATAAAAGAAAGGCTCGCCTGACGAGATTGCCCATGCGCCAGGGAGCTTGTTATTCGATGTTACCGAAATCCGGCCAACCGGTCAATGACGTATGTCCCGGTCGCGAAGGAATGCCGCTGACGATCAGCGGATTCCTTCATTTATATATGCTTCCTGCCATAACTCGTCCGCACGCCCGGAGACACAACCGATAAAAGAGTCGATTTTCATATCCAGGTACGCGGGATCAATACCCGCGATATGTTGATGAACCTGGATATCCATCTCTCTTCGCTTGGAAATGAAGCTGCCCCTGCAGGTAAAAATATGGATGGGGCTCTCGGTCCATGTCCGGCAAAACTGAACGTACCGCCAAGACAGCGCAGGACTTCTCTCAAATAGGATGATTAGATCGGCATCGAGGCCTGGCGGCCGCCAAGTGTCGGGTTCGGCCGTCTTCACCTGCACCAGCTGCGCATGCTTGGACCGCTGCAGCCTGCTTTTTTCCTTTTTGTTGTTCGTGAGCAGCGCATATGGCAATTCTCGTCGAATCAACTGTTTGACGAACGATCGGCCGTCCTGATTCGGAGCGGAAACGAGAAAACGGACATGCCGGCTATCACGCATGCCGGATCCCGCCTATTATGTATTTTGCTTTCGCCATTTTAGCACTCTCCTTTTCGTGTTCTACTGGGGATTCGTGTGAAACGGCAATGTAGAAGCCTCCTCTCTCCTGTATTGAACCAGTCCGATGATAAATGCCAGCAGGGTCCGCAGAACGCAAAAAGACCCTGAATAATAGGGTCCGGGATTTACCTGTAAAGAAAAGAAAAAATAGACCCATCCATTGCTGACGAGGTTAGCTGACGGACTCGGGTAAGATGGTACCCTACACTTCATGCGAAGTGATTCGCCCCACTTGACTGGGTTCCCCCGCTTTCCGGACATTGCAACCGGAAATTAAGCGTGCCTATATGATAAAGAGAAGGATAAGAAATGTCAAACCGCTTCCCTCTCCTTTAACTCCGAACGAATGAGCCTCCTGGCCAGCTCTTCGTTCTCCGACGAGATTCGCTTGAACGTCTCTCCGATCGTACCGACCTCGTCCTTCGAAAATTTGCCGTCGAACTCCCTCGCGCCTCTGTTCCAGTCGACCATCATTTTCTTGATCAGAATAAGCGGCTTCGTAATCGAACTCGAGATGAAATCGGAACGGGATCCATAACAGCGATATCCATCTCATATGCCCAATGCCCGTCTTATATAAATGTAGTTTTATCACGTTAACGAATTCGTCAAGGAATGCCTAGTGCGGATTTCATAGATTCGATGTCCGGATTGTTTGGATTCGGGATTAGGGATTCGGGATTCGAACCTTTACATGCTTCAAATTATATCGGACATTGCGGGTGTATTGGAGCCGGCCTGCTCCAGTTGGATTGTGGCACCGATCCAGTCGAGAAGCAAATCAGGAAGCCCTTGAAACCTTGGGCATGGCGATTATCAAAAGGTGGAGATGAGACATCCGAAAGATATTTTCGTGGAGGCATTTTCATCGGGATGGATTATTAATCCTGACAATTGGAAAGCAATGATCGAGGTTCAGTAGGGAAGAGGCATCGTCAAAAAAACGAAAAAAATGATCCCCCGCATGGCCGCAGATGTCCTTTCATCTGTCGCCGTACGGGGGATTTTTTCTTGCGAGCATTAGGCGGCGCTGTTCGGGCTTTGTTCCCCGGCGCTACCGGATGACCGCCGCACCGTGAATGTCGAGTTCCGGCACGACGAACTCCACGCGTCCGTCGCGCCATTCGTAATCGAGCGGCTGACCCGACGGCTCCCACACGACCGAGGTCGGCTTGATAGCCGCCGCAACCGATAACTGAATCGGACCGATCGGCGGGATGTAATCCGGAAAGCCGCGCCGATTGGACACGGGCATTCCTGCCAGATTCAGCAGATTCACGCACAGCGCGCCGTCCGCCGAACGCCGCAGCGCGAGGTCGACGCAGGCCGGGGCGTCGGTCGTCACCTCGGGAGCGGGGAACAGGCGGCGGACGATATCGCCGATATAGCGGCGCATGAACGGATGATGGCTGTGATAATAGCGGTCGGCGAGCGGCCCGTACACGGCGGCGATCTCCCCGCGACCGTACCGGCGCAGCGTCGCGGCGACGGCTTCGTGCCGCAGCGCGAGATGATCCGACGATACGCCTTCGGCACGCACATCCAGATAGGCGCTGCGCTCCTGCACGCCTTCGCCGTGATAGCGCAGCGACAGCGTCTCCGCCGCGAGCGGCTCGACGGCCTGCCACCGGCCCGGGCAGCCGATCTTGCCCGCACCGGACACGAGTTGCGCCCGCACCTCGCACGGCTCCCCGACCAGTCGAGCGCCGAGCGGGCCACCGTCGCCCGCCTCCCCGCGGCTGTCATCCGCTTCCGCGAACAGCCGTGCGCAGCGTTCCCCGAGCAGCAGCAGCTTGCCGCCTTTCTCGACATACCGCAGCACGCGCTCGCGGAAACTCTCCTCCAACACCGGCGAATCAGGAATGACAAGCAGCGGGAATTCGTCCAGCCGCTCCATCAGCATATATTCCGTCAGCACGTCTACGGAATAGTGCGACTCGAGCAGCGCATGCAGCGCGCCCTCGAGCTCCTGCAGCGGTGTATCCCACCAGGTGTACACCCGGTCGGATACGTCGAACTGGCTGGCGGCGGAATGGAGCAGCGCCACCTGCGGTACGGAGACGCTGCGATGGCACAGCGCCTGCCGCGCCCGGCAGAACGCGGCGACGTCGGCCGCGGTGTCTGCGATCTCGTCGGCGATGTAGCCCGAACGCGTCGGCAAATAATACAGCATGAACCCGCCGCCGTGCATAAGGACTACGCCGGCCTCCTGCTTGAGCTGCGCCGGCGACTTCAGCAGCTCCTCCTGGCCGTCGGCGCTGTCGAAGCCCCAGGACAGCAGCTCCCACGGCATCCCGACGTTCGTCAGATAACGGGCTTCCGTTCTCGCCCGATCCGCGGACAGCATCGGATCGTAATCGCCCGAGACGATATCGATCGGCGCCGCGACGGGGATGGGGCACATCGTCGTGTACGCCCAATTGCTGGCGATCTGCACCTCCGGCCGCTGCCGGCGAAGCTCCCCTGTCCAATGCTGCAGATAACGCTCGAACGCTGCCCGGTGGAAGCTTTTCCATTGCGGCCAACGGTTGTCGCCACGGTCCGTCGGCGCGTCGTCCCAGCCGGTTTCCGCCTTCCAGGCCGCCAGAGCGGCAGGCGAGTAGTCAAGCTTCGCGCCCCAGCATTCGCCGTCCAGCCAGACATTGTCCACGTCGTACCTGTCGGCGATTTCCACGAGCTGCGGAACAAGCAGCTCATCGACATAGGGGCCGAACACGCTCGTCGCTTCGGCGTCCGGTTCTCCTTCCGGGCCGATGCGCGCCCATTCCGGATGCTGCCGGACTGCCAGATAATCATACAGACCCGAGTAATGAACGCCCAGCCCGATCCCCAGCTTGCGCGTCTCTTCTCGCCATATCGCCAGCGCGTCGCGGACGATGCCCGGAGACGGCGTGCCGACGGCAGTCTCGTAGCCCGCATAGCCGAAGTGGCCTTTGGAATCGTATTGCACATAGTCGGGCGCGATGCGCAGCAGCAGCTCCCGAACGCGCGTCCCCGTTACGTCCGCGCCAAGGCTCGTGTCCTCGAGGACGGGGTGAAGATCAAAGTGCAAACCGAAAAAAGCATTTTTGCGATCGAACACGTAGTAACTCTCCTTTTTATCCCGTTAAGGATTGAACGTTAGGCTCCAGAGCTTGCCGCCGACGGCATCCTGCTCAGCATCGGCATTCCCGAAATAGAGATACACCGTCTTGGATGGGTTGTTGATCAGGAATGCGCTCAGATCGACGGTCAGCAGCTGGCGATTGCTCTCGTCGTGCACGGCGGAGGACGCTTCCGCGACCTTCGTATAGGCGGCCGTCGGATCGGCAGTTGCATAAACGACATAGTTATTGGCGATGTCCAGCACCGGCGCGAACGAGTTCGTCCGATCGTCGAGATCGAACCGATACGTGATGCCTTTGCCGTAAGGCGTGATTCGGGCGCCTCCCGACAGCTCCGTCGAATCCCCCTCGATGAACGGAATTTCGTCGCCGCTACCGTCCGCAGCCAAGTCGAATGAAGACCATTGCGTGCGGTCGGTGTATAGCTCCAAGCGATACAAGCTCGCGCCCCAGCCGTCCGCAGGCGAACCGTCGTAGAACTTGAGATACACGGTTTTACCGCCGTCGTTCAGATCCAGGTAATTCGTCAGGTCCAGCTTCACAATGCCGCGATTACTGCCGTCGTGCACATCGGAAGCTGCGGCAGCCACGACGGTCCAGTTCGTGCCGTCCTTGGAAGCGGCGACGCGGTAATTGTTCATCATATCCAGATGGACGGCCAGCCGCTTGACCGCATCCTGCAGATCAAGCTTGTAGATCCAGTACGCGTTGCCGTCGGCCACCCGGTGATCGCCGCCTGTCGCGTAGGAGCCGGATTGCGTCTCCAGGAACGCGGCTTCCCGGCCGTCGCCGTTCGCCGCCCAGGCAGCGCTCTCCAGCTGGCTGCGGTCCGTATACAGCTCCAGTCCGAACAGGGCCGGTCCCCAGCCATCGCCGGTCGAGCCGTCGGCGAACTTCAGGTACACCGTGCGGGAAGCGCCGGCTGTCGCGTAAGCTGTCAGGTCGACCGCGCGCCAGCCGCGGTTGCTCAAGTCATGCGTGTCGGAAGCTGCCGCCAGCACAGAAGTCCATGTCGAGCCGTCCGTAGACGCCGATACGCGGTAATTGTTGGCGAGGTCGAGCAGGACGTGGGCACGATTCGTTGCATCGTCCAGGTCGAACCGATACACCCAATAGCCGGTTCCGTCCGCATAGCGCGCCTGACCCGCATAAATGCCCGATCCGCTATCCGCATGCAAATACGGAGCTTCCGCACCCTGACCGTCCGGTACAAAGCGAACGGACGAAGCCTCCGAAAGGTCGGTCACGATCGCGATGCGACCGAGTCCGGCGCCCCAACCGTCCGAAGGCGAGCCGTCGGCGAACTTGAGATAGATCGTCTTGCTCGCATTGCCGCCGGCCAATAACGCCGTCAGATCCACGTTCACGTCCGCGCGGTTGCTGCCGTCATGCACATCCGCAGCCGCAGCGGCGACAAGCGTCCAAGCGGCGCCGTCGGCCGAAGCGTACACGCGGTAATTGTTCTCCAGCCGCATGACTGCGCTGGCCCGAACAGCGTCATCCTCCAGGTTGAACCGATAGACGAAGGAAGCTCCGCCATCCGCCACCCTGCGGCCCTGCTGATTGCCATAGACCAGATAGGAGCCGTCATCCCGCAGCAGGTACGGCGTTTCCGCGCCGTTGCCGACCGTCTTGAAGTCCGCGTCCATGATATCCCCGGTGTCGGTGAACAGCTCGAGGCGGCTGAGAGCGGCGCCCCAACCGTCGCCGGTCGAGCCGTCGGCGAATTTGAGATAGACCGTTTTGCTCGCATTGCCGACAGCCAAAAGCGCCGACAGATCCACATTCACGTCCGCGCGGTTGCTGCCGTCATGCACGTCCGACGCCGCGGCGGCGGCGGGTGTCCAGGCGACGCCGTCGGCCGAAGCGTAGACGCGGTAATTGTTGTACAGATCAAGCGTCGCGACGGCATGGACAGCATCGTTGGCCAGGTCGAAGCGGTAGACGAAAGATTCAGTTCCGTCCGCCACGCGGGTCGTGCCGTTCACGACGAACGAGCCCGAATCGGCATACAGGAACGGCGCTTCTTCGCCGTCTCCGTTCGTCGCCATCCGGTGCGAGCGCAGCTGCGACTTGTCGGTGAACAGCTTCAGCTGCCGCAGCGCGGGGCCCCAGCCGTCGCCGGTCGAGCCGTCGGTGAACCGGACATAAACCGTCTTTCCCGCATTGCCGGCAAGCAGCGTCGACAAGTCCGCCGACACGACCGAACGGTTGCTCTCGTCGTGCACGTCCGATGCCGCCGCGGCGACAAGCGTCCACGTCGCGTTGTCCTTGGAAGCGTAAACGCGGTAGTTGTTCGCAAGATCCATCTGAAGCCACGCGGCCGCCGCGTCATCGTCCAGATCGAACTTATACGTCCAATAACCGGCCCCGTCGGCATAACGCAGTCCCGAGGCAGTGATCACGTTCGAGCCTTGCGCCGCCTGCAGGAAGCCCGCCTCGTCCGCCGTCATGAGCGGCTTGAACGCGGCTTCCGTCACATCCGCGAACCTGGGCGTGTAATAAGCGCCGTACAGGGCGATCATATCCTCCGGCGACACGACCTCGAAGTTCGCGGGAAGCTTGTCGGAGATATCCTTGATCTCCGCCGGAGACACATTCCACCCGAGCGCGGAGACGCTGAAGAAGGCCGGTGTCGGTCCCTCGTAGCTCAGAATGTCGTTCATATGCGCGAAGTCGTAGTTTTTCAGAAAAGGCTTGCCCTGATAGAGAAGATGACTCGTCGCCGCACCGTCAACCGTCGGCTCTCCTCCGCCCATCTGGGCGCCGCGATATCCGACCAGCACGCCGCTCGCGTGGCTCAATGACGCGTAAGGCAGCGCCGAGCCAAAATCGTTCCACATCGTGCGGACGACGGTGCTGTGCGCTGCGGCCATGTAGTCGTCGGTAAGCGCAAGGTAGTCGTTGCGATAGGCTTGCGGGATCAAGTAGTTCGTGTACCCGACGCCCGAAGCCGGCGTAATCAGGCTGCTGTTCGAGCGGCTGCCGTAATAATAAGCTGCCATATTCGGAGCCAGCTCGTTCAGCGTATTGACCATCTCGAAGCCGATCGGATAATCGCCGCGCTCCGTCTGGTCGTACCGCACGGGCAGCGTATGATAGAGAAAGGAGGTGTTGTCGCCCTCGGTCACGTTGAAGCTGATATACACCTTGTTCTCGTCCGGCACCGGCGCCGGAGAGGTCGGAGTCCGGCCGGTCAGCGTCGCTTCCGGCAAACCGCTTGTCCAGCTGAGGTTCCACGTCTCGTAAGTGACGGTGTAGAATCGCCCGTGCCCTGTCACCTCCGTCACGAGTCCGGCTTCGTCCTGCTGCAGATGCCAGGCGCCGATGACGGGTGTGTTGTCGCCGCCCAGCTCCAGAATCTCGTTCTCGTCCGCGGCTTGCGCCGGGTTCGGGTGCAGCACGCGATTGTACGTGAAGATTCCTTGGGCGATGATATAGTCCATATCCGCAAGGAAGAAATGCCCGTCATGCGCCGTAATGTCGGTGCGTAGATAAGGAGCGAGATTCTCGAGCGCATAATCGTATACTTCCTGCCATGTGTCGTAGTCGGATGTCGTCGTATCGAACAGAATCGGCAGCGTGACGCCGTAATCATCGATCAGCGTTTCGCGCTGCTCCTCGGTCAGCACGAGCGCATGGTAGCGGGAGCTCAGCATCGCCGCGAAGTTCATCGTGGCCAGCGCGTTGTCGGAGGGCTGGAACTGCTTCAACACTCCCGTGTAGTCGAAAATGTTGCCGTCGTACAGGATGCAGCCGTCCAGGCTGTCGGCGAAATTCGCGATCATTTCGTACTTGTCCGTGTATTCCGTCTTCGTATAGCCGGTCAGCTTGTCAAGCCAGTATTGCCCCGTCTTGACGTTGCTGTGGGCGTTGTAGTCGACGACGGGTCCGTTAACCAAGTAAATCTGCGGCTTCGTCCTGTTCACGTTGCCCTGCAGCGACGTCATCATGAACACGTCCGCGAGACTGTCGCCTTCCAGATTGACATAGCTGATCGTCGTATCAGGCTGCTGGGACGCCCGCGGGAACACGGAAGCTTCTGCATGCCGGACCGCTCCGAGCAGCCCCCAGGCGGCGAGCCCGAGCGCCAGTGCGCCGAATGTCCGTAATGCGCTCTTTCCCCACCCTTCACTCGTAAGTCGCATCCATTATTCCTCCTTGAAAGGTCGTATCCTTCAAGCTCAGGAACCGCTTATTTTATTTGGAACGTGTAAGCAGGCCGGGAGAACCCGTCACCGGCGGCTTCCGCGATGTCAGGCAGCGCGATCAGCAGCTTGCCGCCCTCCTTGCGCGCTGAGAGCGAAGCTCCGCCGGGCCAGCCGAGCAGCTCCACCGTCGGCTCATCCGGCAAGCCGTCCGCCTCCAGCGCCAGCTCGCGGCCGGGCCAACGCAGACAGATCGCGTATACCGCGTCGCCCTTCGCCGTGAATCGCACGTTGTCGCCCTCGGCGCTCCGCCTCCAGCGCGTTGTGCCGTAGATGGCTTCTCCATTCGCGGCAAGCCAATCGCCGATCTGCCGCAGCCGCTCCTCCATAATGACCGGGATGCGGCCGTCTGCCGTCGGTCCGACATTCAGCATCAGATTGCCGCCCCGGCTCACGGTGTCGATAAGCAGGTGGATGACCTCGCGCTCCGTCATGTAATCGTCGAGTGTCTCATTGCGGTTGTAGCCGAACGATGTGCCGATTCCGCGGCATTCCTCCCACTTGCGCTCCCGGCTCATCGTTAGCACCTGGCCTTCCGGCCCGTACCCGACCTCGCCGTATTCGGTCGTGAAGTATCCGCCGTGCCAGCCGCGCGTTTCCTGGCCCCAGCGGTCGTTCACCACGATCTCCCCCGAGACGGACGACGACTCGAACAGCCACGTCAGAAAATCCCGGCTGGCCCATACCTCGCTGCTGTGCTCCCACTCGCCGTCGGTGAACAGGAGGGAAGGCTTGTAAGCCTCGACCAGTTCCTTCATTTGCGGGATCATCACCGTGCGCGCATACTCCCCTGGCGAGCGCAAATACAGCGGGTTATGCCATTCGAGCAAGGAATAGTACGCGCCCATCTGCAGTCCCGTCTTCCGCACCGCCTGCGACAGCTCCCCGTACAGATCGCGGCCCGGACCGACGTCCTTGCTGTTCCAGTTCCAGCGGTATTCGCTCGGCCACAGGCAGAAGGCGTCGTGATGCTTGGCCGTCAGCACGACGTATTTCGCGCCGGCCCGGCGGAACAACTCCGCCCACCGGTCGGGATCGAACAGCTCGGCCTTGAACCCGGCGACGAAATCTTCGTACTTGACCTTGTCGCCGTACACGCGGCGGTGGAACGCTTCGTACTGACTGCCGCCGCGGTGCACGGCGCTGCCGTACCATTCCGCGTACGCTTCGCCGGACACGTCCACGCTGTCCCGCTTCGGCCCCCACGCCGGAACCGAGTAGATGCCCCAATGTATAAAAATGCCGAATTTTGCTTCGTCGAACCAGGCCGGAATCGGCCGCTCGTCAATACTTTCCCATGAACCCTTGACCATATGATGCTCCCGTCCCTTCGCAATGCGGACGAGCGGGACACGACTGACGCCGGAACGCGCCGGTGGTCCCGCCTATCCGCTTGTCTGCTTGTTGTTATTTACCTTTATATTGCCGATCGTAAGCCTTCTGGGTCAGCTCCGTCAGCCGGTCGTAGCCGATCTTGGACAGGGTGGCCAGATACGAATCCCAATCCTTGTCGACGTCGAGATTGCCGGTAACGAACTTCGCCACACTTTCGTCCAAGTACTTGATGACGGCGTTGTTCAACTCCTCGTACTCCACCGCATCCTCCTCCGGCATCATGAAGCTGTTGGGCATGACCTGCGCGGGGCCCTTGCCGTCGTATTTGTTCTTGGTTTCGTCGTAAAGGATTTTTTCCTGATTCCATACTCCCGGCGTTACCGCTTGCGAATTGCGCCAATCAGACGTCATGAACGCGTTCAGGCCGTCGCCCCAGGTAAAGTTGTTAGGCTCCTGACCGCTCTTGAGCACCTTGTACTTGGCCGGCTTGCCATCGAGTCCGACCTCGCCTGCCTCAGCCTTGACCCAGACGTCACCTTCGGGTCCGAACACGTTGTAGTCGCCTTCTAAATACAGCTGGTAGATCGCGTCCGCGAACCGCATCGCCAGATCCGGGTTTTTCGCTTGCTTCGTAATGACGAAGTTGCCGACGCCCATACCGAAGGCGTACTCTTTGGCGAATGCGACGCCCTTCGGCCCTTTAAGCGGCGCGAGCGCCACATAGTCGTCCTTCACCGGATTGCTGTCGCTCGAATCGACGAATGCCAGCGTTCCTCCGGCTACGGCGCCTACGCGATTGCCTTCGCGGGTTAAGCCCGTTAATATTTTCAGCTTGTTGTCGTCCTGAAGGAGGAACTCGGGATCGATCAAACCTTCCTTGTACAGCTTGTTCAGGTAGCGCAGCCCCTCGCGCCATTCCGGCTGCGTCGGCGCCTGTACGATTTTGTCGTTCTGCAGCATGAGCCGGTTGCCCGCACCGTTATAGATGAACGAATTCATCAGGAAGAAGTCGATGCCGCCTTGCCAGGAAGCTCGGGTAAGGGGGATTTCATCCTTTTTCCCATTACGGTTCGGATCCTGCTCCTTGAACGCCTTGAGCACCTGGTAGAACTCTTCCGTCGTCGTCGGCATGGACAGGTGAAGATTGTCGAGCCAGGTTTTGTTGATCCACATCTTATGGCTGTACGTGCAGTGATAGCATTCATTGATGGCAGGAAGTCCGTAAATTTTGCCGTCCGGGGCGGTAATCGTGCTCTGGATCAGCGGATTGTACGCGAACACCTGCTTCGTCGCATAGCCGTACTTGTCGATCAGATCGTTCAGCGGAAGGAACAGACCTTGTCCGCCGTAGGCGATCTGCTGCGCATTGCTGACTCCCCAAGACATGATGACATCGGGCAGGTCGGTCTGGCTGGCCAGCAGCAGGTTCAGCTTGTTTGCATGATCCTCCATGTTCGCCCGCACCCACTCGACATGGACATTCGTTTTCTTCTCAAAATACTTCGTGAACCAGTTGTCATCCAGATCGCCGATCCAGCTCGGCGGGTCCGCCCATACTTTCAGCGTCTCCTTCTCCTTGACAAGCGGGAATGTGCCCGGCTCCGTCAGGTTGGAATCCGCTGCCGTCTGGGTACCTGCAGCCGATGACGGTGCAGTGCCCGAAGATTTTGTCCCCGCGGCCTCGTGGTTTCCGTTGTCCTTGCTGCAGGCTGCCAGCAGCACCGTTGCTCCCAGCAGCACGGCAAGCCCCGCTTTTGCGAATTTGACCATGTGTCGCCCCTCCAGAATGGAATGTGTATCGTGCCGACTTCTCCGTGATCCCGCAACGTATCCCGTCCGGGCGCCTGGCTTCTCCATTTCCGTATCCCGATCGCAACCGATCGTGCCGGACAGCGAAAGCCGCCGAGCGACAAGCATCCCCCCTCTCCCGAGCGCCGCGCGCTCAGCCTTTGATCGAACCGATCATGATCCCTTTGACAAAATACCGCTGAACGAACGGATACAGCAGAATCACCGGCAGGCTCGAGACGACGATGAGCGCGTATTTGAGCTGTTCCCGCAGGTTAGCCCGTTCGGCAAGGGCGGCGGTATTGAGCGTCGCCGTCATGCTGGGATCGACTTGATTCTGGATTAGAATCGAGCGAAGGAGCATCTGAAGCGGCATTTTGTCGTTGGACTTCAGGAAGATCAGCGCACTCTGAATGTTGTTCCAGTAGCCAATCGCATAGAACAGCGCATTCACCGCCAGAATCGCACCCGAGAGAGGCAGCACGACGCTTCGCACGAACGAGAAATCGCTGCAGCCGTCGATTTTCGCCGCTTCGAGCAGTTCTTTGGGAATGCCGGTCTGGAAAAAGGTGCGCGTGATGATCAGATTGTAGATGGCCAAAGCCGACGGCAGGATGATCGCCATCCGATTGTCGTAAAGACCCAGTTGGTTTACCAGCAGGTAAGTCGGAATGAGCCCGCCGCTGAAAAACATCGTAAACGTAAACAGCAGCATCAGTGGCGTTCCTGCGCGAAAATCGGGCCTCGACAGCGGGTAGGCGGCGAGCACCGTAAGCGCCAGGCTGATCAGCGTACCGACGACGGTGTAGTACAGCGTGTTGGCGAAGCCTTGCCAGATGCCGCCGTAGTGGAAAACGGCGCGATATCCGGCAACGCTGACGTCGACCGGCCACAGCCATACCTTGCCGGAAGTGACGGCCGAAGGCGCGCTGAACGACGAACTGACGATGTAGAGCAGCGGGTACAGCGTGACGATCAGGACGAGCAGCAGCAGCGCGTCGATCACCGCCGTGAACCTTCGGTCGCCGCGTGTAGCATACAAGTTTCTCATGGGCGTGTTGGCTCCTTCTTTACCATAGACTGGTTTGGTTGACCCGGCGCGAGATGCGGTTGGCGAGCAGCAGCAGCACCAGATTGATCATCGTGTTGAACAGTCCGATGGCGGCCGCGTACGAGTAGTTGGGCAGGGAAGAAGCGAGCCCGGTTTTGTACACGTAGGTGGAGATGACCTCCGAACGATCCAGGTTGAGCGAGTTTTGCATCAGATAGATTTTGTCGAAAAAGCCGAGGTTCATCACTTGCCCGATCGCGAGGATAAAGGTGATGGAGACGGTCGGCATAATGCCGGGCAGGTCGATGTGCAGCATGCGCCGCAGCTTGGACGCGCCGTCGACGACGGCCGCCTCGTATAACTCCTGGTCGATGCCGGCGAGCGCGGCGATGTAGATGATCGCGTTGAACCCGGCTCCCTGCCAGATGTTCGACCACGTATAGATGCTGCTGAACCATTCCGGCTTGGTCATGAACAGGATCGGCTCGCCGCCGAAAAAGCGGATGATATTGTTGACGATGCCGTAGTCCTGTACCGAAAGGAACTGGATGAGCATGCCGACGACGACCGTGATCGAGATGAAGTACGGGGCGAATGTCGACATTTGCACGAAGCGGCGAAAGCGCCGGCGGTTCGTGTTGTTCAACAGCAGCGCCAGCAGCACGTAGAGCGGGAAGCCGGCGAGCAGCGTGTAGAAGCACACCTCAAACGTGTTCGCCAGCACCTGCATCGAGTCGTAGCTGTGGAAAAACTTTTTGAAGTATTTCAGCCCGACCCACGGGCTGCCGGATATGCCGTCCACAGCGCGGAAGCTGCGGAATGCGATCTGCACGCCGTACATCGGGACGTACATGAAGATGATCAGCCAGGCCAGCGGGGGCAGCATCATCAGGTAGAGCTGGTAGTTGTTGCGCGCTTCTTTGCGAAGGCTGCGGGCGCTGTACCAGCGACGGTCGGGCTGCGACGCCGGCGCGGTTGCCGCCGATACGTCGAGTTCGGTGGTGCGGGCGGATGCGGAGTTGTTCATGTGCTTACCTCCTTGAAGTGAGATGATCGATCGTCGGGAATGCAGGAAGGCGGCGACGCAGCCGTTTTCTTGTAACCGCTTGCAATCGATGGAACGGTTCAAACTTATCACGGCAGAGGAAGGCCCGATAGTGGAACATCGCCGGATTGGCATGAACGATTCCTGTGGGGAGAGGGGGGAATGTTTCCGGTGGAGTGACCGATTCGTCCGTATTCCGAGAATTCGGCTCGCCGTCGACGCTCAAGCACATGCTGCGCCAGACCGTGCTGCATGCGGACGAGACGACATGTATTATGTCTGGGGAGGTGATTCCATAGGCAAGAACAAGAGTCATCCATGACGGATTCCGGACAGCCTGGCGCTATGACATCGCCATGCCGTACCTGAATCAAGTACACCGTTACACGACGGTCATCTTCATCCGGACGAGCATTTTGGACTTTTGAAGTTTTCCTAAAAGTTTAGTTATAGATAAAGTTATACCCGATCTATGAGAGGCCTATGCGCATGCGCATAGGCCTCCTCGATTTCTGCCAACTACCGTTTAATCTGCTGCTGCCGGTACACGGACGGGCTGATCCCGTAATGGCGCTTGAACGCTTTGTAGAAGGTATTCGGCGTAGCATAACCGCTCAGGCGGGAGATATCTTGCACCGGGACCGCCGGGTCGTCTAACAGTTGCGCGGCCCGGTCCATTCTCAGACGTTCGAGATATTGCGTGAAGCTTTCGCCAATTTGCTCCTTGAATAGCTGCGAAACATATTTCTCCTTGATGCCGAGCTCGGTGGCGAGCGTCGTCAACGACAGATCGTCCCGATCGAAGCGATCGTGCATAATAGTGAGAATTTTTTCCCTCCAATGATCCTTCTGGCCAGGCAGGCGCTCCTGCGCTATCGCGGACAGCGCGGCAAACAGAGTCTCCGCGCGCTCGAACAGCGGGTCCGCCGACCGATGGCCGATCAGGTCGTCCATCATCGGCTCCAGCTCCTCCGCTTGCGAAGGGTCGGCGGCGCCGACCGCTTTGCGCAGCTTTACCGCCGTTCCGCGCATCTCAAACGCCAATTGAGCGATCATCTCCGGGTCCAGCTTCGTCTCGCCGGAGTTGCGCTCGCGAAGCTCGTCGACAATGCGCCGCACCTCGTTCTCGTCTCCCGCCTTGACCAGGTTCATCAGCCGGGTTTCTACGTCCGTCGGATAATAATAGATGTCCTGCTCCTGCCGGATATCGCCGTAGAAGGCAAGCGTACTCTGCCCGGAAGAAGGCTTACCGCTCTGCTCCGACGCCTCCAGCGCTTGCAGCGCTTCGTCGAACGAGTTGCGGATGCGGATCAGATGCTCGCAAGGCTTGCCGACGCCGACCGCGAGTCCGACTCCTTCACCGAGCGATTCAGCAAGCGCTTCCAAGGCATGCTCCGCCGCGGTTTCAAGCTCGTGCCGAAAAGCTTGAACGTCCCCCTCGTTCATCCCGATCAACAGCACGGACCTGCGCTCGTCGAGAGGGTAGATTTTCAGGCTTGCCGGCAGCAGTCCGGAGAATTTCTCCTGCACGATCAGCTTGGCCAGATCGAGCCGCTGCAGCAAGTCCGGCGTGAGCGTCGTCGCTTCCGCGCCGGAAATGCCGATGACCGCGGCCACGAACCGGTCCCCCTCCAGATCGAGATCGAGATAAGCCCGCATCGCTTCGATGTCCGGCTCTTTGGTGAAGCCGCCGCGCAGCAACCGCTCGAGGAACGTCGCCTTGACGATGTCGACTTGGCGGTTCAGGTCACGCTTCAGGTTGGCCCGCTCGGCGATCAACTCGGTGATCGTGCCGTCCAGGTAATCCCAAGCGGACCTCAGCGGCGCGTTCGCTGCCGACTCGCCGAAGCCCGAGCGCAACTTGCGCAGCAAATTCATGATCGGTCTGCTGCTCGTATACGAGAAAGCAACCGCGATCAGCAAGCCGGCGATGACAGTGACGATCATCGTGTATACATACATCCGCTTGATATACGCGACGCTGTCGGCGATAACTGATTGGGGAATGGCGGCCACATACTGCCATCCGTTCGCTCCAGGTGTCGTGCGCATGACGATCATTCGGACGCCGTCGATCGTTTTTTCCTCGTACCCTCTGCCGCTCGCAGGCACAGCCTCGCGAAGCTGCTCCGGCGAAGGGTTGCCGAATCCTGTCACGATGCTGCCGTCGGACTTCGCGATATAGGCCCAGCCTTCGCCCGGAGGAACCGCTCCCGCGAGCATGGCTTGCACTTCGCGGGCGTCCAGCAGCACGACGACGGCACCCTTGTACGTGTTGAGCGCCCCGATCGGGATCGACTGGACATAGGTGATGACCCGCGAGCGGGTCCCGTTCGCCATGACGGACGATTCGGGAAAATAAGCGGCATAGCGGTAATCCTCAAGCATCGACTGCCGCCACTGCTCGTAGGTCAAATCACCGAATTGCAGCAATTTTCCGTAGAAGGACGCCACGTCGGCGGTCGGATGGAAGGACGAGATGAACGCCCCCTTGTTCAGATACACAAAAGCCTCGCGAACGAGCCGATTGCCGATTTTATAGTTGGCCAAATTGTCTGAAAGCGCCTTCATTCCGTAGTATTGTTCGCCCTCATACGGCCATTGCGCGCTCATCAGACTGCCGACGCGGGCGTCGAGCGCAATTTGCGTGGCGATGCTCTCTACCTCGTTCAGCCTTGTCTCGATCAACGCCATGCTGCGCTCCAGCCTGACGATTCCCGACTCGATCGCTTCGCTCTTCGACAGCTCATACGAGCGATTGTACACATATCCCCCGATGCACGAAATGACGATAAGTAAGATAATGTAGTGGATGATGAAGCGCGTGAACACCGCACGGATGCTGGGCACCCTTCGAACCATGCGGCTTCTCCCCCTCTCGCCCCGATTCAGACCTTAACTTTATCACGCGCTCCGGCAAAGCTGAAGTGGATTTTTTCCGGTCTGCCGTGACGGAGTCCCGCGGACGGCACTTTTTGCGACGGTGAAGTGCCAGATAAAGTAGAACAAACAAAATCAAACCCCAAAGATATCGTCCTCCCGAATGAAGGGCGATATCCTTGGGGTTATCTTGTTATTGGAGAAAGTGCGACCCCTTGAAGCTGGACAACGTATGGTCTTCTGTTAATCCATAGACGGCTCTAACGGCATTATTCATATACTTGACTTTCTGACTACTCTGAGACAGGATACGTTCGTTATAATCGTAAGAGATGCTTAGACCAAGTTTTTCGATCTGTCGAAACATTACATTCGAAAATAGCACAACACCCTTTTGGGACAGCCCCTTTCGTTTATCCGAAATGATAAAAATGAAATGGATGCCATGCCACTTCCGGTGTAACACCGCTGTCTATAAGGAAACCAGTATTCAAACTTCCTCATTGCCTGCAGCGTATATCCGTAACCGATTCAAATCAATGATGAATTTCCCCGGAATCAATATATCCAAACCGATCAGACCATTAATCTCGGAATATTCCCCGATTCGTCCAAAATCAATTCGAACATCTTTCATTTGAAATGAATGAAACTTCACCTGATCGATCATCCTGCGAACGGAAGCTTCCCTGCCCCCGATTCCTGTCATAAAGCGAATCTGGTCCTCGGGTTCGCAGTCATTAAATAACGCCTCTACAGCATCAATCGAAAGGATGGATTCTGCTGCCCCTGTATCAACAACCACTTCAGGAATGATTATTGTTTTGCCATGATGCTTGATGGTAATGCTTGATGGTAATGCTTGAAAACAACAGTCCGTTGATATAATCAAGATTCATGTGTTGACGTTCTCCTGATCAAGGGCTTGTCCCGAACTTCCACGACGATTGCTTCGTTTGATGTATGATAAACAAAACGTTCATTTTTTGCGGTAAATAATTCTTTCCATGCTGCTTTCGGATCTGGAATGGGCTTAATGACCGCCACTTCTTCTACATGGAGCTTATTATCTTCGTAATGAGATTTCAATTCTTCCACCAATACAAATTGATCAGGAAAAAGATCCCTCACTTCCGACCATAACATAGCTACCACCCCTTCGGCATCATTATCTTTATTTTATTATCCTTCATATACGCTTAAAACAATAATGTGTGACACATCAGTTCAACCTTCAATTTCATTTCAAGTACATTTCCGAGCATTCGGCGGTCGGACATAGTGGACATAATAGAGACTCCTTTGTAAGATATACCCTTGAATTCATACCATGCTATCACTTATGTGCAGCGGATGCAGTCGGAATTCCGCCGCGCTTTTTAACATTCGCTCTCCAATATCAAAACAAGTCGTTTAGTCTACTTTTTCATTAGTTACCGTAAACTCCTCACCCACAGCTTGAAGTTTGCTCGCAAACGCTTCTGGATCGGACTCGATCGCTTGCAAGTCAGGTACAGCCAACGCAATAAAAATCTATTTGTTAAAGGCAATATGTTTAAAGAAACAGGGGGGAAATCATTTCATCTCCTCGTATGCAATGTCTTTCAGGGAACTGATTCTATCGTAATCGTGCCCTCCTCTATCGACTGAATATGCTCGCTGCCGGATACCGCCTGCCCCAACTCGTATAAACTGCCATTGGGACTAAAGTCATCGTAAAACAGAATGACATCGCCCCAGGGGGCATAATACGCCAGGACACCAAAACCGCCGCCGGCCTGAGGCGCATCGCTAATGTCCAGCGGTTGCGGCGGGTAAAAGATTTTTTCGTTGCTGCTATAGTTTTCAATCTTCAAGGACAGAGGCAATTGCGCATAGAGATTTTGGGCGGCTGTCGAGTCGTTAAGCTGAAAGGTGACAACATGCTCGCCTGCGATAATCTGAATCCTCTTACCCGATGTTTGATCTTCTGTTGGAGTTGGTTCTGCTGAGGATGACGGTTTAGTCGAAGCGGTTGTCTCATTATTTTTTGTTGAACTTGGCACCACGGTTGGCGCCACGGTCGATTCGGATTCCTTATTGCAACCGACAATCGTGATTAAAGGGAATGCGAGCAGCATTGCAGCAACTGTTTTTTTCATTACTGTCCTCCTCAATTAAGACAGTTACTGTGAAGCTGGGGCCCGCTTTTTAACCAGCAATACGTAAGAGATTACAGCCAATACACTGGTCATAAAAATCGTAATTCCAAAAGGTACTGCGGAATTTTCCCCGGCAAGTCCAACGAGCGGAGAAGTGACAGCCCCCAGTGCAAATTGTAGCGAGCCTAATATAGCGGCAGCGCTCCCTGCAATATGTCCTTGCGATTCCATCGCCAGCGTAAAGGAAATCGGACCGATAATGCCGATCGATGCCGCAAACATGAAGATGGCCAGAAACAAAGCAAAGAACGGTCCATGCGACAAAACAACAATGAGGATGACGGTGGTCGTGACAAAAGCGAGCAGCAGCCCGATTAACAATTCTCCGATCCACCTTAGCCACCATCTATCCCACCAAATCTTCTATAAGTTAATTAACAAGTTTAGATGTTCGGTATCGTTTTGTAATCGACATCAGCACAATGGATAATGAATAAACGGTTAAGATTACCTCCGCGCAGGTGATGAATGAAATTCTGAATATCCTGACAAATAAAAAAGGCTCCGATCTGCAAAAATATGCAGAACAGAAACCTATTGTTGATGAAGGTGGTGCGGTCGAGAGGACTCGAACCTCCACGGTATTGCTACCACTGGAACCTGAATCCAGCGCACTAAAGGGAACCCAACGGAAATCATATCCCTTTAGAGGAACCAGTAACCGAGAAAATCCTATAAAACCAAGGGATTTCGGCGTTTCCCCATCGCCTTCCCCTGGTGCCACAAGGCATCTCGGGAAATCATCGAAAGCGGCCAAAATTGGACGTTTGAGAGAACTCGGAGTGAAAGCCACTCGAAGCAGCCCTGCTCCACTGCCATCGTCAAATTTCAGAGGAGCAACATCTTGCAATCGTTTTACAGGTCAACCCTGCGGTATTATGGGGCATTTCACCGATTTGACCCTTGAAATCTGGAGCACTACACGAAATCATCCACAACCGCCGAAAGCTTTGTCATGACTGGCCTCGCAGCGGTTTGTTCATCTGCAGACTGTCGAGGCCGAGACCTCATACGTTTTGAGTAGCTGATTAAAAAACCGCTCGCTTCCATACACGAATCAATATCCGGCTATAGTCTCGATCATCTGAAGAATGCACAGAGTGCAGGATGATAAACAGCCAAACCTGTAAGATTATCAGCTATTAAACAACCCACCGCTTCCCTTTTGCTTTTGGTCTCTTCTAATAAACCGCAATCTAAAGAGTCAATGTGCTTCATTTCCGCATCGACGAGCTTGCGGCCCCAGCATGCCTTCTCCAAGCGAAATTATCCTCACTTTATTCTGCTATCCGAAACGCAAGAGCAACGTCACAATCCGCTTAGGTCCCACCCTCAGGACAACCCTGCCGTTCTCAATTGAAGACGAATCCTGTATGTGTTCCAAAGGCTGCTCGTTCAGGCCGACAAGCTGAGCTGCCGCAATGCTCTGCGCGAACTTCAACATACCTGTCGTCTCGGTATCCTCAGGATTGAACAGACGGACGATCACGGCATCTTTCAGGTCTTCCGCCTGCTTCAGCGCAGAGAGAATCAATCTTCCCTCCACTTCTAAGTAGCTCCTCGAAGCTGACAAATCGGACTGCCTGCGATGCGGCGTCTCGTACATGAAGCGTCCCGGTTGTCGCACCGCAGAGCGGATGCCGCCGTTAAAGCGTTGCAAGTCCATCCATCGTTCTGAAGCAGACGCTTCGTGACTTGCAAATGGACGAATGGCATATTCGAAAACCAAGTCGCCCAGAAGTTGTCCTCCGTCACCGCCATCTGTCAATACTTCGTTGCGAGTACTGCGGAAGAGTGTCAGCGCAATCGTATGGTTCGCTTCTCTCATGGCCATCTCGTACAGTCCTTTGCTGTATACGGCAATACCTTGGCCTTCGTCCTCCACGGCAATGATACCATTATGCGGAGCAACTCCCGAATCGTTCTCGAGATGCGTTGAATAGTCCGGTGGCGAAACCAGCCTGCTCACCAGATCGAAGGGCGTACTCGTCTGGTAATATTCCGCCCCAAGACCAGTCGGCAGAAGCACCCGAAGCCTGTGATCACGAGCCGTATTTCCCACAGTAGTCGTGACGCGTAGCAGCGGATCTCCTTTTCGCAACTCCAGAATGGTGTCAATCGTGATCTCCGTTTTTTCTTCGCTGCGACGGGTTTGATCTGCGTCTATCCTCGCCGGCACCGTGAGTCGCAAACAAATCCGGATCCGTGTCAGCATCGGCCCGTCGCATAGTACGGATAGGGTTGCCGCGCTTATAGCGGACCGAACGACCTCATTGCTGATAGGAGCGATATGCTTCCATCCGTCGCCGATATCAGCTTCGTCCTCGAAGAGCAGTAAACTCGGGAACTCCCTGCCTGTCTGTTGGTCTGTAAGATCAAAAGTTCCATTCTCCCGGATGGTCACCCGAATTCGTCCGTTATCCCAGACATTCGCCGCGACCTGCATGCTTCCCCTGCTGCGGACCGGTGCCTGCCAAGAAGAAGAAGCATAATCCCCGTCCTTCGGCATGTCGATCGTATATGGCTGGACAGTATAGGTCCGGTAGCCACATGGAGGCAGATCGGTCATCAGGGCTACCGTGAAACGGTCGACCTGACGGCCATGTGGAATATCCCGGTACGGGCGCCATTTTTCCGTAGCGTTCCGCTGTAAACGAATGGTCTGGTAAGGTACTTCGCAGCCCGCATCGTCAAACAGACGAAAGCTTGTACCTCCAAGCAAAGGCAGGGTAACCGCAGCGTCCGTACCGACGGGCAACGGAATGTCCAGCGTAACGACCCCCCGTTCCGCAACCTGGGAAGGATTAAAGACAATAATGCTTAGCTTGCCCCCAATATGATCTGCGGAAATATGACCAGCAATGAAAGCGAGCTGTTCCTCAATCATTCGTTCCGCGATCAGACGACTTTGATCGAACCGATACAGCATGTCTCGATGCACCTGATCGATTGAGCATCCGCAGATGGAATCGTGAGGGTGATTCTGCAACAGATATTCCCACGCTTTATCCAGGAAGCCTTGCGGATATTCCCGTCCCTCGATCGCCGCAAACACGCCCCAAGGCTCAGCCCACTGTTCCAGCAGCTTCTCGCCTTGTTGATTACGCTGCTTAAGATAAATACGGGAAGAAAGTACATTGGCCAGAACGAAATTGTTGACCCCATTATAGCCAGCTTTCCGCTGTTCCCCGCGAAACACGGGCAACAAACCGCTTGTCGATCCGCTGACGGCTGAACGAAGCTTGCCCAAGTAATCCTCCAAATGCGTATGTTCAAACCGAACGCCCGTTAATTCCGCAGCCTGATTCAACTGCTCCAGCATCCATGGCAGCTGAGGTTCAATTTCACCATGATCAACTCCGTCCAGCCCGAGCAATACGCCTGTGATTGAGCGCCTCTGCTTGTAGTCGAGCATAGTTCGCGCACGTGCGATTAATTCCTCGGACTCGTACTGGAAGTCCCGATCGACGAACGGCCAGCGGAAAAAGAAATAAAAGTCGCTATAGGAACGATCCTCGTCAAGTTTTAAACCGAGTACACGACTGCCGTCCGCTGCCTCCCAAATAATCTCGAACGGATCTCCGTCTCCATGGAAACCGCGAAACAACACTGCGTTGTCTATTCCGAATCCATGTAAAATTTGAGGGAATTGGCTGTTATGGCCGAAAACATCGGGGATGTATCCCGATTTTACAGCCTCCGTCCCCCACGCACGGGCCATCCGAAAACCTCGCATCAAGTTGCGTATGAGCGATTCCCCGCTTACCAGAAACTCGTCCGGCATCACGTACCAGGGACCAACCTGTATTCTTCCGGCCACGATCAGCGCCATCAGCCGATCTCGACGATCGGGTCGGATCTCCAGGTAATCTTCCACCATAATCGTCTGCCCATCTAGGAAAAAATAGCGGTAGCGCGGTTCCTTCTCCATCGTATCGATCAATTCGTCCATCATGTAGACTAGCCTTGCACGGTAGCCTTGAAAATCCTGATACCATTCCCTGTCCCAATGCGTATGAGAGACGACATTGACGGTATGCAGCGATTTCGCTCCTGTTCTGTCTTTTCCGTTGTCCAATCTGCTCGTCCCTTCCCTCTGCTATTTGCTCATGGCCATTGCTCCCGATTGCACATTGGCGGCAAAATGGCTGAAAACAACAGCCGGTTCCGCCGGATCAACCTGCGGCCGATCCTCCTCCAGAAACCCTCCACCGCTCTTGCGGACACAGGCGATCGTCATCCTTCTTGATTCTCCAGGGAAAATCGTTTCAAAGGCCCCTTCGGCTTCCATCCAAAAGCCGTTCGTGGTCTCCTCCGGTCTAACATGAAGAGCTACCGTCGTGCCTGTGTTTTCGACTTCGAATGTTTTCACCAAGCGTACAAACCCGCCATTCTCTCCGTCTGCTTCCGATTGCTCATGCCAAGACCCCATGGCATGTATGCGCAGAACGACTCCTTCAAGCGTAAGTGCAGGTTCATACCATAACCGATTCCGTGTGGTGAAGAAATAAACGTTTTCTTCCGACACACACCCAACCGTCTCGGCACGCAGCCGGATAAAATAAATATCCATATAGCTATCATCGGGCTTAAACCGAAGTTCTCCAATCATCAAAGCTTCTTCCTCGGGAATGTCTCCTGTAAACTGCTGTCTGTGCAGCACAAGCCCCTGTGGATTCAGCACCTCCGCCGTAACCGTCACAGGCCCGGTTATATCATTAGAGTACACATACACGCCTCCGGCAAAGGACTCACCGATTCCATAATTCAACTGTCGATAGTCGAGCGAAGCATGAAGCGGTGAAAAAGCTTTGCGCGCCCAATAATAAGCCATTTTGCCTTCCCCGAAATAGTCGATCAAGTTGGTGCAGGACACATTCGGCCATGGCTCGTTGGCCTGCCAAATGATGCTGCCGCTGTTTTCGAATTTTCGTCTCTGATTGGCTTCGAGAATAAAACGCAACCCTTCCGCCTGAATCCACTGGCTGCATTCCGAATATACCGACAGGTTTTGCGGCTCACCGAAAAAGGATTTGTCCCGCTCATAGGTGTCCCACCATTCCCCATGATGCCGCCAAACCAGATTGTCATCCATCGAAAACGGAGCCAGGTGCGATTCGGAGAAAAATTTACGGATGCTCTTCACGGAACTCATGCCATCTACGCCAAACTCGCTGTGAAAGAGATGATCGGCTTCGCCGTATAATTCATAATGCTCATCTTGGCCCATGTACTTCCAATTCCCGTGTACATCGTGGCTAATTCCTTTTTCTTTCGTAATGAACTCTACTGGTCCGGATGCTGAAGTCGGTAAAAACATTCGCTCGGGATCGTGCAAACGAACTAGATCCTGCAGCATCGATAAGTTCGGGTCTTCCAACGTTGAAGGCTTGTTGAACGCGCTGGTCAACTCATTGCCGCCGCTCCATACCGCCAAGGAAACGTGATTGCGTCGTGACTTGATCGCATGTACAGCAGACTTTTCCAACAAATCCAGGAAGGAAGGCACCTTGGACGGTTCATTGTCCAGACCGGAACTGGATTGGATAAATTCCTGCCAAACCATAATGCCATAACGGTCGCAAAGCTGGTAAAAAACTTCCTTCTCAATAATGCCGCCGCCCCAAACTCGCACCAAATTGATATGAGCTTTCTTCAGACAATAAATCAGCCATTCATAGCTGCCTTCGCTAACGTTCCCATACATTAAATCAAGCGGGGGCAGATTTACTCCTCTGATGTATATCTTTTTTCCATTGATGACAATAGTGTACGGGAACGCCCCCTCTGGGCTGTTCCGATTCATCGCGTAGGCGAGGCGCCTGACGCCAGTCTTGAGCGAACGCTTGTCGATGCTCATATTTTGACGAACGATTTGCAGTTCCAATCCATACAGGGGCTGCTCGCCGTGTCCGTTCGGGTGCCAGAGCAAAGGACGGTCGAGTTGGAACAGAAAACGGAAATCGCCTGCACCATTCACCGGCCGGGATTGCCGTTCGACCAGAATGCCGTCGGGATCGTAACATTCCGCGATCAATTCGTATCCTTCCTGCATCAAACAGGCTTGGCCTGCTTCAACTTGACCAACAACGGTACGTACATCAATCGTTCCCTTGCCGTCCGCTGCGTCAGTGACAATCCGGATGTCATCCAGAGCATACTCGTCCCGTACGCGAAGTATTATATCGTCCCAAATCCCAATGTTGACAAGCCGCGTACTGAAGTCCCATTTATAATTGAAGCGGCTTTTTTGGGTTACCGTACGCGATGTGATGCCGATTTGGTGCATTTCGTCCGGAGAATGCTCCAACAGCACTTCCAAAGTAGCCATTTCTTGATTCCGAAAGTGCTCCGTCACGTCAAAAACGGCAGGATGAAACATCCCTTCGTGATTTCCTAGCAAACACCCGTCCATGTAGACCCTTGCTTTATAATCCAATCCCTTGAACAGTAATTCCAGTTTTCGTCCCGTATGTTCGGGCTTGTGAACTACTGTCTTGTACATCCACCAACGATTCTCCACCCATTCGCATGAAATGCTGTTCTGGTCTCTATAAGGATGAGGGATGTACCCAGCCCGATATAAATCATAATGGATTCCGCCTGGCACGGATGCAGGAATCCAACCCGTTACCCCATTCAAAACCAGACCTGTTTCCTGACTTTTCGACAGCAATGGAACGTACGGATAATAACCTTTGACTTGCCAACTCTGGCGCGATAACAATATATCCAACTCCGGTTCCTCCCAATCCAATTCCATTTGCCACTCCGACCGGTTCAACCTTTGACCGCACCACTCGTCACCCCGGATATAATATAGCGTTGCAACAGGAAGTAAGCGGCCATCAGTGGTGAAGCCACCACGATAATCCCCGCCGCCATAATGGTCCAATTCGTGGAATATTGTCCAAAAAACATATACAGCCCCGCCGTTAAAGGTCTCATATCCTTATCCGTTAAAAAAAGAAAGGGATTGATAAAGTCGTTCCAAGTACCGATCCCGGTCAACATGGCAACGGTGGATAAGGCCGATTTGGTCAGCGGAAACACGAACGTAAAAATATACCTCAGATACCCGCAGCCATCGACCACCGCTGCCTCGTCAAGCTCCTTCGGCAGTCCTTTGATGAACCCGGTCAAAATAAAGATAGCGATGGCGAGCGATCCGCCGATTTTCAGCATTATAAAGCCGTGGTACGTGTTAAGGAAGCCCAAATACTTCATGAGCATGACCTGCGGCACCAATGCAACCGGCAAGAACAATGCGGACAAAAACATCAAATACAACACATTGGTGCCCCGAAAGTGTTTTCTCGCGATAGGGTAAGCAGCCATCGTCGCGATGATACAAGTGCCTAGCGCTACGACTACGGTGAACAGGACGCTGTTCTTAAAATACAGCCCCATTTCCGCCTGCTTCCAAGCTTCTCCGAAATTCTCCCACTCCCATGACTCCACAAACGAAGACGGCCGATTCAGAAATTCGTTGTTGCTTTTTAACGCCACGTTCACGATTAGCAAGACAGGTGCCAGTATGCAAAGAGAGGCTGCAGCCAGCAGTAAGTTCGCCAAGCCGTGCCCCCATTTTCGTCTCATACTCATAACTCCGCCTCCCGTTTGCGCAGGAAATGTTGGACTACCACTACGATAATGAAAATAAACGCAAACTGGATCATCGAAAGAGCGGCCAAATACCCTTGGGACTCGCCGTTGTACAAGTTCTTAAAAACGAACAAGCTTAGCGTCATTGTTGCAGTTCCCGGCCCGCCGTTGGTCAATACCATGATAAAGTCGTAAGTGCTGAGCGTGCCGATCAGACTGATCAAAATGTTGATCGTAATCGCGGGCTGCAGGAGCGGCAGTGTAATTTTCATGAACGTATCGGTTGTCGTTGCCCCGTCGATCCTTGCAGCCTCGTACATCTCCTCCGGGATGCTTTGCAGTCCTGCAATATAGATAACCATGGCATAACCTAAATTAGCCCATATGGTCACGAAAACAACAAGGTATAACGCCCACCCCGGATCCCCAAGCAGGGCCGTATCGATCCCCATTCTCTCAAACCCTTTGACGATCGGCCCAGAAATAGGGTCGAAAATGAGCGTCCAAACCAAGCCGATGATGACGACCCCTAGCACATTCGGCATAAACAGGATGGCTCTATAAATGTTGCGCAGCTTTAACTTCAAGTTTACCAGCACCGCAAGCAGCACTGCCGCCATATTCTGGACCAGCGTGACCAGAACCGAGAAAATAAGCGTATTCCGGATCGCGCCGCCGATACTTTGGAAATCCGAATGGAATGCTCTTGAATAATTATTGATGCCGATATAATGCAAAGGTTTATGCAGATTCCCCGTAAAGTCAGTGAAGGACAGAAATAAGTTGCTTAAAGTGGGGAGCAGAACGAACAAAATGTACAGGAATAGCGCTGGCAGAACGACTAAGACAGGCCATATTCGCGAAATTCGGTTGCTATTGAGCATGAGATGTCCCCTTCTTAGAAGAATACGAGTCCAAGCCAAAAGCTTGGACCCGTCTTCCGGCTTACTTCCAAGAATCTTTGCTTCCGATGAGATCAGCCTGCATTTTCTTCGCGGCTTCCTCTGGAGTGAGTGACCCCAGGATCACTTCCATACCATATTGGGTATAATTGTACTTCGCCCCCGGAATAATGAGGTTTTCCCAAATCGGCATCTGTTTGGCGAGCAATACGGAAATTTCTTGCGCAATCGGTGAAGCATTCTGTATATCTTTTTGTGTCGGGAGCATTCTTACCATGTCGTTATATTTCTTGTAGTTTTCCGTCTCCGACAGGAACTCAAGATATTTCATGGCGGCATCCTTGTTTTTCGAATTTTTGTATACAGTCCAGCCGAAACCGAATTTGGTTGTCGCAATGCCATTTGCGGCCGGATCGTTGCTGCCAGGAAGCAAAAATGCGCCCACTTCAAATTCAGGTTTGGCGTCTTCGATCTGCGCCAGACTCCAAGATCCATCGATCATGATGGCTGCTTTGCCTTGCGCGAACAAACCAGGTGCCTGACCATAATCCAGACCGACGGCGTTTTTGATGAAAAACTTGCCTAGAACGCCGAGCTTCTGATACACCTCTACCCAAGCGGGATCGAATTTCGTTTCTTCAGTACGCATTTTGAGATAGAAATCTTTGTCTTGGCTCCGCACGATGCCTGCTTCCAATTCATCCAAAATCATATTGACCGGCCATTGGTCTTTGCCGCCAAACATAATCGGATCGATGCCGGCTGCTTTTATTTGCTCTAAAACCTTGACGAAATCGTCCCAGGTCGTCGGCACTTGCAAACCCAGATCGTTAAATACCTTTTTGTTATAGAAGGTAACCAGAGTGGTAGAACTGGTCGGCAGGAAAAGCTGTTTGCCTTCATACTGTCCGGCTGTCAAAGCATCCGGGATGTAATGCTCCAGAAAAGGCTGCCCGTTCATATCCGCCAAGAGGTCGCGATGATTTGGATCGGCTAATTCGGATTCGCCGCCGCTGGCAATTAGATCAACATCGTCCGCTGCGGTGCGGGCCGTTTTGAGCTGCTGATAATCTTTTGTAGCCACAACATCATATTTCACATGAATGTGCGGATATTTCTCTTGGAAAGCTTGATTGATTTGATCGTAAAACGCTTTGTCTTCTACACGGAAATTAATGATCTTTAAATCGACGTCTTTCTCCGCAGGAGTACTGTTTGTCTCACTGGCCGAGGCCGACTGGGCGGGGCTGCTTTCCGACGACGCAGGCGTGTTGTCACTGGATTTTGCGCAGCCAGAAGCAACCGATGCAAATGCCAAAAACAAACAAAATGAAGCTAACCATCCTTTTTTTCTCACTGAACGATCCCCCTAAATTCAATAATAAAACGTTTACATTCGTAATTATGACTTCAACAACTTTAGATGTCAACACGTTTTTGGAAATTTGTTTCTTTAAAATTGTGTACGTTTTATTGGACAAAAAAAGACAGACGGAACCATAAGTCCGATCTGTCTTTTCAATTGCATCCCCGCCTGGATCAAATCAATCCCAATACGGAATTGCGTTCAATAATATCCGTCGTAATCCTTACGTGTTCAGACCTTTCGTCCGGATTCTCCATTCTTCGCAGTAGCAGTTGTACCGCTCTGACCCCCATCGTCTCCTTGCAGGCGTCTACCGAAGTTAACTTGGGAGTCGTCCATTCGCATTTTTGTACGTTGTCGAAGCCAATTAAGGAAATATCGATCGGACTTGCCATCCCCCGCTTCTCCAATTGTTGAAGAACGTCGAAGGCAACCGGATCGTTGCCGCAGAAGAGGGCGGTTGGACGTTGGCCTTTCTCCAGTATCTCTTCTAATTGCCGGATGGAGTAAGGAAAGAAATTTTCGCGCTTGGAAGCTGTTAAATGAAATTCCTCGATCTCTGTCCGGTTGTCAGCACGATAGTCCTGAATCGCCGCGGTAAACCCGCGGAATCTCTCGGTAAAGCTCGCGGAATATTGTACATCCCCTAGAAAACCTATTTTTCGGTGTTTTTTTTCCAATAGGAAGCGTGTCGCTTCGTATCCTCCAATATAGTTTTCCGCAAACACATGATCGAGCTTTAACTGATAATTTTGCGAATCGACCAGTACGATCGGTATCCCGCTTGCTTTGATCGCCAGTATATAGCCGAGAGGAACAAGCCCAAGAATAAGTGCTCCATCCACTCTTCGGTCCGCAATACAACTGGGCATCCCTTCATTCGTAGGCAGTGAGGCATCGAGTCCGCCTACAATCATGCTTAACTGCTTCTCGCTCAGCTCTTTTTCGATTCCATGCAAGATTTTCCCCCAGTATTCGAAATCCTTCAAATCTTCTCGCGGTAACAGCACAGCAATGTTCCCCGTTTTCGCGGAGGGGACGGACAAAATGGAAGAGTTAATCGGATAGCCTAATTTCATTGCCGTCAGCCGCACTCGTTCCCTCGTGTCCTCGCTCACACCCGGTTGGTTCGACAGCGCCTTGGATACCAATGATTTGGATAGCAGCAGCTCATCCGCTATCGATTGCATCGTAACTTTCTTGGCCATAATAGTTCTCCTTTTACATCATGTATATAATCGCATCATACACGCTAATGGAACTATAATTCAACAAATATTTCAACAAAAGTCCAAAACGGCGGAAACCGTTTTGGACTTTTATTGAAATATGAGCATTACTTTTGTATGTTCAGCCATACATCGGGAACACCTTTATTGTTTGTCACCGCAAAGCTCATTTGCCCGACATTCACGTAGATCTTCGCTGTCGTAATTCCAGTGTCGAGATAAACCTGGTCCGGCTCTTGTTGGAAAACGGAAAAATTTTGCATCTCCAGAAAACTGGGCGAAGAATAGATCATCTTTTAATGCAAAAAGCTCCTGAATCGTCGCAATGACGAAATCAAGAGCCAGTTTTTGTTAAGGTGGTGCGGTCGAGAGGACTCGAACCTCCACGGTATTGCTACCACTGGAACCTGAATCCAGCGCGTCTGCCAATTCCGCCACGACCGCATATGCTGTCTCGTTCGATTGCTCTCTCAAGACGATAAATCAGATTATACAGGCTATCCGCCACAAAGTAAAGCTCTTTTTCGTTATTTCTTCAAACGTGCTGCATGGCGGATACGACCTTGTTTTTGCCGGTTCGCTTGGCTTCGTACAGCAGCGCATCCACCCGCTCGAACAAGCTTTCTTTGCTCGATGCGCTGGAGTAGCTTTTGATGCCGGCGCTGATGGTGACGTTCCTGCCTTGAAGCTCGGCGTGGCCTGTCTCGGCGATCTCCGCGCGTATACGGTCCACCAGGTTGTAGGCATCTTCGAACGTCTGCTCGAACAGCAGCAGCGCGAATTCTTCTCCTCCGTAGCGGGCGGCAATGTCCGCGGGCGATATTCGTTCCTTGATGACGCGCGCCACCTCGGACAGCACGGTGTCTCCGACCCGGTGCCCGAACGTATCGTTGATCGTCTTGAAATTGTCGATGTCGATGAGCGCCAGGTGGAAAAGAGCGCCTCGATCCGCAAACTCCAGCGCTTTGTCGTAAAATTCGTGAAAGGACATATGATTGTACAAACTCGTCAAAGCGTCGGTCTTGGACCGCAGCGACATGACCGTATTCTCGACCAGCAGCTGCTGCTGGCTCCTCATGGCCGACTCCAGATCATGCACAAGATCGCGTCCGCTGACGATCACCGCGCTGGCGGCAAACGTACTGAGTGCAAAAAACAAAATGATCGCGACCAGGTCGAACGAACCCATAAACGAGCGGAACCAGTGATCCCATTGATACATGCAGCCGAAAGCGACGATCTGCAGCAGCGACGTGAACCAGGTCAAGCTCAGCCGGTAAAAAATCGTGGACGCAAAAATCGGCAGCAGCATGACGGCGGCAATAATATGAATGTCCATGTTCAAATGGATAATGACCATCGCGATGATCGTCCCCGCCGCGAACAACGAATAAAACGAGTACCGCTCTGCTCTGTACAGAACCAGGTGGGCGACGGCTGTAACCGAGCACATCAGCAGCGTGGGAAAAATCAGAATGTGCGAATAAAAAAAGGGCGCGCTCGTCTTGTAGTCGAGGAATAAAAAGGAAAACAGCTGCGCAAAGAAGTGTCCGGCGATGACGGTCCAATAGGTAAAAATGAATCCGCGCACATACTGGACCTGCCGCCGCTTCTCGATTGCCGCAAATGAAGGGCTGGAAAGAAATCTGTTCCTCATTTTCCACCACGCTTACCGTTTCTTGTTGTATGTATCGAACTATACATACTTCGACAAAGAATATATACCCCCTTCCTTTCGGCCAACTTTTTTTTTGCAAGAATGAGTCCCTCTCTCACATCGCCGCGGGCTTGTCGATCCTCATCGACTGCCTGAGCGACTGGCGCGAATGAATAAGTTGCATCGGCACGAGCTTGTCCTTGCTCTCTCTCGTCCGCGAGCGCCCGTCCGGGTGAAGGAAGCTCAACAGCAGCTGCAAATAAACGGTCGTCAACCGTTCCAGCCGGCGGGAGCTCATCGCCCGGCACTCGAAGCCGAGACCGTGCACGAGCCCGCGGTGCAGCAGCGTCGTGCCGAGCAGACCCTTCACCCCGGCCAGCCTCGGATCGTCCTCCATCGCTTCGGCGATTCGCCTGAGCGCGGCGCGGGCCAGCCTGGCCGTCTTCAGCGCGGCCCGGTCGGAGCCGACCGACTGCGCCAGCTCCAGCATGACGCGATTGTCCAGATGCAGCTCTCCGACCCGGTCGCCGCGCTCGATCCGCGTGCCGTCCGCGCATACGATAGGCGCGCCTGCGTGTTTTTTGATCAGCAGCTTGCAGATGCCGTAATCCAGCTTGCCCTCGCTGCGCCATTCCATCCCGAGCCACACGATTCGCTCCCATGCGAGCCACGTCCGCTGCCGCATCGAATATCGTGCTCCCGCCCGCTGGACCGTATCGGCCAAGCCGCCGATCGCGAATTCCACCTTGCTGCCGCCCATATGAATTCCCTCCCATGCTTCGACTCTGTCTTTTGTCTGTCTCTATGATTGTAGCCCAGGCCGCCTTTGCCTCCCATCGTCCCGCGTCGTGAACTCAAGCCCTGCTTTGGTCGTGAACCGAACTGGACCGCAGTCGGGTGCACGCATGCGCAGCGCAGCCGCAATGCAGTGTCGGACCTGTTGTTTTTTGGACATTGCGTGCTTCCCGAACTTTCCTATATACTTTTCTTTCGACAACTGATCCCATGTCATACGAAAGAGGTCAACATGCGAAATTCCATGCTCAGAAAATCTAAACGGACGGCGCTCGCGCTGCTTGCCTTGTTCCTGTTCGCCATCATCGCGGTTCCGGGCGGCCTCGGGCAGCAGGCCGCCGCGGCGGCCCCGCAAGGAACGGACGCCTTGTCCGCCGCTTCGGGCGAAGCCCCCGCTCCGCTGCCGGGCGTAAAGGGTACCCTGATCATGGGTACTTCGCCGGACTATCCGCCTTACGAAAATATCGACGCCAAAAGCGGCGGCGACATCGTCGGCCTGGACGTCGACATCGCGAAGGCGATCGCCGACAAGCTCGGCTACAAGCTGGAGATCTCCGGCATGGACTTCAGCGGACTGATCGCCGCGCTGCAGACCAAGCGCGTCGACTTCGTCATGTCCGCCATGTCGGTGACCGACGAGCGCAAGCAGAGCGTCGACTTCTCATCCAGCTATTACACGGCGCGCAATACGATCGTCTCCCGCAAGAACGCGCCGCTGACGACGGCGGAATCGCTATCCGGCAAGACGGTCGGCACGCAGCTGGGCTCCACGCAGGATCAGTACGCCCAGACGCTCGCGAATGTGACGCTTAAAAAGCTGAACCGCGTTCCCGATATCATTCAGGAATTGAAGTCGAGCCGCATCGACGCGGCCGTCGTCGAAGACGCAGTGGCCTTGGACATGACGGCCGCCAATCCGGATCTCGTCATGAACTTCCTGCCGGCAGGCAACGCCGAGGATGGCTACGCGATCGCGTTCCCCAAGGGCTCTTCATTGGTCGCATCGTTCGATGCGGCGCTCCGGGAGATGAAGGAGAACGGACAGCTGGAAGCGATAACGAAGAAGTGGTTCGAGGAGAACGGCGATCAGAAGGAAGGGAAGTTCCTCAACCTGGACTTCGGCATTATGAAGGCGTACGTGCCTTATATGCTCAAGGGTGTGTACGTGACCTTGCTGTTCACGCTCGTGTCGGCGCTGTTCGGGTTCATATGGGGCACGATTCTGTCGCTGTTCAAGCTGTCCGGCATCAAGCCGCTGGAGTGGTTCGCCACCGCTTATACGTCGGTGTTCCGCGGCACGCCGCTGCTGCTGCAATTGATCCTGATTTATTACTCGGTACCGCAGTTGTTCCAATATAAAATATCGGCGCTGATGGCGGCCGGCCTCGCGTTCGGCCTCAACTCCGCCGCCTACCTGTCGGAGACGATCCGCGGCGGCATCATGGCCGTGGACAAGGGACAGCGCGAAGCGGCGATGGCGCTCGGCATCTCGTATCCGGTGATGATGTTCTACATCATCCTGCCGCAGGCGGTGAAGTCGATTCTGCCGGCGCTCGTGAACGAATGCGTCGCGCTGATCAAGGAATCCTCGCTCGTCTCGGTCATCGGCGTGCAGGACATCATGCGCCGGGCGAGCGTCGTGCAGGCTACGGAGTTCCATGCGCTGGAGCCGCTGCTGTTCGCCGGGGCGATCTACTACGTGCTGGTGCTTGTCCTGACATCGCTCGCACGACTGCTGGAAAGGAGGCTGCGCCGCAGTGATTAATGTCACCGAGCTCACAAAAACGTACGGCAAGCATCAAGTGCTGAAGGGCATCACCACCTCGGTCGCACAGGGCGAGGTCGTCGCGCTGATCGGCCCTTCGGGCTCCGGCAAGTCCACCTTCCTGCGCTGCCTCAATCTGCTGGAGCGGCCGACGTCGGGCATCATTACGATCGGCGATGTGGAGCTGACCGGCAAGCATGTGCGGATCGAGACGGTCCGGCAGCGGATCGGCATGGTGTTCCAGCATTTCCATCTGTTCCCGCACATGACGGTCATGGACAACATTACGTTTGCGCAGCGCAAGGTCAAGAAGCTGTCCATGGACGCGGCCCGCGACAAAGCGATGGCGCTGCTCGAGCGCGTCGGACTCGCCGACAAGGCGGACAGCTATCCATCCCGGCTGTCGGGCGGACAGAAGCAGCGGGTGGCGATCGCCCGCAGCCTGGCGATGGAGCCGGACATCATGCTGTTCGACGAGCCGACCTCGGCGCTCGATCCGGAGATGGTCAAGGAAGTGCTGGCCGTCATTCAGGGGCTGGCGAGCTCCGGCATGACGATGCTGATCGTGACACATGAGATGAAGTTCGCGCGCGAAGCCGCCGACACCATCTACTTCATGGACGACGGCAGGCTGGTGGAGAAGTCGACGCCCGATCAGTTTTTTGTCCGGCCGCAGAGCGAGCGCGCCGCCCGCTTCCTCGAGCAGGTGCTGTAGCCCGGCGCGGCATGCGCTTATCCGGTTCGGCATGGCCCGAGCGCGAGGTCGGCAGGAGTATCCGCAATCGAGCTTGGATATGCACTGCCGAATGCGAACGCCACGATCGAATTCAGGCCATGCAGCCAGAGCGGGAGCCTGGTCAAAAATAAGACTCTTACCGGAAATAAGTCGTTTCCGGTAAGAGTCTTTAACTTTACAGAGGCTTAAATGCCGGCGTAAAAATTGTTGAACGAGGCCGCCGCCCCGTTCGGCAGCCGCCAGAGCGGCCAACGGCATATTCAGCAACGGCGCATGGCTGCGGCCCGATGCCAGATAGGCGGCTATCCTGCCCGTCGCTGTCATTGTTCAATTCTAGGATACCCCGATCTGCTTTGCTACGCCCTGTCCCAGCTCAGGGCAAGCCTGGCTTAGATAGCCGATCACAATCCGCTGCAGCTCCGGCACGGCAGCGCCAAGATCGGAGGCAATGTTGCGGACCAATTGCTCCTGATGTACGGGCGCCAGCGAGCGGTAAAATTGCCCCGGCTGCGTGAAATCATCGCCTTTAGTGGGTGCAGTGCGCTCAAGCCGCCCTGCCACATAGCTGCCGGTGCCGCTTGTCACCTCGTCCGACGGCTTCCAGTTCGCCTGTTGATTGATCGGGATGCTGCGGAACTCCGGTCCCAATCGGAACCGCTGCGAATCCGTATAAATATTGGCTCGGCCTTGCAGCACGCGGTCGAATGAAAACTCGGCGCCTTCCAGCATATTGGACGGGGAGAAGGCCAGCTTCTCCACCTGGTCTCGATAATTGTCGGGATTGCGGTTCAGCACCATCCTGCCGACCAGCAGCAGCGGGTACTGCCTCATATCCCATACCTTCGTATCGTCCAGCGGATCGAACGGCAGCGCAGCTTCGTCCTGCGGATTCATGAGCTGCACATACAGTCCGTACTCCACCGTCTTCCCTTGCGCAATCGTGTCATAGAGATCCTTGCCCGCATAATCCGGATTCTCGCAGGCGAGCCGCGCTGCCTCCTGGCTATCGATGTACTGCGCGCCGGCCAGCGGGATCCAATTGTATTTCACATATGTACGGACGCCCTGCTCATTCTTCCATACATACGTGCTCACGCTGTAGCCCGGAATGTGGCGGAAGCTCTTGACCGTCCCCAGGTCCGAGTATAGCTGCAGTACAAAATGCGTCGCCTCCGGATTGTTCGCGTAGAAGCTCCAGAACCGGTTGGGATCCATCAGGTTGTTGACCGGCGACGGATTAAAGGCGCTGACCGTCTCTACGAACCGCATCGGGTCCCGCACCGTAAATACGGGCAGATGGTTGCATATCAGGTCGAAGATACCTTGCTCGGTATAAAACTTGGTGGAGAAGCCGCGCACATTGCGCGAAGTATCCGGCGTCCCCCTGTTGCTGGCCGCCAGCGAGAAGCGGACGGCAACGGGGACCTGCTGGCCCGGACGCTGCAGGAAACAAAGCTTCGTATAAGCCGTCATGGCGTTCACCGTCTCGAAATAGCCGAATGCCCCGAAGCCCTTCACGTGCAACGGGCGTTCTCTTATCGTCCCATGGATAAAGGTTTCGTTTTTCTCGTGCAGCATCGTGTCTTGCTCCACAATCGGACCGCGCTCCCCGACCGTCTGCGAGTAACGCGAGGGCTGCGAGCCGCCTATCCCTTGCGAAGGAGCGGCGCCTTGCCCATTTGGGTTGTTTATCGGACCACGAGCGTTCTGTTCGTCCATTCCTCTACCTCCCCGTGCCATATTCTCATCATATATATGAATAGCCGGACGTTGTTATGAATGCGCGTCCAATATCGGCACGCTATCGGCCTGGATATCTGCTTGTCACTTCGGGCCTTTTAGCCGGAAGAAGACTTTCCTTGGCGCAAGATCGGCAAGCTGTTGCTGATGTCCATCTACGGCCGATGGATAAGTGACAAACCCGCCCTGCGTGCCCGGAACCATATACGGCGTATTATTCACCAGCAGGCCCGACGCTCGCCCGTATAAGCCGTGAAATTGGCGCAGAGCTTTCCAAACAATTAGGCACTACCGTGCCCGATGTGGGGGAGTCTCCAGTTACCAAAGCCTAGCGCAGTCGAGAGACCCGCTACGGCGGACGCATCGACAAGCAAAAGGCACCCAAGCGGGTGCCTTTTGCTACAGATTAACGAACGGCTATCTGGCGTCGACAAACTTCTCGGGAAGCCCGCTTGCGACGGAACAAGCCATTCGGCCAAGTCCTTCACGGTAGGCTATAGAAGCGGCAGCGTGATCGTCCGGATCTGCTTCAGCTTGCCCGCACCGTCGATCTTGGCCGCCTTACAGGCCTCATTGAGCGGTCACGCATGTACAATTAATCACACTCGAATTGCTTAACTGCATCATCGATTTCTCTCTGAAAATTGAAGTCCTTTTCTTTTTTAATATCCTGTATGTGAGTCCCCTTGTCTCCCTGTGTTTCAAATTCGTTATTTTTTTCAGTTAATTGGACAGGCATATTCGCGGCATATCCGTCTTGTCTGACGAACCAAACACTGACAACCTCCTCGTATTCATAAAAATCTGCGATATATACTTTAACGCCCTTCCATAAGTCCGCATCTGTCCCGGCAGCAAAATCCTTACATCTAAAATCCACATATTTTTCTACAGCTTGAATCATTTTATTTTTACGAGGTGAAGAGCCGTAATTCGGCTTATGCGGGGTCTCCACTATTATATTTAAAGTATCAACCTTCTTATAGTCTCCTTGTGGATAAATGTTTTCTTCCTGTCTTACAAACCCATCACAGTAAACGAATCCGTCCTTGTAAACTATCTTGGCCAACCAATCTCCTAACGTTGTATGAATATAGGCTGATTGGGGATCCGATTCATATATCCGCACTTCAGCTTCTATTTCTTTTCCGATATAGGCTTCAAAATTAATTTGATTATCTGTTTCATTGGGATACCACCATAAACGATAATTTATATATTCACTGAAAGCTTTTTTTGCGCTGTCTAAACTAATGTTTGGGGAGATTTCTGAATGACCCGCGTTCATCCCTACTGAATGAGTAGGATTATTGCTTTTTAAGGTAGTTGAACAACCGCTTAGAAGCAACACAACTGCAAGTGCAGTTATCATTTTCTTTCCAATCACATGAATTCCCTCCGTGATAATAGTCGGAAAGGGAAGCATGAGGATGCTTCCCCCTTAAATGCTATCTTTAAATATTAAAGAAAATGTTATGTGTTGCTCTTTTGCCAGCAGTATCCAATCGAGTATTAGAAGTAATCGCACTTTTGGATGATGGATTTTGAAAAACATCCAGTGTGTCAAATATAATGACAACATCCATTTCTGACCGATATTACCTGCCTGCGTTACGGCAACGGCCAATGGGCCTATCTGTCTTGTGTGAAGGATGGTGCAGTCCGTCAAATCTTATCGGAGTGCGTGAGTTCGACGCTCGAGCTCACCCTCGTTGAACGGACACTAGATCGTTTACTTGAGCGCCTGAACGGCAACCTGCATCCGGAAGCCGTGCTACACTCCAATCAAGGCATGCACTACACCCATCCTAATGTCCGGCTGCCAATTCAGAAAGCCGGGTTCAAACAGTCGATGTCGAGAAACGGGAACTGTTGGGACAGTGCGTCCATGGAATCATTCTTCGGCCACCTCAGAGATGATGTGCAGCTTCTGGACTGCCGAGCCGAACCATCGATGAGGTGAAGGCCCGCGTTGCTGACTACCATTCAGAACGTTATCAATGGACATTAAAGCAAATGACCCCTGATGTATGATGAATTCAGGAGTCACTTGCTTACAGCTTAAGCCTGTCCACAAACTGGCTCACAGTTCAGAATGTCGTCTGGCATCTGTTTTTTATTAATGCGTAACGCTTATCGTCGCCGATCGTCGGCTCCTACTCGCTCCGAACCTTAAAGTCGTAGGAGAGCCGCCCCTTCACGCCGGGCTTGTACACAAACAGGCTTCCGGCCAGCGGCTCCTGCCGGAGCTGCTCTTCGCTCAGTCCGATGCTGGCGGAAGTGATGTACAGCTCGTCCAGATTGTCACCGCCGAAGCAGCAGGAGGTGACTCGGGATACGGGCAGCTCGATACGTTCCAGGCATGCGCCGGTGTCGGGATCGAAGCGGCTGACGGCATAGCCGTCCCAGTGCGCGACCCACAGCTTGCCCTCGGCGTCGACGGTCATGCCGTCGGGGTGGCCCTGATCGGCGGGGATAACCGCGAGGGCGCGGCGGTTGGAGATGCTGCCGCTGACAGCGTCATAATCAAACCGGTCAACTCGCCTTGTCCCTGTATCGATGTAATACATCGTACTGCCGTCAAGGCTCCAGCCCAAGCCGTTCGAGCAACCGACCTCGCCGACCATCCGATGCGCAGAGCCGTCCGCGTCCAGCCGATACAGCGCTCCGACCGGCTCTCCGCCGGACATCGGCATCGTACCGGCCCAGAACCGACCGGCCGGATCGCATTTGCCATCGTTGAACCGATTGCCCGGCAAATGCGCCTCCGGATCGACGATCGGCTCCAGCTCGCCCGTCGTCAGATCAAGATAATGAAATCCGTGCTCCAGCGCGCACACCATTCGCCCGTCCGTCGCCCGCACGATCGCGCCGATGCGCTGCCCGACGGCAACGCTCTTTTCCTCGCGCGTGTTCGGATTCCACATCCGAACCTTCATTCCTTCGATGTCCACCCACACGAGCTGCCCGCTCTCCGGAAGCCACAACGGTCCTTCGCCAAGCACCGACTTTTCTACGTCAATCGCCTCTGCCTGCTGCTTCATGCGCCTCATCTCCCCCGCCTATTGTGTGTACATCGTACCTTGCGGCTCGGGGAATGCGCAACCTTATTCAGCTCTTGCCAAAGCGCGAATCTAAACCAACTGTCTGTGACTGGCGATTAAAGTCATGCCCCCTCAGGGACGACATGCGGATGCCCGCTTCAAATAATCGTCCAACAGTTCGATATCGAACTGTTGAATGATGTCCTCGATCGTGCATTCGTCCGTCTCGCAGGAGATGAGGACGGAACCCAAATAGCCGGGATCGGCGATTTTGACTTTGGCCCCGTACTTGGCCTTGAGCCGGCTCAGCCGCTCCATGTTGTAGTCGAGGTGCACAACCGCGCAGTCGAGATTGACGGTTGTCGTGACATAATCAAAATAGTTGGTGCTCGTGGCCAGCACCTCGCCGACCGGGGACAGCACCGCGCTCGGCTGGCCGCCCCCGATGGCGCCCACAAAATGAGACCGGCAGGAATAAGCCCAATAAGGCTGCATAATCCCGCCGTGGTACATCGAGGAAAATATAATCAAATCGGGCTTCGCCTCTGCATATTGCAGTCTCAGCCGGTCAAAGTTCAGATCGAAACAAATCGCGCAGGCGATCCGCCCGAAATCGCAAGCGATGATCGGGGCCTCGGTGCCGCGAGCGACGCCGTAATCCTCGATTTCCCCCAGCGTCAGATGGTTTTTGGCATATTCGCCCACGATCTCGCCGCTTCGATCCAGCAGCGCGATTGAATTGCGCCAGGACTGATCTTGTTGCAGCCGCAATGTCGGATACGCAATATAGCAGCCGTGCTCGCTCGCAATATCGGATAAAAAACGCAAAATCCGCTCTCCGCGTACTTGGCAGTAGTCGTGCGTGCGGGCAGGCGACAAAAAGACATTGAAGGGAATGTCGCAAAATTCAGGCAGCACGATAATATCGGGCTGCTCGGGAAGCACCTGACTCAGCTTCTGCCGCAGATGCTCAATCATCCGATCTACGATCTCCTCAGCCGCCAGTTGCTCGTCGACGTTGAACTCGCGGCTGCCGATCGTGCTGATCTTGACATAATTGCTCATGATCCAAGCTCCCTTCTTGCCCGGGCTTCATGCTGACGCATTGACCGGTTAGCGCAGGACGGCTTGCTCTCTTTGAATCAGAGATCGGATCGGCTCGGGCTTCCCGCTCTTCACCGATTTTACCGCCTGCAGCATCATCAACGTCGCATACAGACCGTCCAAATGGTTGATCGGCGGTTCCGTATTCTGTCTCAGGCTTTCGATAAATGCTTTATTTTCTTCGAGAATGCCGGTTTCCTTGCCGTGATAGACGACCGGGTCCTTGCCATCCTCGCTGTAGGTCAAAGTCGTCAATCTATCGGAAATCGTCACGGTTTTGTTCTCTGCGAATAGCTGCATAAAAAACTTGCTCGTGAAGGGCGGACACTTGCAATCGCCCTGGATCAAATTGCCGACGACATTGTCGTCGAAGCGGAATATCGCGGCCATATTGTCCACTTTCGCATTTTGCTGATAATAGTTCGCTCCGGCCGCGTAGACGTCGATCGGGTCCTTGCCGACCATAAACCGCATAATATCGGCCGAGTGGCAGCCTTGGGACAACACATTGCCGCCCCCGAACGTCGGATCGTTGGCCCATATATCCGCCGGCCACTTGTCGTCCATCATCTGCATGCTGACGAGCAGCGGCTCGGGGATCAGTTCTTTCGCTTTTAACAGCATATCATAATAACGCATCTTGAACGCCGTCATCACCTTTTTGCCGCTTCGCTTGACGGCATCGTCGATGCGCAGGCAGTCTTCCACATTCATGGCCAGCGGCTTCTCCACCATCACATGTTTGCCCGCGTCCAGTGCCCTGATGCAATAATCGGCATGCGTATTGTGCATGGTGGATATATAAATCGCATCGATCGATTCGTCGGCGAACAACCGTTCCGCATCGCCGGTCGCATAGTCGCCGCCGAACTCCTCGAGCAAGTTCCGGGCGTGATCCTCGTTTACGTCGCAAAAAGCGACCATATCCATGCCGTCCAACTGGCGGACGTATTCCGTATGAATTTTACCGTTTTGTCCGCAACCGATGAGTCCGGCTCTAAAAGTTCGCAACGTTGATCTCTCCCATTTTCAGAGCATGTAATATTCCGCAGCTGTTCGACCCCGACTCTGACAACCTGGACACAATCAGACGCTTCGAAGAAAGGCTTGCCACGGGCTATGGCTGCGGGCGTTCAACGGATCATGCGTCCACTCGCTCGCCTCCAGTCCCATAGCCGACTCCATGCAGCGGCTCGTTGAAGCAAATATCATCCCCCGCAGCCCGTCATCGCCAAGCTCCAGCTCGATGTCCACCGGGGACTTGAAGACCGCCGCGCGTTCTCCCATCCGCAATTCGCGCAAGCCGAGCGCAGTCAAGCGCCGATGCGCCGCGTCCGATATGACCGCTTCGGACCGAAGCTCGCAGCCTTGCAGCCGCATGAGCCGCTCCGCTCCGAATTGCAGACCGGCACCGCCTTCAAATGAAATGACGCCGTCTTGCAGCGCGATCTGACCGGGAGCCGCCGTGATGGCAAACAGGAACGTTCCTTGCTTGACCTGCGACGGATAAGCAAGACGCCAGCGCCGGTAATGCGGAAAGCGGCCGTATTCGATATCCTGCTCGCCGGCGTTGCCGTTCAAGCCGTATATATAAGTCGGATGCCATACCGGCTCCTCGATCCGGACGCTCCGGTCGTCCGGTCCGTCCAGGACGCTGACGAACACTTCGCCCTTCTCGTCGTCGCTCAGACCTTTGTCGCCGTCCTTGATGCCTGCGATAAGGTTGGCTTGCCCGCCCGTAAGACGATATTGTCCCGCTCCGAGATCCGTCACGGAGCCCGAGCAATGCAGATGCGTCGCAAAATGGAGCGGGCGGTCGCCCTCGAACGAATCGGAGACGACGATGGCGCCGGTATGCTGATCGACAACGATGATCCGCTCCGCGCGCTTCACCTGATGCCGGGGATGAAGCTCGCTCGTAATGACGGCATGCGCATAGATGAACCGCTCGCCGACCAGACAGCGGCGAATGTACGAGCTTTTTTCCGGTCCGACGTTGCCGTTCAAGTATTGTCCTTGCGTGTAGCAGCCCCCGTCGTCAAAGCACATCGCATTGCAAAGGGAGCTGTCCAATCCGTAGGAGCCGATGTCGACCAGCACGGGACCGCCGTCCGCATTGAGCTGGATGCCTCCCATCGCCGGCGGGAATTCGCGGTTATGGGTCTGGATGTTGAAGCTTACGGAGCGGCCCGCCTTAAGCCCGGCGACAAACGTGCCGGCGATCCGTCCGCCGGACGCAAATGTAATTACGCCGATATCTTTGGCGTAGAAGGGCCGCTTCGGATACGGCGCAGCCGCTCCTTGCTGCTGCGGCGCATACAACAGATCGAACAGGCCAAGCTCGACGTCCCCAGCCGCTGTACGTTCCTGGTCCGCGAACGTCCGATAGATCGAATCGATGCCCGCCGTCGGATGGAACCGGTTCAAATACGCCGCCAGGTAGCGATGCTCCCGCGTGCGCAAGCCCCGCTGCAATTCCTGGCTGTTGGGCGCGTTGAAGCAAGCGAGCATCGCGTGGCCGAGACGATCCAGGAAGGAGCTCTGTCCAAGCTCGGGACGCTGCCCGCCAAACGTATGCGCCGCCGCCAAATAACGAATCAGATGAAAAGGAAAATAAGTGACCCATACGTTTTTGCCGTCCTGCGGGAACAAGCGGAGGCTCTGGACAAACAGCCCGTGGAAAAACGGAAGGGCCGCGCGGGCTTCCGCGAGATCGTCGTAAAACGCCATACATGCGATCGCCGTGCCGTTCCATGTGCCGAGCGAATGAGGCTCCGGCGTCGGACAGCCCATATAAGCTCGCTGCAAAACTGTGAAGTCGTACAGTTTCCGGATATACGTTCCGACCTTTTCCTTCATCCGCGACTGCTCGTCCGCGTCGAACAGATCGGAGCACCAATCCCGGGCGAGCCCGATCGCATACAGCTTCAGGGCGATGCCGCGGTCGTTCTCTCCGCCCATGACGAGCGGGTCCGCTTTTCCCGACCAGGTAGGCATGCGGCACAGTTCATCGATTTTCGACTTTACGGACTCCCCGATGTCCCGATCCTTCGTCACCAGGTATGCGAGGCAGACGAGATCGAACTCGACGCTGCCCGGCGGGCTGTTTTTGATTCGCTCCACGATCGCAGCGAAGGCGGGATCGCCTGCCAGTCTGCGGTGCAGCCGATCCGCTTCGTCCGAATTCAGATACACCCGCGGATGGCCTGCGCCTACAGGCTTCAGCTCCAGCGGCATACGGTCGTCCGTCCTGATCTCGATGAACTTGATGCGCTGCCAGTCGATCCGCGTACGATCGCGCTCGACGAATTCAAGCCTTAATTCGGTCTCGCCGCTGCCGGCCTCGAAGCCGAAGTCGGCATTGAGCCGGCTATTCGCGATATCCTCCGGTCCGGGCATGTCGAACCACATGCCGCCTACCAATCGGCCGTTCACGTACGTTCTGGCCATCGGCATCGCCATGACGCCGCTCAGATGATCGAAGTCCCAAGGCCCGACGGGCTCGAGCTTGCCGTCGGGCACCCGCACCATCGGGATCATCGCCGTATTCATGTCAAAAGCGCCGTCCAGCGTCTGCAGCCTGCATCGATAGAGACCCGGCGGCAAGGATACGCTCAGAAGCAGCATATCGGCGTCCGCTTCGATATCCGTGATCCGGCCGGTCACGTCGCGCCACTCCGTTCCGTTGAACCGGTTCGGAGACGGCTGCAAATATGCGATCAAATCGCTGTTAAGCACGCTAAATCCCCCTTACTGCTGTTGTACAACAACTTCCTGCCCGCTGCGGTGCGACGCATACATCGCTTGTACCGCAGCAATGACGCTTTTGCTGTATTCACCGGAGCATTCGGGAATGGTGTCCGTACGGATGCTGCCGAGCAAATCGCGGTATTGAAGGACAAACGGAGGAGCCGCCTGCACAGCCTCCAGTTGCCGGTATTCGCCGGCTTCGCTAATCCATAGCCCCACCCCGGTACGCAGCTTCAGCATGCCTTGCGTAAAAATGATTTCCGTCTCGTCCCTGTGCACGCCGCCGTACCCGCTCTGGCTGATCGTACACGGTACGCCTTGATCCGTTTTGACGAATGCCGTCACGCTGCCTTCAACGTCTCCCTTGGCGCCGTAATGGCTGACCGAAGCTTTGACTTGCGCAACTTTGCTGTCCGTCAGCCACTGAATCTTATCGACGGCATGCGACCCGAGGTTCATCGCGATCCCGCCTCCCGACCTGGCGCTCTCGAAAAACCAGTTCGGCCGGCTCGCGGCGTAATAATCGACATGCCGCACATCGTTAATCATGACCAGTTTGCCGAGCTGACCGCTTTGCACGATTTTCTTCGCGATCATATTTTCGGCAAAATAATGCTGGGTGTGACCGACCATCAGCTTGACTCGACTGTCGTTTGCCGCCTGTAATATGTCATCGCATTCGTAGGCATAGATGGCCATCGGCTTCTCCAGCAAAATATGGCAGCCGCTGCGCGCGCACCAGATCGCACAATCTTTGTGCAAATTATGCGGCAGCGTAATAACGACGATATCCGGCCGCTCGATGTCGACCATATGCCGGTAATCGGTATACGCGCGAATATGATGCTGTGCGGAGGCGTCTGTGGCCCGCTTCTCGTCGATGTCGGCGATCGCAACCGCCTCGATCTCTTTCATCTCCGCCAGAGCCTGCAAGTGCAACGAACTGATGGCTCCGGCTCCGATAATGGCCGCCTTGTACATCGTTCACCTCCAAAATAACTTGTCGCTTCGCCTCATTCCTCGCGATCGCCGATGGCGGAAGGACATTCTCCCCACGCAACCGACAGATCCTCCCAAGGGAAAAAGGACGGAATCGACGTAAAAGGCTCGTTCAGAAACGGCAGCTCCTCACTGCTCACACCGTCAATGGCCACAAGAGGCTGCTCGATGCGGGCGCCGTTAATCGTCGCATATCGCGGCGACATCGCTCCCGGACTCCAGGATGTCTCCAGCTCCAGCGGCTGTCCGCCTTGCCCGGCAGGGCGTCTGTACCGCACACGGCGCGTAGTCCAGTAATAGTCGGTGAATTGCGCCGCTTCAAGCTCCTGCGCGAACGCTGCGAGGGAGGCATAATCCGAGACGCCGGCATGCTCGGCTACGAATCCGCCGAATAAATATCGAAGCTCGTCACGGGTGAAGCATCGTGCTTCCCCCTCGTACAAGCGGGAGCATATGAATTTGTAGTTCGCGTTCGATTCCAGGCTGATCGATACCGGCTGCCCGCTTCGCGTGTAGACCAGCGGACGGAAGGCCGACAGCAATCGTCCGGTGCGGCAGACGATCCATTCCCCATGCCTCACCTCTCCCGACCAGTCCTGCCTCGGGACGCCGCCGACGATCAGCTCCTCCACGTCTCCGCCGTGCGTCGACAGGATGATCTGCTCGCTGATCGCCGACAGAGGCTTGCGCGCCGCCGCCTCGTCGAACGACGGATGCGGATGCGTGAGCACCAGAGCCGTCGATCCGGACTGGATCGTCAGCGTATTGGCGCAGGAGCCGACAATGTCGACTTCTCCGACGTTCGAATATTCGCGATCTCCGTCCTTCGCCCGGACTACCGTTCCCGGCTTGTCGCCGTTAACCGCAAGCTTCGTGAAGATCGTGCCGATATCCCGATAGGACGCGACCTGCTCTTGCCGCTTGTAGGCGACAAAGTAGCTGTTGTTCTGATCCATGCTGCCGAACGGCGCGCTGGACGTGCCGAGCGCGAAGTCGGGGAACAGCGCCGTCTCGATCCGGCTGGTCCGCGCCAGGAAGTCCGTGCCTTCGCCCGCCCCCAATTCACAGGAGGCAACCGCGCTGAACGGATAGGACTTGGCGTCGAACAGCCGCCAGGCCGTGTCCGGGATATGGTACTCGCCGCCGGCGAACCAGCAGAACTGCGCGACGTTAAACGGAACGTCGCCCATATGGTGAAGGACGAGATCGTCCGGCTTGTCGAACAGCAGCAGCGGAGACGGATGGACAAGGTCGCCCAGACAGAACCACAGCAGGCTGGAGATGCAACTGGCATGCGCTGCGGTGTCCACGGTATAGGCGCGCGAGTATGGCCCCGCAAGCACGCCCATCTCCGGGTGGAAGCGGGCGGCCAGGTCGATCCATAGCCGCTGCTCGATCCCGGCCGCTATCATACGCGCTTCCTCGTCCTGCGCATGCGCGGCGATGTCTCCCATGGAGCGGATCGTCAGGCCCGAATACGTCGGCGAGTTGAACTCGCTATTGATGCCGTCCCGCACCAGCATCGCCCTGAATTGCCGCAGGTTCCATAGGCCGTAGTCGACCGCTTCACGGCAGCCGAGCAATTCTCCGCCCAGAATCAGCCCCGCCGTCGCCTTGGCAGGCATGTTGTCGTTGTAGCCGTGGAACTGAAAATCCGGCTGGCGGTTGCCCGGCTTGAAAGAAAAGCCGTCCCGTACGAGAGACTCGAGCCGGCCGCGAACGGCTGCCGACATCTTGTCGCGGTGAGAGACTAACAGACTGGCGGCGATGTTGGTGTTGAAAATATTGAAGCGGATCGAGCCGTAGCTTTCCGTCTCGCCTCTTGCAACGATGGCATCCGCCCACTTCGCTTCGCCCGCTGCGTACATGGCGCCGGCCAGCCAGTATCGCTCCCTTGTGTGGGGCGGCGTAGTGTCGGCCAGCCACGCTCCTTCGCGGTCGTACCACTGGCCTGCGGCCTGGACCGCCTGCGCCATGAATTGCTGCGTGCGTTCGCGGAAGTTCTGTCCGGCTCCGCCGCCGGCACGTTCGTTTGCTTGATTTTCGAACATCGGGATTCCTCCTGACCGCTTACCCCTTGACGGAGCCGAGCGTGGCCCCTTCCATAATCCATCTCTGGAAAAACATGAAGATCAATACGGAAGGAATCATCGTAATGATGACGCCGGCGAACAACGTCACCCAATCGTTGGTGTACTGCATCAGCATGTTGGCATGATAAATGTTGACGCCGATCGTATACTTGCTCGAATCGCTCAAATAGATGAAAGGCTCCAAAAAGGAATTGTACAGTCCGATAAACTTGAAGATCGCTACCGTGACGACACCCGGCATGGCGAGCGGCATAATGATGCGAATGAACATTTTAAAAATCGACGCGCCGTCGATCGTCCCGCTCTCCTCCAACTCACGCGGCAACGCCCGCATGAACCCGCCGAGCAGCATGAGGAAAAAGACGCTCTCTCCCAGGCAGTTGAGCACAATAAGGCCCGTAAGACTGTTGGTCAAATGCAGATCGCGCATGAGAATATACTGCGGGATGAGGGCGTTGATGCCCGGAAGGAACAACGAGAGCATAATCATGCCCCAGATGAACTTCCTGCCCTTAAACTCGATGCGGGTGAGCGCGTAGGCGTTCAGGGCGGTCAGGAACGTGCCGATCAACAGGCTCGCTCCGACGTAATACAGCGTATTGAGCATCGCGTTCAGCAGATGATAGTTAAGCCAAGCCTTCTTGTAATTCGCCCACTGGAGCTGATCCGGCAAAGCCCATACGTTTTGGAAAAACTCCGGATTCGTCTTCAGCGATTCATAAAAATCCCATACAATCGGAAAAAGAATGGTTAACGACCAGACGATGAGTACGATCCACCAGATCAGGTCGATAAAATTGCGCCGCTCCTTCATGGTCCACCACCTTTAATATTCGTAACCGCGGTCCGGCAACAGCTTGTCGACGATCAGCTTGGCTCCGACAAGAATGACGAACAAGAACATGCCGATCGCAGAAGCGTAGCCGTAGTTCTGGACCTGCTCCCCGAAGGCCATATTGAACATATACAGGCCGATGACGTCGGTAGAGCCCGCCGGACCGCCGCGCGTGAGGATGAGGACCAGATCGAGACTCTTCAGCGTGCCGAGCACGAGGAAAATGGCGCTCACCCGGATCAAAGGCGTAATGAGCGGGATCGTAATGCGGAACAGCCGGGTCATATGCCCCGCGCCCTCCAGGATGGCGGACTCGTACAGCGACTTGGGAATCGTAGTCATCGCATTCATGAAAATGACGATATACAGCCCGACGCCCGCCCATACGTACGGAGGCAGAACCGCATACAACGCAGTCCGGGTGTCCCCGAGCCAATAAAATCCGTCCATGTCGATGCCGAACAGCTTCAGGAACGCATTCAGCAGGCCGAAGCTGCCGTCGTAGATAAACGCCCACAGCAAGGAGACGACCACGGTGGACAGTACGTTCGGAAAGAAGAAAAGCACTTTAAAGACGGGCGTTCCCTTGTACCCCTTGTTCGTAAGCAGGTAGGAGAGCACGAGGGAAATCAGGATGACGCAAATCGGCACGGTCGCCATATAAAACAAATTGTGACCAAGCGCCCGCCATACGTAGTGATCCTTGAACAGGCGAACGTAATTTTCAAAGTAAATGAACTTCGGTTTTGTAATGCCGTTCCAATCCAGCAGCGAGTAATAGATCGACAGCACATTGGGATACAGCGCAAACAGCAAATAACCGCCAAAGGTCGGCACTACGGCAAAAGCAAGAAATATCCACTTCTGAACATTCGCTTTTTGCAGCACACTGCTTCGTTTCTGTCCATTCCGGTCGCGATCGCTTCGAAGCGTAGTCAAGGTTCAGCGCTCCTTTCCTGAGATCAGCCGATAAGAAAGGAGGGGGAGCGTCCCCCCTCCTCGGCGGATAAATTTTTACTTGCCCTGTGCCTCGATCGCTTTTTTGAGGTAATTTTCAGCTTCCTGCAGCTTCGGCTGCGGATCCTGCTTGCCCGTCGCGATCTGCGTGATCGATTCGGACATGACCTTGTTCGCCTGCTCGAATGCGGGGTCCGTCAAGGTGACGTCTGCGGCGCCGGAGTCCATCTTCACTTTGTTGTCCTTCATATAAGCGAGGAATGCGCTCGGCAGACTCTGAAGCTTGGCCAGGCGGGACGCATCGTCGGCAAAGTCCGCTCTCAGCGGGATCATGCCGCCCTTCTCCGCGATTTGCAGTTGATTGTCCAGATTCCACAGCCAGGCGATAAATTCTTTGGACCACTTCTTGTTCAGGTCAGGCTTGGCCGCCCAGATCAGGAAGCCGGAACCCGGCGTGAATGTGATCCACTTCGTGTTGTCGGGCTTCTCCGCCATAGGGACCGTCATATAACCCCACTTGAAGCCTTCCGGCGTCGACTGCTTCATCTCATTCTCGACCCAGGTGCCTGTCGCCACCATCGCCGCTTTGCCTTGTACGACCTGCATTTGCGACTGCGTATGGTTCAGCGCCGCCAGACCGCTCGGGAAGTAACCCTTTTTGCCCATGTCGTAAATCCGGTTCCAGCGCTCGAGGTTTTCGGGAGCGAGGAAGTAAGGCAGATTGAACTTGTGATAATCCTCGAACACCTTGTCGAGCGTACCGCTCTCCTCCGCCAGCTCGTATACTTTGGGCTGACCGAACGCATTGGTGATGTAGTCCGGATAGACGCCGGGGAACGTAATCGGATAGAGGCCGGCCGCTTTGATATCTTCGCAGAGCTTCATGAACTCGCTCCACGTTTTCGGATTCTCATTCCAGCCATTTTTCTCAAATAACGCTTTGTTATACATCAGACCGGAGCCGCTGGCCGAGATCGGGAAGGCATACGTATTGCCCTTCGTGCGGGGAGACGAGTCGAAGCTTCCTTCGAAGGAAACTTCCTTCAGCGTCTTGCCGCTGCCGTCGTAAGCTTTGTGATCCCACAGGTCCTCTTCGGATTCAAGCTTGCCCGCTTCGACATAGCTGGCGATGCCTCCCGGTATGCTTCCCGAGAACAGGTCGAACATGTCTTTGTCGTCGTTCGCCGCAATCTTCGTCTGCGTGACCTGCGAGATCGTCGGGGAGTACGTGACGTCGAACGATACGTTAGGAAATTTCTCTTTGAAGGACGCTAACGCCGTATCGAACCATTCGCGGCCCATGCCGCCTTCAAAAAAGCCGACCTTGAGCTTTACCTTCTCGTCCTTCGGCAGGCCATTCTCCGGATAAACCTGGGCGGCCGCGTCGGAAGCGCCGGCGGATGCGCCGGCCGAGGCACCGGCCGTGGCGGAAGGACTGGCGGTGTTATTCGAAGAATTGCCGCCGCAAGCTGCTAGGGAAGTAAGAACGACGATCGACGCAAGTGATACTGAAGTCGCTTTCAAAACCGATTTCATGTGGACCCTCCTTGGAAGTAAGAAGCAATGGTCTAGCTGAAATAGCGTTCGTATAAATGCTTGTTCTTACACGTACTCCGCGTACTCGACGCGCGGCTCACCTCCCGTGTAGGCTCCCTCCAGCTCGGAACCGATTGCGCCTCGCGCAAACTGCTGTATATTTGATTTACTTTTCCTAGGTCAATCTTAAGCAAATGTCGCTCGAATGTCAAATTAAATTTCTCATCATGTACAGCAGATTGACTTAAAAAAGGAATTTACAAAGAAAATGTACAGCAAAAAGGAGGGATCGCTCCCTCCCCCCTATCCTTGGACAAGCAGTTCATTCACCTTGGCGCACAGCTCTTCCTCGGTGATAAGGTCCGACCAATACCGCTTCAGCAGCCTGCCTAGCTGGTGGAACGCTTCGGCCGATATGTTCAACCGGCTGCGCGTGCTGTACGTAGCCATAATCTCGCGATAGAGCGGATAGCGGGGCGGTCGGTTGATCGCGTCCCGCTCCTCCAATCGCGATTCGTTCACCGTTCTGACTGCGGGTATGCTGTTCGACCACTTGCGGATCATGCCCTGCGCTCTCGGAGAAGCCATATAATCGACCAGCAGACGGGCCGCCACATGATCCGTCTTGCGCATCGAGACCCCGATCGTGTGGAGCATCGTCGCGGGCGCCTCGATGAACGGGGCCGGCGACAGATCGAAGTCGATAGCCGAATCCTTCAGCTCGTTCAACGCCATGTAGCTCGCCAGCATCATCGATACTTTGCCCTGGCGGAACAGATCCATGACGTCTTTGTTGTCCTCGATCAGAAATCCGAGGTAGTTGTCCTGCGCCTTGATGATCCGCTTGCACAATCGTATGCTCTCGAGCAGCTTGCTGCCTTCGAGCCGGAACCCGCCGCTCGGATGCGGCTCGATGTTTTCTCCGCTCTGCATGAGGAACACCGGCCAGCGCAGCGAGGAAACCATAATGAAGTACAGTCCCAGCCGCCCGGCCGCCGCTCTCGACAGCGTCCCGGCATGCGCCAGCGCGTCCTCCCATGTCCAGCTCCCGTCCGGTTCGGGCACTTGCGCTTCGCTGAAATGAGTCCGGTTGTACGCGAGCACGATCGGGGAAAATACGACAGGGACGGCATACTGCAGAGATCGGTAGCTGAACACGTCGTTTAAAAACGGATAGATGTCCTTCTCCGCCTTCAGCGGCTCGAGCATGTCCAGCGCGCCGCTCTCCGCCAGCTCCTGGAAGTGGAGGCTGTTCTGCGTGAACACATCGATTAATCCGTTGTCCAGATAGCTCTTGATCTGGCTCGTGTAGTTGGTCATCGTGATCGTCATGATCTTCACGCGTATATGCGGGTACAGCTCGCTGAAGTCGTCCAGCAACTTCGAGAGAAGGATGTCCTTCTCGATCGAAGAGCTGACGCCCAGCGTGACGACGGTGGACTCGTGGCTTTTTTCCGTTACTTTACTTCCGACCCGGTTCACCTTGACGATCAGACCTTCGGCCACCAGCTCGTCGAGCCCTTTCCTGACGGACTTGTTGCTCAATCCGTACTGCTGTACCAGCTCGGACTCCGAAGGAAGAAATTCACCCGGCTTGTAGGTGCCGTCCAAAATCCGGTCGCGCAGCTTTTCAATCATAAATTTCAACCGGGACCGGAATTTGGTGCGACCCGATTTATTTTGATTTTCCATATGGATATGAGCCACCAGCTTTCCAGACGCATGTTTTATTTTTTGCTACGCATTAAAAGCATTTTTCTTAAATCTAAACGAAAAAACCGTCAAAGTAAAGCAATCTGCTGTATAACTTCTTACTTTTCGGCGCAACGCAAACAAGCCGGAGCGGCGCAGAGATGTATCTCCCCTACGCCACGACGGCTTTTTAATCGGACTGCTGTACTTTTTTACTATTTTCCTGCGGTAATTGCCCTAGCTCTCCATCCGTACTTCACGGCCTGACCTGGAGGACTCGTAGATGGCGTCGATAATCAAATTGTTGAGGTATCCGGTGCCGGCAGAGGCCAGCGGCTCCTTCCCTTCGCGGACGCACGCTACGAAGTGCTTGCTTAACAGCAGCCGCTCGTCGATCTTCTCGTCAGGCGTCATCTCGATATCGACCTTGCGATCGAAAAGCTCGGCGTGCAGCGTGCCGGAATCCAGCTTGATCGTGGCCCCGCCTTCGGTTCCCATAAGCTGCAGCAGCATGCCGTCCTCGTTGCCGTTATGACTGGCCCAGCTCACGTCAAACAACAGCGTAGCGCCGTTGTCCATCTTCACGAACGCCGTAGCGAGGTCCTCCACGTCGAAGAAGCCGTCCCAGTTGTGGGTTCCCCAGTTGCCGATGCCGAGCTTGCGGGGGCCGAAGTTCGCATAGGTAGAGCCCGATACGCTCGCCGGCGTCGGATTGCCCATCAGATACAACGCCAGATCGAGCAGATGGATGCCGACATCAATGAGCGGTCCGCCGCCGGAATCCTCCATCCGCGTAAACCACGAGCCCCAGCCGGGAATATTTTTGCGGCGCAGCCAGTTGGCTTTGACATAGTAGATCGTGCCCAGCTTGCCTTCCTCGATCAGCTTCTTGATTTGCCTCACCGGCCACACCCATCTAAGCTGATGGGCAATCATCAGCGTCTTGCCGGACTTGCGATGCGCCTCCTGAATACGGGCGGCCGCCTCCGCATTGATGCCCATCGGCTTCTCGAGCAGCACATGCTTGCCGGCTTCAAGCGCCTGAATGGCCAGATCGGCATGCCATTTGTTGGGGACGCCTACGACTACGGCGTCGATCTCGTCGCTCGCGATCATCTGCTCGGCCGAGTCGAAGACGCGTTCGATGCCCAACTGGGCGGCAGCCTTCTGCGCGAGCGGCAGATGAGCGTCGGCAATGCCTGCGACTACGGCGTCGTCCACCTGCTTGAACGTTGCGACGTGGATTTGGCCGATGGCGCCGGCTCCGATAATTCCGATTCGAAGGCTCATTGTTGTTCCTCCTGCGCTTGAAGTTCGCTCCACTGTCGCTTGACGAGCTGGAGGCTGCGGGCCACGGCCGGCATCGGATCGTGATCGTACGGCTCGTGCTCCAGCGTCAGAGCGCCTTGGTAGCCGATCGCATGCAGCTCGCGCAGCGTCCCCGCGATGTCGACGACGCCTTCGCCCAAGCCGCACGAGTCGTGCGCGCCTGCGGCGAGGACGTCTTTCAGGTGAACATGCTTCAAATACGGCGCAAGCTCGCGGACGGCAGCGCGCACATCGCAGCCGTTCGTGCCGAACCATCCGGTGTCCAGCGTGGCCCCGATCCAGGGCGAATACGGGGCAATTTTTTCGATAATCTCTTCCGCGTTGCGCTCCGTATGATTTTCCAGCCCGAAGAAAATGCCGTATCGCTGCGCCAGCTCGACAATCAGCTCCGCGTTCGAGACATTAAAGCTGCTCGCGAGCAGCGGAGCGCCGAGCGCGCGGGCGATCTCGAATTTGCGAGCGCCCTCCTGGACCGTCATGTTCGGCGCCATGAACGAAGCGGTATAGGACACGACGGACAGCTCGTACTTGTCGAGCAGATCGCATGCCTGGCGCACCATATCGTCCGTTGCGGTCGTCGGATTTAAATGTCCCACCCATAGCTCGATCGCATCGAACCCGTTATCTTTGATGCCGCTGATGAGCGACTCGAATTTATGCTCGAATTGACTGCCCTGGAAGCTCCGGAACGTCGCCTCCGTGCATCGGCCCCAATCCTTGAACCAATCGGTCACATCTTTGTAGCCAACTTCCTTCGCCACGTAGTTGGCCGTCATAAACGCCCATTTCATCCCGTTTCTCTCCTCGCTTCATATATGCTGGACTTGTATGCTGGACTTGTATGCTGGACTTGGTGCGGCTCAGCCTTCGAGCCATTCCTTAAGCCGCCGATTGGTCGCCATAGCCGCTACGCCTACGACGCCGGGCTCCCTGCTCTGCTGCAGGGTGCAGCGGACATCGATGACGCACAGACGCTCCAGGTACGCATTGACCCGGTCCAACAATGCCTCTCCAAGCACGTTAACGGTCACGCCGCCGAGCACAACGTCAGTAATGTCGAGCGCGGCGACCAGATTGGAGAGGCACAGCGCCAATTGCGAAGCGATGTAATCGAGCATCTCTTCGTAAGACTCGCGATGCGTCGCCGGGTAGCTGCCGACCTGTCCGTCGTTCAGGATGTCTGCCAGGAAACTCCACTTGCCGATCAACGGATGGATGCCGACCCTGCCTTCGATCCAGCCCACTTCCGTCTTGGACATCCGGAAGTTCGGATCGAAGGAGGTGAAGGCGATCTCGCCGGCCAAGCTATGCTTGCCGCGACGGATCTGACCGTCGAGAATAATGCCCGCGCCAATGCCGGAGCCGAGCGATACGTACAGCAGATCCTGCAGGGCGTCTCCGCCGCGCGTGATGTATTCGCCCCATGCGGCCGACTTGACATCGTTGTCGATCGATACGGGCAATCCGACCTGGTCGCTCAGCCGATCGATCAGGCTGCTGCAATCCCTTCTTCCCTCGACGCCGACGATCGGCGCGGCGAACTCGATCTGTGCCGTGTCCGGGTCGACGATGCCGGGGATGCCGATGCCGACGCCGAGAAGCTTGTGCCTGGATACGCCGAACTCCTCGATAAAAGCGTTAAGAATAACGGGCAGACGGAGTCCGATCATCTCGTCCAGGTTGGGGGCTGCCTTGAAGCTCTTCAGATGCTTGATATCCCCGTTCAGATCGACGAATCCGACATGGAGATAGTCGCCTTCATAGATGACGCCGATCGACCATGCGGCATCCGGGTTGAACCGGATCAACTGAGGTTTCCTGCCCGCCGTGGAGATGCTGCCTTCGCCCAATTCGATCACGAAGCCTTTCTCCTGCAAATAGCTGACAATCTTGATAACGGTAGGAGAGCTGATCCCCGTCCTCCTGCTGATCTCGGCTCTGGAGATCGTATCGACGGAGGATAGCAGGTCGAATACCGTTTTGCGATTCATATCTTTAAGATGGGTCTGAATGAAGCTTGCCATGTAATTCCCTCTATTCATTAGTTAAGTAAGCTTATTAACCAATATAGGGGGACGAGCCGCGCCCCGTCAATGACACGCGAGGCTGGCTCCCGGACCGGCTCCCGGATCGGCCGCCGATTCCGGGCTTGATGTTATACACCGTGCCAGAGATCGATCGGTCTCTTCACTTGAGGACGGAACGGAAGCTCTACCTTGTTGCCCGTTCTGGCGGATTCGTAGGCGGCATAGATGATCTCAAGGACGGCCCTGCCGTCTTCTCCCGTAACCAGAGGCGTCTTGTCTTCGGCAATACATTCGATGAAGTGCTTCAGCTCCTGGGGATAGCCGTAATTAAACGCTTCCTCGTAAATCGTAAACGTCCAGCCCTTCGTCGTCCCCGCCTTCTCCGTCGCATAGTCGTACCCGTCGACGCTATAGGTCAACGCCGAGTTGCCGAACACCATATCCGCATAGCTGACGCCCTTCGTACCGTAAACCTCGATCTTGTCGTCCATCCCGCCGTGCTTGGCCCAACTGTCTTCCGCCACGCCGAGCACGCCTCCCTCGAATTCGATGAGGATGACGGCGTTATCCTCGCCTTGCGTGATCTCGCCATGCAGCACGGTCTGCATATGCGCCTTCACGCTCTTCACGACCGGGTTCCCGCCGAGCATCCAACGGAACCATTGGATGGCATGGCAGCCCATGTCCATCACAACGCCGCCGCCGGCCAGGTTCATGTCGTAGAACCAAGGGCTGTGAGGACCGGAATGCTTCTCCGCCTGCTTCAGCATATAAATATCGCCTACGGCCCCGTCCTGAACGAGCTTGCGTACGCGTTCGTACTTCGGCGCGAAGCACAGTTCTTCCGCGTACATGAGCTTGACGTTCCTCGCCTTGCAAGTCGCGATCATATCGTCCGCTTCCTCAAGCGTGACGCATAGCGGCTTCTCTATGATGACATGCTTGCCCGCGTTGGCGGCAGCGATGCAGACGCTATGGTGCAGGAAGTTCGGCAGGCAAATGTCGACGACGTCGCAGCCCGATTCGGCAAGCAACCGATCGACGTCCGAATAAACCTGAGGAATATGATGCTTGTCTGCAAATTGCTTGGCTTTACCGACATCTCTGGCATACACGGCGACAACTTCCGCTTCCGGAACGAAGCGTTGATAGCACTCTGCATGGTAATCCGAGATGAACCCGGCTCCGAATATAGCCACTTTTACTTTGTTCATACTCCATAACCTCCCTTAGTGTGGAAATACGACAGATGTTGAACAAGTTGGTCCGGTGTCGGACTTGCGCCGCTCTTCACGTAATAGCTGGCCACGGCGTTGCCGACCTGCAGGCTCTCTTCGATGCCGAGTCCGAGCAGTTGCCCCGAGCAGTAGCCAGCATTAAAGTGGTCGCCGCCGCCGGTAAGTATAACCGGCCGCTCAATGGGATAGCTATCCGCTTGGCAGAATCCGTCGCGGCTCCAGGCGAACGCCCTGTCCTTCAGATGCACGACCAGTTGATCGACGCCCGCGTATTCGTACAGTTGCCGCGCCGTGTTCGTCATGTCCTGCCCATCCCGATTAAGCAGCTTGCGGCCCACTGTCACCAATTCGTTCTCGTTCATGCCGAGCACGACTTTGCAATGACGCTGGAATGCCTTCATAAGCGAGAATGCCTGACGCAGATCGCCCACGCTTTTTTTGGAACAATCGGACAAGTCGATGAAGATCGTCTGCTCCGAGGCAGCCCGGGCGTTCGGGATAATCTCCTCCAGGAAGCCTTGCCAAATCTCCGTGGCATACTTCGTCTCGCTCCAATTCAACAAGCAAATCAGCGGATTGCTGTCGAACATGGCGAGCAGCCGCTGCTTCCCGACGCACTCAACCAATCGCGTCCAATTCATGGAGTCCAGGCAACTGACGTCGGCCAGCATGACCTTGCCGTCCCGGAATTCGATTGCCGTCGACAATCCTGGCTCCATTAACGTTATTGCTTCGTTGCCCTTCCCGGTCAATCCCGCGAATTGCGGCTTCACCTCCTGGCTGCCCAACGCTCCGATGCTCGTGAGCCGGAAGCCGAGCTTCCCCAATGCGAGCGCCGTGATCGGCATGTTGCCGCCAAGCTTGTTGGTCTGCTCTACCAGTTCGATCGAGCAGTTCCTGCCGCTCTTCTCAATCAGATATTGCCCCAACTCGCTCATCGTCTCAAAATATTGAGGACGATCCGCCTCGTCGCGCTGCCGCACCGCACGAACGACGCTGTCGATAAAACCGTCAAATCCGAGCATGACCCCGAACTGTTCTGCGTTGCGATACTTGAGCGCGATGTGTTCGGTTATTGACTGCAAGCTTCCTTCAGTCCTCCCTTACCTTGATTGCCGCCTCGCTGTCCAGCAACAAATAGCCGTTCGGATGCTTCCGAACGAGGCTCGCCGGCAATTGCTCGTTAATCTCCTCGTTAACGATGCGTTCTACGATATCGGCTTTGTGGGAGCCGTTCACCATCAGAACTGCGGCCCCCGACTCGGCGAGATGCTTCAAGCCAAGCGTGATGCCGGCCTTGAGCCTCATCGGCTTGGAGAAATACTTCTGGCCTACCTGCTGAGTGACATCGTCCAGATTCGCCACATGCGCATACGTGTCGAACGAAGTGCCCGGTTCGTTGAATCCGATGTGCCCGTTCATGCCTGCGCCTACGAGCATCAGGTCGATGCCGCCAAGCGTCCGGATTCGCTCGTTCATGGTCCGGCACTCCCCGGCCAGATCCTCCGAGCAAGCATCGAAAAAAAAGATATGCGATTCGGGAATGTGCAGCGGCTCGAAAATCTCTTCATACAGTAATCGCTTACAACTGCCTTCGTCCTGGCGCCCAAGTCCGGCCCATTCATCCAGTCCGACGAAGCGGCATTGCGACAAGTCGACCTGACCCGCTCTCGCCATCGCGACCAGCTTGCGGAAGACGCCTACCGGCGTAGCGCCCGCTGCCAGGCACAACACAGCGTCCGGCTTGTCCGACACGCACTTCGCGATCAACGCGCTCGCCCTCTCCGACAAAGACTCGTAATCAGCTTCGATGAACGTCCGCATAGCCACCACCTCTGATTTCTCAATTAATTAACTAACTTTATTAATTATAATAGTTTGTGCGTATGGAACCGTCAACCCCTGTTCTGAAGTTTAAGCTAATGGTCGGCTCGTCTACTCATTGAAAAGAAACATACACAATGATTTGGAACGCTTGGAATCCATTCCATCCTGTAGCGGACTGCAAATTATATGTGAAGCTCCCGTCTGGCTGCTATCCGTTTGCAGTGCAATATCTTTTCCGCCATTATTTACTTTATTGACCATGGTTCCGAGGCGACCCATCGACAACGGCGAAGCGTCGACCAGTCCGGTGCCGGCGCTTCCAGAAAGGGCCGCTGGCCGAGCAGACCGCTTCATGGACAATGACGTCCGCCGGCACGAATGGGATGTTGTGCAACTATAAGATATCGATCTCATTCACGTTCAATCGCGCGAGGCTCTCGTCCACGCTTGCGATGATCCGGTCACGGGACGCCGAGCCCCGTTTGCCCTTATTTGCGGTATCTCACTTTTCAACATCACCTCTGTTCAACCCGATCATAGCCGGTAAAATACTTTCGCATTGTTGCCGAAAAGCTTTTCCTTCTCCGCTTCCCCCCAAGCATCCGGCAGCGCGCGCTTAACAATGTCTACGACCTCGTCGTAGCCGGCCGCCAGCAAGCAGACCGGCCAATCGCTGCCGAACATGACCCGGTCCTGGCCAAAGCAATCCAACACATGCCTTATGTAGGGAACGAACTGCTCCGCGTGCCAATCCGTATGATCCGCTTCGGTGACCATACCGGACAGCTTGCAATACAGGTTTGGATACGCGGAGAGCTGCTTGATCTGGCTCGCCCACGGCTCCATCGTGCCCATGGCGATGCGTGGCTTGGCGATATGATCGATCACGCCGCGCAGGCCCGGCACCCGCTTCATCAATTCGATCACCGGGTCGAGTTGATCGGACTTAACGAGCAGGTCGACGGCGACACCCCTTTTCTCATAGCTCCGCAAAGCTTCGATATACGTATCCGAGAGAATCGCGCCGGCGTCAGGCATGTCCTGAATCATGATGCGAAAGCCGACGAATTTGGGATGACGGACGAATCGTTCGAAATGTGCCCCATGCCCATCGTCCTCCAGATCAAGAAAACCGACGACGCCTTTAATAGAATCATGCTTGTCGGCCAGCGACAGAATAAAGTCCGTCTCCTCGGGCGTCGGGGCCGCTTGCACCACGATAGAGCCGTCCAGTCGATGCGCTTCCATATGTGGCTGGAGATCGGACGGCAGGTAATCCCGGTACAGGACTGGAATCTCCGGCCCGATCCAGCCGTAATCGCCCCTCTCAATGCGCCAGTAATGCTGATGAGCATCGATTCTCATCTGGCATCTCCCCTTTCAATTGATGAGTTTCAGACATCCTTGCACCATAATAGCATTCAAAAAGAAGCCTTAAATCGCTTGAGCTTGCATTTTTATATCCCTTTTTGATATTTTGAAAACAAATCGCCGATTGCAGAGGCCAAGCGGATGAAGCCGATACTTCAGCCGGGTATTCAAGCAGATGACCGGTATGAACGTCACCGGATTTATCGCTGCCAAGCGCATTGTCTAAGCCAAGCAGAGGCTGCTTGAAACGGGCAACCATGTCGCTTGGATCGCAGCCGAATGCGGCTTCGAGAGACTCCCCTACTCTCATAGATTGTTAAGGATTACGCGCAAAAAAATGCCGCTATGTCGCTCGCCACAACCTGATTACTCTCTGTATTCGAATGCCAGTAGTCCCGCCCGAACCGCCACACCCACGCTTCATGCACAATAAATGTGCACCTTGCACGACAGGAGTCCCACCCAAACCGCCACACCCGCGCTTCATGCACAATAAGTGTGCACCTGCACGACAGGAGTCCCGCCCAAACCGCCACACCCGCGCTTTATACACAATAAATGTGCACCTGCACGACAGGAGTCCCGCCCGAACCGCCGCACCCGCGCTTCATGCACAATAAATGTGCACCTGCACGACAGTAGTCCCGCCCAAACCGCCACACCCGCGCTTTATGCACAATAAGTGTGCACCTGCACGACAGTAGTCCCGCCCGAACCGCCGCACCCGCGCTTCATGCACAATAATTGTGCAACTGCACGACAGTAGTCCCACCCGGGCCGCCGCACCCGCGCTTTATGCACAATAAGTGTGCACCTGCGCGACAGTAGTCCCGCCCAAACCGCCACACCCGCGCTTCATGCACAATAAGTGTGCACCTGCACGACAGTAGTCCCGCCGAAGCCGCCGCACCCGCGCTTCATGCACAATAAGTGTGCACCTTACACGACAGTAGTCCCGCCCGAACCGCCATATCCGCGCTTCATGCACAATAAGTGTGCACCTTACACGACAGTAGTCCCGCCGAAGCCACCGCACCCGCGCTTCATGCACAATAAATGTGCACCTTGCACGCCAGTAGTCCCGCCGAAGCCACCGCACCCGCGCTTCATGCACAATAAGTGTGCATCTGCACGACAGTAGCCCCCGACTGAACCGCCGCACCTGTGCTTCATGCACAATAAGTGTGCACCTAAAATTTCATCTGCGCAGGTCATGAGCAATACCTTGCAAATCCCGAACAAACAAAAAGCTCCTGAACCGTCGCAAGGACAAGTTCAGAAGCCAGTTATTTGTAAATATGGTGCGGTCGAGAGGACTCGAACCTCCACGTATTGCTACCACTGGATCCGCTAAAGGGACATGAATTCCGCTCAGTTCCCTTTAACGTGCGCGATTCAGGTTGGCGGGATCCCTCCGGACAAGCTGGAGCAATTGCATCAGAAATTATCGTACAAATACTACAAGGCTATTATTGCATTTGATTTTGACGCGCATAAAGTACCGGAACAGGCAGAGCTTTCAGAAACTGCTGCACAATCGAAGCAGCATCTATTTTTACAGCTCCGACGCCTGCGAATTAACGCATCGGCTCCATTCGCTGCTGGAGGATCTGATTAAAATCGGACATGCCTTCAACAGGCCGGAGCTGCAAATAAAGGTTGACGAATTGCTCGAGCTTTGCCCGGATCACGTCGGGACGAGCTATGCCGCTTTGTCTGCACGCTCTATTGCCACTTGTATTCGGCAGACTCTTTCGGTTCTGTCTCCTCCATGCGGCTCTCGGATGCGTGCGGCGATCTGATCATGTCTTTGGATTCTCCGCGAGCTCCGCTTAAATTGATTGCGGCAAATGCCGTTCTCAAAACGCTCGAAAATTTATATCGTCCGGATGTGCCCCAGCAAGCGGAGCTTGCGCAAGCGCAGGATTATATTGCGTTCTGCAAACGCTATATTAAAGAAAATTTCAACCAATCGATCGGCTTGGCGCAGGTTTTCGCTTTACTGGGACTTTCACCGAATTATTTGAGCACCTTGTTCAGGGAATCGGAAGGCATTTCTTTCGTCAAGTACCTGACCAAGCTCAGGATGGAGTATGCCGCAAGTCAGCTCTATTTTCATCCGAATATGAAAATTTCAGCCATTGCCGAAGCCTGCGGGTATGCGAACGCCAAGCATTTTCATGCTGTGTTCAAGCAATACTCCAATCCAACGCCCGGCGACTATCAGCGAGCGATTCTGGAGGACCGGCCATAGCCCCGTTAACCCCGATTTTGAAGCATCTCTCCATCTGTTTCTTATTCTGTGAGCGCCCAAATAGCCCCCGCCGTCAGGCGGGGGCTATTGACGCTTACGCTTATTGGGCCTGCTGCTGGAGATGCGGCGGCAGCGGGTGCTGGTGCTCGATCAGATCAGTCGCGCGGGTGGAGACATTTTTCAGCTCGGCTGTATACTCATCCGTCCAGATGTCCCCTCTGGCCAGACGGTCCTTCAATTGCTGCGTCAGGGCCTTCTCTACAAGATCGACGACCTTCGCAGTGCTGCCATTGGCGCCGGCCAGGTCAGCCAAGGACTGCCCATTGGCCAGGCTCGCTGCAAGCTCGCTAGTGTCTAAGCCCACAAGCCCGGCAAGCGCTGAGCGGTCCAGCCCCTCCAGACCAGGGCCCAGCGGCGGCAGCTCTGCTGGCTCTGTGCCTGGAACCGGCGGCTGCGGCCGGGTCTGGTTGATCCATGCGGCTGCGCGGCTCGAAACTTCGTTCAGCCGGTCCTTGTAGACGCTCTCGTTGATGCGGCCGTCGGCATATTCCTGGCTCAGCCGCTCCTGCAGTCCGCTTGCGGCCAGCTGGATCAGCTTCTGCGGGTCCACCTGCTGCCCTTTGGCAATCGAGCTGAGGGAATTGCCTGCCTCAAGAGCGGTGCGCAGCTCGGTGGCTGACAGACCAAGCGTGCTGAGCAGCTCGGTGCTGTCGATGCCCTCAAGGCCGGGGCCGATGCCCGCTGGACCGGCCAGCGGTGCGATCGGCTCGGAGCCCGCAGGCGGCAATTCTGCTCCCGGCGCCGGGGGCAGCGGGGACGGAGCGCTGGCAGAGGACTGGACCGTCTGAACGTCTGCAGACGAAGTGGAGGCGGCGGCGAAGGCGGTCAGTCCGCCCATGCCGAGGGTGAGCGTCGCTGCCAAGGTGCCTGCAAGCAGTTTGTTTGTTTTGGAACTGAGCAGTTTGCGTGTTGAAATCATCTTTGGATCATCCTTTCCCGCTAGGGGGGTAATGTGTGGCTTGCCATTTACTCTATACGCTCCGGGTGAAAAAACGGAGAAATGCAGGAAGCTGCTTTTTCACCTGTTTTTCACAGGAATATGGTATCGTGAAGTATTGGAGTGATTAGGCGTGTCCGGGACCAGGCAACGGATGAAGGGGAGAGGGCGGCCACTTGAAGATCTTGCTGGCAGAAGATGACACCCGTCTGGGTGAGCTGATCGCACATATGCTTAAGAAAAAAGCGGGCTATACGGTGGAATGGACGACATCCGGGGAAGAGGCGTACGATCTCGCCAGTGTCTCCGCTTATGATGTGCTGGTGCTGGACTGGATGCTTCCGGAGCGGGATGGCCGGGAGGTGTGCCGGCAACTGCGCGAGGACGGGTATGCGGGGGCGATCCTGATGTTAACGGCCAGAGACTCGCTGGAGGATCGGATTCGCGGTCTGGATGCGGGAGCGGATGATTATCTGGTGAAGCCGTTTGAGATTGACGAATTGTTGGCGCGGCTGAGGGCTTTGGGCAGAAGGACGTTCCTCCCGTTGGAGAATGAAATCTGCCGGATCGGCGAGCTTGTGGTGCTGCACCGGAACAGCCATCGCATGCTGGCAGGAGAGCAGGAGGTGCAGCTCACGCCCAGAGAGTATCAGCTACTGGATCTGCTCCTGAAAAATCAGGGAACCGTGTTGACCCGCGAGGTGATCCTGGACCGGATCTGGGGGATGGAGTCCGAGGTTACGCTCAAGACCATAGATGCTACGGTCAAGCTGCTCCGCAAGAAGCTGGCCCTCCTGGACGAAGAACAGCAATACATCCACAGCATCCGGGGAGTGGGGTATACGTTTGAAGGATAGAGACCTCCGTCCCGAAGGCGGACGCTCCGGCAAGGATCTGTTCCGGCACACCCAGAAGCGCCTTACCCTCCGCTACAGTGCAGTCATGAGCGTGTTTTTGCTGCTGTCCTTCCTGATCATCTACCTGCTCCTCTATTTTCTGATCTGGAACAACCAGAAGGAACGGCTCAACCTGCTGCTGGATGCCCAGGTCAAGCAGCTGCAAGGGCCCATGTATGTCGAGCTACTGCAAGGCAAGTATCAGGGACCGGGAAGCCAGGCGTTTACGCTCAGTGCAGATCAGGCCTTCTATGTTATTCTGGATGCCGGAGGCGCTCTGCTGGGCAGCGGCGAGATCCAGCCTGGACTGCAGGAGCAGGTGCTGAGCCTTGCGGAAGCCCGGGCGGACGGAGCCGAGAGCGGACTTACAATAGTACAACTGGAGCAAAGGGCTGATCTGCGGCACAACAGAGGGGACCCTGAAGCGCGCCAGCCTGCCGCTTATCTGGTCGGCAGCCGGACCATTGAGCGGATGGGACAGCCTGCCGGTATTCTGTATGCCGGCAAGGACGTCACCTTCCAGCAGCAGCTATTCCGCTGGCTGCTCGGCGTGCTGGCGGCCATCGCCGCGGCGTTCATCCTGCTGGCTGCCATCTTCAGCCGGGTAATGGCGCGCCAGGCCATGCTTCCGGTCCGCAAGGCGTATGACCGGCAGAAGCATTTTGCGGCAGACGCCTCGCATGAGCTGCGCACGCCGCTGAGCGTGATGCTGACCTCCATCGAAACGCTGAAGCTGGAGGACAGAATCAATGAACAGCCCTTCACCCGTCATGTGCTGGACGGGATGCATTCGGAGGTGCGGCGGATGATCGCGCTGACGCGTGATCTGCTGCTGCTTGCCCGCAGCGATGCCGGGCTGCTGACCCTGACTCCCCGCAGCTTTGATCTCGCGCAGGTAGCGGCCCATACGCTCTCCGGCCTGCGTGCGCTGGCCGCGGCGCAGCAGCTCCAGCTTACGCTTGATGCTCCGGCGGAGCTGCCAGTGAAGCAGGATCAGGAGAAGCTGGTGCAGCTCCTGGTCATTCTGCTGGAGAATGCGATCAAGTTCACGCCTGCTGGCGGCCGTGTAATGCTGCGAGCCGCGACCCTTCAGAAGAATAGCCGACCCTGGCTGCTGCTGGAGGTTCATGATACGGGCATGGGCATTCCCGCAGAAGACCTGAGCCGGATCTTCGAGCGGTTCTATCGCCCCGACCAGTCGAGGTCACGGGAAGCCGGAGGCCACGGGCTTGGCCTGGCTATTGCCAGGGAGCTTGTAGATACGCTCCGCGGCAGCATAAGGGCGGAGAGCAGCCCCGACGGGGGCAGCGTGTTCCTGGTGGAGCTGCAGCGTTACATCGAATGAGAGGTAATACCGGGTGCAAGCTGTCCGGCAGCCATTCATGCTAGCCGGCCGCAGTAGGCTGGCTTGCGCCCGCCGGGGAATGCCTCGACCTGGATGCTGCTGCTCACACGCAGCTCTACCTTTATGAAGTCTTATAGATTCCGCGTTCAGTAGACGAACGCCTCCGCCAACTGCATGCGATACAGGTTGCCGTCGTTCGAGTTCTGCCTCAGGCTCGTTCCTTCGATCTTCACGTATCGCGCCCCCTGCGGAGCAAACGTAAAGCTCTGCGCGGCGTTGCCCGGAAGCGCATATCCCGTCCGCGTCACGACCGTCGTCAAGGCCGATCCGTCCGTCGAGACTTGAATCGTGAAGTTGACCGGGAAGCCGTAACCCGTATTGACTCCATCGTTCCTCGGGTACAGCTCGACCCGGCCGAGCGACTTGACGCTGCCCATATCCAGGGTGAGCGACTCCGTATGGTTCACGGTCAGCGATGAGTTGCTCGACCAGCCCATGGCGCCGCCGACCGAATCCTTTTTGATTCATACCCCGCTTGCCGCCACCGCTTCTCCCGCAAGCATAAAGCTGCTTTCAACCCAATGCCCCAACCCGCATATCATTCGTTGCTGTCCGACACCGTATCCTTCGGGTTGTACGGTTTGGAATCGATTTGCTTGACTACCGCGTTCATAGCCCATTCTTCGGACAAAATCCGCCGGTTTTCCCCAATTCACTGCTGCAGATACAATTGACCGAAATGGGCAATGTCCTCCGTCCTCCGCCATCCGTCTTCAGCCGCAGTACCCAACCGCCTGCATGAACGTTCGAGGGGCAGCTTTCCCGTATTGGCTTGTGTATCCCCAGCGGTTCGAACAACGGGGGAGTCAAATGCTCAAGCAGCCGACTGCCACGTGCCGTCATTGAAAACAACATGTCCGGCTTGTATCTGACGATGGCAGTTGTGAGAAAGAACTAATGGCGCTACCGCAGCCGATCACATTACTGTCTAGATCAATCCCGATTGCTTCAGCAAACGCTGAATTATCGCTGCAGCTTCGGCGCGGGTCATGTAATCCTTAGGCGCAAGCTTATACGCGCTTCTTCCCGATACAATGCCGAGCTGTACAGTGTCGGCAACGCCGTTCCTCGCCCATTCAAGAGTTCACTCGACTGACTCTTGGTTGGCAGACGGAAAATCTTCCACTTTCCTTGGTAGAGCATCTCCTCAAAACGATGAATCTCTTCTTGGAACAATTCTATCTATACTCGCCGGGGTCTGACAGCTTGCAATTTGAAAAGAAAACGGAAGCGATCGTGCGAAGTTCCGGGAGCTATGAAGAGTTGAAGGCGGAATACTGGGAGTGTATCTCGCGTCACTTTCTTCCGAAAGCGCCTATGACCGTTATAACGGATGAAGACCAATTAAATGCCGTCATCATCCATTTGAAAAACAATCTCAAAGACAAACATAACCTTTCCGACTTAAGCACCGCCTTTGGATTTTCCCAATCCAAACTAAGCAAACTATTCAGGAATTTCAAAGGGATGTCGTTTGTAGAGTATTTGACTTATTTGCGCATCGAGCGAGCGAAAGAATTTATTCAAAGCCACCCAAGCTTATTGATCAACGATCTGGCCCATCAAGTCGGATATGACGCCCCCTTGTATTTCAGCGTAGAGCGCCCTTGGCACTCCACGCGATCATGACACTTTACAGCTTTGAACCCTCTTTGATTCCGTTGTTATAATTAAAGTGTCGAAGGTAGGGAGCCAGGGCTGCTATCCTGGGAGGGATACAAAATGGTAGCAGGCCACCTGCAAGAGAAGAAAGGGACTTATTAGGACTTATTATATCGTTCTGAATTATTCCATGATCTTCGCTACAGTTGCGCCAGCTTGCTGCTGGCTAATGGCTTTGGCATGAAAGAAGTTCAAGAATGGCTGGGGCATAACCATTACTCCACAACGGCTAACATCTATGCATATTTGGACTATAGCTCAAAATTTCGTCGGCACAGGTCATGAGTAACACGCCGCAAATCCCGGACAAACAAAAAGCTCCTGAACCGTCGCAAGGACAAGTTCAGAAGCCAGTTATTTGTAAATATGGTGCGGTCGAGAGGACTCGAACCTCCACGGTATTGCTACCACTGGAACCTGAAATTGGTGTGCCGAACAGGAGGGGAACAAGAAAAGCGCACCTCCCGAAATCCCTTATGGGACAAGGGATTTCAGGGACTTTCCAAATTTGTTCCAACGACGAAAAAATACCTCATTTTCGATCGTTTTTAGCGCGCTCATACATCCCAAACATTAGCGCGACAATTGGCTCCAGCCGCGCACAACATTTCCCTCGCCAAACATTTCAGGAGGAAGGATGTTGTGTCCATGTCAAATGTACCCGTTTTAACATTTTCTGAGGCTGCCCGTTTATTCCTTCAAGATTGCAAACTTCGCAATCTGACGCATTCCGCCTATTCGTCCCACTTGTTCAGCCTGCGTACGTTCGAAAAATTTTTGAATGAAAACAAACTGACTTTTTCAGAACTAACCCCTTTCGATTTAAGCAATCGCTATATGAACTACATGCTGGATCGAAATTTAGCTTCTGCAACCATCCGCGGGCGCATCAGTACATGCAAAGTCTTTTTTAAATTCCTCTTTCGAGACGGCTACCTTTCCGCCAACCTTGCTGAGAACTTCAAATTAATCAAAGCTACGAATCGTGCAATTTTCACTTTTTCGGCGGAACAAGTTGAAGCGATTCTAAATCAACCCGATCGAAAAACCTTCACCGGTTTTCGTGACTACACAATGATGCTGATCCTTTTGGAAACCGGTATGCGCTTAATGGAATTATCCCGCATGCAGGTATCCGATATTGATTTGGCAGAAGGGACGATCCGGATTCCATCCGGCAAGGGGCGCAAACCCCGCATCGTATTCATTCAACAAACGTGCCAATACCAACTCCTCCGCTACCTTCAAGAACGGGGAGAACATCCATTTGACGATTGCTGGGTCACACTCAAAAACACCCCGCTTCTTCACGGAGCCATCAAAAAACTTATTATTGATCATTGTAAAGCTGCCCACATTCAAGGCACTCGGGGATCTGCCCATACGTTCCGGCATACGATGGCCAAATCCTACTTGTTGAACGGGGGCGATGCCTTCTCCCTGATGCATATTCTCGGCCATACCAATATTGAAATGACGAAAAGATACGTTGATCTTTTCAATCAAGATTTACATGACCAACTTAAGAAAGCCAGCCCGATCGAAAGTCTCTTTTCTAAGGCCGAGACCGATTTGGAGGTGGAGACATGAGACGCCGGAACAACGTACTGCAGTCCGCCACCCCCGTCACCAAAGAGGATCTTCCTCAAAAGATGGTCAGTTTCGAGCAAGCCGTCAAAGCGTATTTTTTGCATAAACGTTCCTTGAATTTGTCGCCGCGCACGATCGAATTTTATCAGGAGGCTCTGAGGCACTTCGAAAGAACCTTTCAAAAACAAAACATGGCGATCGACTTGTCAAAGATGACGGCCCGGAACATCAAAGAGCATTATATCGGGTATATGCTGGATTCCGGCCTTGCCAGCTATACGATCAACAACCGAATCAGAGCCTGCAAAACCTTCTTCCGTTTCCTGTATGAAGAACACATTATAAAGCAACCCATTTTCGATCAACTGCGTTTAATTGTAGCGGAAAAGAAAATGATTCAGACATTGACAAAGGAACAAGTGCTGGACCTACTGGAGCAGCCCGATCGCAAATCCTTTACCGGTCTTCGGGATTACACCATTATGATGGTATTGCTTGAAACCGGCATGCGGATTAGCGAATGCATCGCGTTGGAACTCGGCGATGTGTTTCTGAAGGAACGAGAAATCATCATTCGTATGGGCAAGGGGAGAAAAGCGCGGCGCGTACCCATCCAGAAAACATGCGCCAATGTACTGCAACAATACATCGCCGAGCGGGGAGAATTGGATTCCAAAGCCCTATTCGTTAATGTAGAGGATGAGCGAATCGGAAAGCGGACGATTCAGGAAAATATTCAGGAATACGGGAAAGCCGCCGGAATTGAAGACGTCCGCGTGTCACCCCATACCTTTCGGCACACAATGGCCAAATTCTACATTATGAATGGCGGAGATATTTTTACATTGCAGAAAATATTGGGGCATTCCACGCTGGACATGGTCAGGCATTACGTCGAGCTGTTTAGTACTGATATTCGGGATCAGCATCAAAAGTACAGTCCGGTAGAGAATATGAATTTCGGAAAACGATCTCAATAATCATAAAAGCAAGCAGATCAGGAAAGGGTATGGTCTGCTTGCTTTGTTTTGTGAATGGGTAAACAAACGATCGCTGCGGCAGCTGCTGCTGTCCGAGGTCATTCACCCGAAGTGATTTTTGCATAAAGAAACCTCATGCACTATTAGCATGAGGTTCATTATCATTGCTTTTAAAGCTATACTGACCTGACGAAGCGACTATTTTCTATTCCTCAACAATCTCAATCTTATCAATATCAATATCAAGCTTTTTGGAGACATATTTCCTTAGATCAGTGGGATCATGAAATTCCATGTTATCAACTAAGTCTTGGTGGTCTCCTACAACCTCGTCGTTTTCATCATAACTGATAACAGAGCCTATTCGTATTATGCCGTCCATATATTCTGGAACATTGTCATCCAAAAAGACTTTCACTCTATCCAAAGACCCTGCAGCAACAAATAATTTATCAACTTTAACAAATCGAGTACCGTCACTTACCGTTAATTCATCGCAATGACTGTTTAACATAGAAATAAACTCATCCCAAGTAGATTCTTCACCATTTACTTTTATGGGATGTGCTTCCCAAACAGAAAAATGCGCTGTATGAGTTTCGACATATACATCGTCAATCTTATCATTAAAAAGTGCCATCAAATGATCTTCCAGTTTTATTCGCATTCCAAAACACCACCTTATGATAATGTAAATAGTAATCACAATAAATGTGAACTCGTTAAATGAAAAAACAGCATCTCTGCTGTTTGTCTGTGTGGTTGGTGGGGACTATCGGGATCGAACCGACGACTTCTTGCATGCCATTCAAGCGCCTTCCCAAGGATAGTCATTAACACGCCCATAAAAAAGACATGCCAACTCATTCTCAAAAATGATTAGATATGAAAACAAAACGTACCCAGTGAACCTGCATTCCCCTTCACAGAGTGAGTTTAGGTGAACTAAAAAGGGAACAATCCATCAAATGAGAATGGAGTCTTTTCACATCTTCTTCCCTAAATAAGGCTTCGTTAACCGTTTTCCAATTAAATACATTTTTCACGAGTAAGTCAATGTCATTCGGATCGCCTGCGTTCATTAGTTCCCACAATACCTTTGAATATAATTCAAGACCAGCTTCACTCCGATAGCCGCTAATGGCTTCCATTAATTTATTAAAAGTTTCTTGATGAAGCTCACCTGCATTAGTGGTACTATACATTTCATTTTCTTTTATTCTAACAATAGATGATCTATTTGGGAAGCTGAGTACTTTAAAATAGTGATCATTCAATTTGGATAAAACTTGATTCAAACCTTCAGAGAAGGGACCATTAATCGATTGAACAAACGACAAATTTAATGAATATCCCGCAGATTGCATTATAAATGCTAAATTATGAATTTCATGCACGGAAACAACAAAATTTTCTTTTGTAAATGCGATGAGAAAGGCTAGTAAATCCCTTCTACCTTCAGTAAGCCTTGGCTTATTCTCATTACTCATTTCAATACTTTTTTTATTAATGTCAGCAGAGTTTTCTACATAGTTCCCGGGCTCAAACACTAAAATATCTACATTTTCAATACTTTGTAGAGCATCTAATATAAGAGGTTTTACATCTTTCCAATTCAGCCCACCGTTTCCGCAACCTAAAGGCGGTATAGCAATCGATTTAAAATCATATTTTTTTATTTCTTCAACTAGTGCCACTAAACCAAGCTCAATATCCTCAATCTTAGACTTTGCTTTCCAATGTTTTTTAGTTGGAAAATTAACAATATATTGAGCTCCAATTAAACTCTCAGTGGGGACTGTTTGCATAACCCCTGGCTTTAATTCTTTCTTATCACACATCAACTTATATTCATCAAATACGTGAGGATATCGTTTCTTCACTTCATAGGCAATTCCTTTACCCATAATACCAACACAATTAACAGTATTTACAATTGCCATCGCTTCAGAATCAAACAAATTCCCTTTTACAAAATTTATCACAGATACACTTCCTTAAAACAAACAGTTTTATGTATCTTTTCTGTCCCTTACTCATCCATCAAATAAAAACCAACAATGCTACCCTCAATTATACACAATTGTTAGTTAGAAAGCTTCACACTTATAACTTAATTTCAAACATTCCTCAGCCTAAAAACATATTTGAATTAACAGTAACCATGTAAGGGATCTTATCATAATACTTTGAGGATAGATCTGTTATGATCTTCTTTTGATCTGCATTTTTCACAAAAATGCAATGAAAGTCACTCGAATCAATTAGAGATGGTGAAACACACTCTGCCATACAGATATTTTTACATAGGGTGTTATGGTAATCTCTAACATCCATCGTTTCCCAATCAATTACATCAAACCCTTCTTCATAAGAGTACATCGAAAATTCCTCCATTGAGATGGGGTGCTGTGGAATTATTAAAAAACCATTATCTTTAGCATAACTTCGCTTCAGAGTGATATAGATAAATTCTTCATCAGGTCTATCTCTTTGCACCCTACCATCAAAAGGGTTTTTTGAAAAAAAATGAAACGGAACATAGTCAGTAATTGAATTCGCTTCTCTAAACTCAATTATTTCAGCATCTGCAACATCTATAAAGCTATCTAATTGATTTCTAGGCAATAATCCTGACTGGAGAATTGACTCGAAATTTTGAATGCTGGTGAGATGGTAAATTAATTTTTGATCCCTTATCGACATATTATGCTTCAACCCCTAATCCTAATTTTTATTAGGATTACAGTATCACAACCACCATGAAAAAACTGTCGAATTATATCGAAATTTATATATAAAATAAATAAATTGGCTCCTGAAAAGCGGCGGGAGCCTCATCTTCAGATAGTCCTTTAGACCTCATTCAATCATCTTATCCGCACCCACCTGATTGCCCACCTCAACGCCTATCGTCGATGAACTGGCTGATCTTAAGCTTGAAATGAACCTTTCATATCCCGATAAACATCAACACTTTCCAGTTCCTTGCTCTTGATCCATTTTATAGTTATGCTCATCACTGCGACGAAAATTCTATAGTATTTGTGGTATTACACGGCAGAAGAGTAGTAGCTAGGCGCGTCAGTTACATAGCTTATTTATTAAGATAGGTGAGAATAGCACAATTGGGCTAGTCTTTAGTCCTCAACTGTCTGAATGTTTCTATACTATCCAAAGAACGTTGAACGGACGTTGGCTTTAAAGTGTTTATAGTTCCATAAATATCTTCAATTATGAATTTCGGAAACTTCACTACAAGTTTTCCTTCTTTTGTTTCTAGATAAAGGGTAATATTCACCTCACTTCCATTACCCGCACCCAAATCAGGAATTCTACATTGTTCATTAATGTACTTACTGTCATTTATATCTCCCGTTTCATTAAATTTAACATCATATCCAAATAAGTCTACTATCCCATCAACTTCATATTTCATCTGCATCTCACCTTGTAGCACACATTTTGATATATATTTAAGTGCAGGATATGGCTTTGCATCTGGAATATACAATTCAATATCCGTTTCGATCTTAAGATTTTTATAATCAAAAGGAAACCTCGGCACTATTTGTAAATATCCGTAATCCACAACAACTAATATCTCAATGGTATGCGCGGCTAATGAGACTGTAGATAATTCCGTACGGATATTTCCGTTGAAGATTTTTTTGACCTTCACTATTTTACCCGTAAAGAAAGGCCGGATAATCATTAATAATATTATGCAAAATGCAGCTAATACTGTTGTAACAATAATTAAATATTGTCTCGCATGATTTACTTGATTTCCATCCGCCTCAATAGTTGATAAATAATAGACATAACTCCACCATATATATACCACTGCCAATATTGAACCTATTGCAATAAAAATAACAATCTTATTAAAAAAATTTGGCATTAATATTTGTCTATACAATTCTACATTTCTTCTTAATTTACCTCTAATTGAATTAAAGTATGTCGAATCCTGTTCTTCATAAGTAAAACCTATAGCCTCCCAATATATTTCTCTAGCTTTTTGTATGGAATGCTGGACATTAATAGACAAAAAAATAGTGATTAATCCAACAAGAGTGACTAGTGAAGCAGTAATGGAAAAAGTGAACGTCTCAAAGAACTCATACTTGTTCACTATGATGGTTGATGGAATGTCTTGTTTTATCAATAGAACCCTCTCTTTTTATACTTGATTTCTTGATTATGAGAACAAGCTTTATTAGTTGTGCTCGGGAGAAATATCTTAATCTGTCTTGAGGTTCTCATTGCTTGACTAAAATGATATATTACCTTACACAAAACAGAAAGACTCAACCAAAGGGCTATTGATTATAATTCTTTCTTCATTGAGCAGTACTGTCACATATCGTTTCGTACCATCAATATTAGGCACACCATATGAATCGTATGCAGAAAAATTTTTACCCCCATTTCCCTGATTGAACTAAATCTATAAGCTTTACTCCATTATCAGTACTTTTCAGGCATAATAGCATGTCAACACTTTGCAATAATATTTGACTGCTGAATTACGTCAAGTTATACTTTGATCGCCAGCTTCGTATATCACTTAAAAGTCAGGTGCGTATTTCTTTTTCTGCGCATAACCTGCAAGCGCTTGGTTCGTATATCTATGCTGAAAAAATTAAAGCTATGCGAAATCTTTAACTTATAAGTGATACTCAAAATGAACCACGCATCTGCAGAGTTGTTTCAAAAATAACTTTACCTTCTTGATAAACTTTGATACCAGTTATAGGAGATCGGAAGTTTGTGATCATATCAGTTACTGTCTTCAAATAATCTGAGTTTGCAGGAAGAACTTCTGTAGGGTATTCCTTGCCTTTGTATATATAACTAACTATGATCGATTGAGGATCTTCTTTTGTTGCTCCTTGTCTTTCGATCAATATATGTATTCCAGATTCGCTCCCATCATCCCAACCTCTATCATCATCATATAATATCCACTGGGGAATTGGTGTACGAGTGTATTTATGTATCTCAAGAATCCCGTCTTGAATTCCTTTCACATAATCTATGGCAACTGAAGTATCAAGAAATAGCTTATTTTGTTCAAGATTTGTATGAACAAAATTCTTTCTTGTATCTTTTAAAGCTAATATTCTCTGCCAGATACCTTCCCCCCAATTAAAACTTGGTAAACCTAAGTTCTTTATTGCCCTGTCAACATCTTCTTTGAACCTATAACCAATGCTTTCATCGTTCAGAACCTGTCTAAAAACCATTTCCAAAACAGTCCAACCCGTAATGATACACCATCTAACATAACTGCCCCTATCCCAAGGGTTTTGGGCCTGACATGAGAGTGTTTTGGCGTGCAAAACATCTGTCCACAAATGGAACTCAGTCGTATTAATATGCTTAAAATTCATATCTAAATTCTCCTAAGCTAAATGATTACAAGGGTTTCGAATAGCGACTTTTTTCGAACTTCGTAAATCCCCAAAAATTGATTACCCGCAATACATTTTATCCATCTAGTGATGACTAATCATTTAATATCCAACGTAAGTACTTAGGATAATATTACCATGGGCCTTAAGTTTAATCCATAATTTCAAACAGCTTGACCTTCCCCTAGATGAAATCACAAATGAGTAATTCACTTTAGTGTAGTATTACTCCTTGAGGATTACCTGAATGCCCTTCTACGACCGGTTATAATTATCGGACTAGGCCTCAAAAAAAGCAAAATGCATGGCGGCCACTTCAACGGCTACCATGCTCTAAATGATTATCGTCCTGCTTCAACAATTCATACAGATCACCGTTTGGATGCCGCCTTCTTAAGCTGCATCTCATTGCTCTCTTTTATAGACATATCCAAGTTATGCCTATTTACAACAGTCGACTTTGTAGGATTAAATTGTTGTAAATATGCCAATGAATGAATCCCATAGAAAAGAGGCATTTTCCGAATATATAGTGACCCCTTATTAGTTGTGACGTTAACTATTTCTTCATACTTCATCTGATAGACTGTAGTGTTCGGAGTATTCTCAGTATTTTTTAAACGGCTCGGGATGTACTCACATACCGCACTTTCAATTTTGTTTAGTTTGTCATCCAACTCGAAGTGTGTTGTGCCGTGCGTTCTACAAACCATTGGACGTTTTTCATAAACAGAACATTTCCCAGTCTTCTCATTCAACAGTGGACAAGGGAAGCTTGTTCTAGTCCTACCGCCTTTGAATGACTTGAAATTATTATGGTTGTCTTCATAATCAAGTTGTGTCTGAATTGCATGGTCCAAATCTGGATGTGCTTCTTGAAACGTTCTGATATTGTTCATGACTTTTTTATATAGGTTGATAATTTCTTGTTCAGTCCAAGAATTATGAATGTCAGCACGCTCGAAGGCTACGACCCGCTTCTGGCCGCCGACATCCATGAAGTCGGCTTCGCCGAAATCCACTTGGGCTTCGCCCGGCTGCCAGACGAGCTCGAGCGTCCCTTCCTTGTGCCGGTAGTCCCGCAGACGTTTCACATAGCGCTGGACCAGCGGATACGAGGCGTCGTAGTCCTTGCATTCGGCGAGCAGTCGCTTATGGATGCGCATCGCGGTGTGACGCTGCTTGTACCGGCTTTTGCGGTCCTCTTCCAACCACTGCCGGATCAGCGGCTTGAACGGATCCAGTTTCGAGGGCTGCTCTATAATGCTACATAGAAACTAGACAGCAAAAAAGGAGTTTCTTAGTTGTATGGCAACCAGCAGAAGGAAGTTTACGCCGGAAGAAAAGGCCCGTGTCGTACTGGAAATTCTGAAGGAAGAAAAGTCGGTTTCGCAGCTTGCATCCGAGCACGGCATTCATACCAATGTCCTCAACCGGTGGAAATCGGAAGCAATTCAGAATCTCTCGCAATTGTTCGTCGACGATCGGAAAGGCATCACGAAAATGAAAAACGGCTATGAACATCAGATCAACGAACTCTACGCCGAGATTGGAAAGTTAACCAGTCAATTGTCGTGGCTCAAAAAAAAATCTGGTCTCTAACCTGTCTCGAGAAGAACGTATCGACCTTTTGGAATGGGTGTGCCCCGAACACGCGATCCGCGTTCAAGCCGATCTGCTGAGCCTGAATCGCTCCAGCCTGTACTACAAGCCGGTCCCTCCCTCCCCGGAGGAAATTCGCCTCAAGCACCGGATTGACGAACTTTACACCGAGCATTCGTTCTTGGGCTATCGAAAGATTGCCGCCATTATGAATCGGGAAGGAGATGGGATCCACAAGAATACGGTACGGCGCTACATGAGGGAAATGGGGCTCATGGCCATCTATCCCGGCCCGAACCTGAGTAAGCGCGATCTGCAGCACCGGATCTATCCTTATCTGCTCCGGAAGCTTCTCATCACACAGCCCGATCAGGTGTGGTCGGTAGATATCACGTATATCCGGATGAAGCGCGGCTGGATGTACCTGTACGCCATCATGGACTGGTATTCGCGTTATATCGTCGATTGGCAGCTCGATCAAAGCCTGGAGATCGAGTTCGTGTTGGAGACCACGAAGCGAGCGCTGGCACGGCGTAAGCCCGCCATTATTAACAGTGATCAAGGCAGCCATTTTACGAGTCCGAAGTATATCGATTTGATGAAGGAGAACGAGGTTCGGATCAGCATGGACGGCAAAGGCCGGGCCAAGGACAACATTGTCATTGAGCGCTTTTGGCGTAGCCTGAAGTACAATGAGGTGTATCTCAATGACTACAACACCCCGCGGGAGACACGGCAGGGCGTGGAGCGTTACCTTCACTTGCACAATCACTATTTACCGCATCAGTCCCTCCAAAACCATACGCCGGCTGCTGTCTATAACCGACACGTTATCTTGTTATCCACCTGTGAATGATAAAAGAGAAAACAGTTCTCCCGCGCCTGCGCTTGGGCTGTGTCCTCCATCAGTGGACATCTTCATTGCTGGTAATAACGATTATATTTTCCATCACGAATCCGTGAACAGCTTGCTCCTTCAGGGCAGTTGCAACAAACATTGTGCAAGATTTCACACCTTCAAAATTCAAAAAAACTGTCTTGACATCTTGTAGCACCATACTCCGTCTCCTTTTCTTTTGGCTTGGCCTCAAACGTTTCTGCCGCCATGTATTTGCTCACCGTCTTCCGTGTGAGGCTCAACCGCTCGGCGATCGCAACCGGCCCCAGCCCCATCGCCTGCAAATCTTTGATCGTCTCAATCTGACTCATTTTCAACATCTCCCGTCCCCGCACCCTTCGTTCATTCGCTACGAAAGGTATCGGTTTCTCGATTCGTGTTCGTTTTACCCGAGACGATCAGGAGGGGTATTTTTGTACGATTTTTTTGGGTATTTCGATTTGATCTTTTGGGGTATTTTTATTTTACGATAGACAATCTGGTCGAATGCCTCTTCAATAAGCTGAAGCACAATCGGCGACTGGCTACCCGATACGACAAATTAGCGCGTACCTTCGTTGCTTTTTTAAAGCTGGCCTCTTCTATGATTTGGTTGGCCTGAAGTTTGAATACACGACCTAGCCATTCATAATCTTATCTGATTAGTTTTTTTAATCAAATCGTCAGGTTGGTTGGACGTCTTCAAATTCAACATTGCGTAATAACAATAAGTTTCTAATTGCCTCATCTTGAACTGCACAGTCATACAATTCATCGATATACTTATTTATACTATCAAGATGTTTTCCTAAGTCCTTGAACAACTCGCTTATAACATTTTGCGTGGGAATAAGCATATTGAAATATAACTTTGTAATAACAAGCGTATTATTTAAAAGTTCTTGAGAGTCCATTTTTAATCTCGGAAGATCCGTAGTAATACTATCAAAATAATACTCCATTATATTTATGCACCTAACCAGTGGGTGAGGATGAGAGAATTTCTTTTCGTAGAATTCCAATTTACGTACTGACAGTTGTGGCCCTAATTGATTCATTACTCCAAAATAGAACAGGCAATTTGTAATTATCATACTTGCACATCCAACGTACAAAAGACACTTTAGCTTTTCATCAGACTTCACTTTAAAATTGGCATGTGTTCTAAATACATATTTTAGAACTTCATAGCTGGCCATTCTATCAGCGTCGAACTCCCACGCATGTAGTTTTATATCAAAATTATCCTCGGCCCAATTTTCCTGCAAAAGAAAATCATTTCTTTTGAGTTTTGAACTACTAAATTGCATAATATGTTGGAATTCATGATTGAAAGTAAATTTTATTGAACAATCCAAAATAAACTTGTCAAAAACAAACTCTCTATCCTCGTATAAATCAATGTATGCTTTTTGAAGTGGTTCATCGTTACCAATTCCAGCGAGCACTATGCTTCTAAAGTATTTTTCATCTAGCTTTTGACTAAGAAGAATTGGATAACCATTTGTTATTCCAATAATATTATATCCTTTACGCGTTAAAGCAAATGCATTGCATTTATTATTATCTTTTATGTAGAAACAGTAGTCTTTAATTTTAAAGAGATCTGCATAACTTCCGTACAACTCTAAAAACGAATTTTCAAAATACGAATATATTTTTAATATTTTCTCATCAATATCTAAATCTTTATAATCGAAAACATCCTCTATTACATTGTGTTTTGCAAGTAATTCTTTGCTTACGAAGCCCATGGCTGAATCACTCCTATCCATAGCCGGTAACACTCCCAGTCACTAGCTGTCATGCTTTTTTGCAAATCACTGAAACAGCGACGCTGTGTGATTGGAATATTAAGTGATACTTTGTTTCGGTTTATTAAATCAGTTTTAACGATCTTCATAATTCTTTAATTTTCCTCCTGACTCCCTCTAACGAATTCCCCACAGCAAGCTGCGGGCAATTTGACCTGGAGAGATTAAATTAATGCTTAACAATTATCAGTTTTACACCACTATGGTTCTCAATATCTCTACTAAACTCAATTTCATCTCTTATTATCCCGATGTCGTATATTACAAATAAAACACTTTCATAGATTTTTTGATAAGCTGTTATATCAGCATTTATTTCTTCTATAATTTTAGATTTTTTATTTGGGTCATTTAATAACTTAACTTCAATACAAATTCTGAGTTTAGGTATAATAAAATCCGGAATATATTCGCGACCAGAAAAATTAAATTTCCCCGTTTCTCTGTCATAATCAATTCCTTTATCATATCCTTTACCAATAAATAAGTTTTCAATTGCATTTTGAATATCTTTCTCTTTTGAAGGTATTTCAAAGATTACATTGCGTAATTTAGTCTTAATAAAATTTCCTACGTTATCGATCTCTTCTGAAACAAAGTCAATCTGACTTTCTAACGATGAGATTAAAAACCGTGTGCTTACTAAAACCGATTCCAGTATATTCTTTGCATCAGGCCACAATGTATTCCCTGAAGTTCTCATGTTGTCTGTATTCATAGTATAAAAACTACCAAATCTCATCACTGCTTTTGCACGATTTGCTAAATCATTATATGTTAAAGCCATATCCTTAAAAGATGTATATCTACTATGCTCAGCTACATCCCTATTGAGAATATCATCAACTGTTTTTTCTAACGCTTTGGCTTGAGACAATAGTGTTTTTATTTGTCTGATTTCCATTATTGATAAAGCATACATATCTTTTCGCCCCTTCAGGAATTTTTTATAACGTTCTTGTATTGATATGACGAGACCCACTCCATCAAAAAACCCGAAGGGCCGCGATGCGGTTAGGTACTGGTGTATGTCCGGAATATTTTATTTCCATATTGCTGAAATACCTTGTCGAACCCTCTTCTAGCTTCTGACAGACCAAGACCCAAATCGAAGAATTTTTCGACTATTATGCTTTCTTTTGCACTTTGGTTACAAGCTATCAAATGACTTTTCAGTATCGATGGGTTATAGTATTGTTAGATCCGATAATTCTATCAAATTTAAGAAGAGCCAGGATAGCTTCCCCTGCATCTTCGTGAATGTGTTTGAAAAATATTTTTTTTGAAAAGCTCGATATTTTTCTCGACTCTTCTCTTTTTCTCATGGTTACAACAGCTGTAACATTTCTCGAATCCTCACTATGATAGAATCCATTTTCGTATCTGCTCATTTTCATCGAATCAGTATTACTATCGAATACAAAAAACTCAGCTCCATAAATGGCTTCAGCTATGTCAATATTATCTTTATTATTCGCTTCTGATATAATCAGATTTATATTATTATTTTCACTAGGCAAGGAGAATGAAATAGCTGCTTTTTTTAAAGCATTATAAAAATGCCCTCTCTCTTCTCCAGTTATATTAATAAAGTTCATGTCGCCGCTCACTCCTGGTAGCATACAATCACATTGTGGATTGTTTATCTCGTTAAAGCATACTTCTGCGAGCGATTTATTACCAACATAAAACGGTATTTTAACATTATCGGCCTGATTAATATTTTGTTTGATAAATTCTATAAAACTCGAAGTATATATATTTGTAAAATCTTCATGCATAGAAATACTATAGAACCTTGCCCGCTTAACTTTCTTTAATTCTTTTTTGATCTCCTGATAAATCTTCTCCCTTCGATTTTCTCTCTCAGTGGGCGATGAATTCTTCATTTGAATATTAAAGATTTTTTCTTTGAATTCATCTAAAATAATAACAAAATCAGTTTTTCTTCCTTCCTGAGGTTCGTATTTAATTTCAACTTTCCAGCCATGATTTCTTATCAGTTCTGCAGCAAATGTATGTTCCGTAAGAAAGTCACTAACCTTTCTACCACTTGTTATTAATTTCTCATTCAAATTCTTTAAATTATATTCTTCCAATAATCGCAGATTCTCTGCTAGCTGAAAAATATCTTCTCTATTTATATACTTTAATTTAATTGACTCATCTTCCCCTGTGTTTAAATCAATTTTAAGCATGGATAACAATATTGCAGTGGCCTTTTCCACGAATTCCGCATCTATATCTCTAGTTACTTGCTCGCCTCCGTTCAACACTAATCACTCATATCATCATTTATCAAATAGATACGTTGAGGCTTTATCGTATATCCGATTTAAGTTTCTTCATTTGCAATACTTTCTATAAGATAATTTACAATTAATTCTGTACAATGTAGAGCTAGAAAAGCATCACTTGAACTTATAGTTCTATCGATTATGTTTTTGTCTTCATCGGTTTCGACATGTCGGGCAATATGCATAAATCCTTTAATCTTTCCATATAACTCATTGACAAAATCAACTTTCCCATATAAATTGTTATTGTGATTACTAGCCTTTACACGTAATTCTTCAAAAAATAAATTAGGATTTTTAAATCCCATTTCTTTAGGGATGGCCTCTAACACTTTAAAACATGTAGCAAGCGTATCATTGAATTTATTTTCGGAGAACGATTTCCGCGCTGAAATAATAAGTTTTGATGTGTTTGGAAGCTTAAACAAGTAATTGAAACGGAGCATTTTCTCGTTACCCTCGTAGTAACTCCAATTCTTAAGAAACTCCTCAACCCATACGGATTTATTTATTTGAACATGTAACCTTAAAGGCAGTTCAACTACATAATTAAAATTAAACAAGTACTCTTTATTAAAAGAAACCAGCAATTGTAAATCCAAATCAACTTCGACATCCCTAAATTGTCTACTACTTTCAATCATATTTATTTGTTCTCTTGATAATTCAATAATGAAGGTTATTCCACCTGGAAGCATTCGGAAGAATGATGGCCCTTTAATATATCCCACATTTACATTTGATAATTTTGCAGTTCCATCGCAATTGATGGCAGCAAAAGTTTTATAATCTATTCCGTCTACTTCGATTGGGAATGTTTTCTCTGGCGACAAACTAATAATAAGTCTTGGGATGCCCCCTTGGTAATCCGAGTTAATGTGACGTGTGTAAAATTCACAGAGAGTCCTTGCTCCCCCCGAATATTCTAATCTTCCGGCTAACACATTTATCACTCCTCTATAAATATCGTTTATTCAAATCGCTCATTTTCCTCACTTTGCCGCCGCTGTTCTCGTTCTTGATGGAATTGAATTTCTCTTTTTAAATCAAGTTCTTTTTGATAAGCCCATTGTGAAATTTTAGGATTGGTATGTTCCTTGTATTCATCAATTAGTTTAAGCCGACTCTCTAAGATTGTGGATAAAGATCCACTCCAGCGTGAGGGATGGAACTTGTCTCCGAAATTTTTTAAAACTTCGACTGGATCCGGTGCATGAGCAACAAACTTATCAGCTAGATTAGACCACATAATTGAAGCGCTATTTTCGTCAGTCAAAAATGGCTTTATTGCTAAAGAAGCAAGTGCATACCTGCTCTCCGGATCGATTTCGCACCATTGTAGTATAATTTCATCCTCAATCACATCTACCGGATCTTCCCTAACAGAGAGTCTGGAAAAGAACCAATCCGACTCTCCTATTACTTCTTTGCGGATGAAAACATCCATGAAAACAAACGGTTGTGTTTTAGCAAGCGCAGAAAATACACTGTCGAAATCAAAAGTATAAATTTCTCTACTGATCAACGCATTGGCAAGTCGGATGCATAATGATTTTGTTTCATCTATTGCCTCATCCGCATAACAAACGTTTATAATCTCTGCGATTTCATATTTAATTTCATGTCCATGATTACCATCACTCAAAAATCCGAAATCCGAAATTAGCTTGCGTCCCGTAGATTTTATGATTTCGCTTACTTCCTTCGCTGCAAGACCATGAAGTCTCATACGTAATATCTCTATGGATTCCCAAACTCCGTAATTGTATAGTGCCAATTCCAATAACAGTTCTGATAAATCTTCGTCGTTTATATTCTCATGCGCTCTGCCGTAAGCTAAGTATCTGAACTGTGATATTGAAGCTTTTCCGATTGTGAGTGACTCCATAAGCCTTCTAGCACCTCGGGTGCCAATAGATGTGCTGATTTGTAGAATTGGAAACACAGTACTCCAAAATTCGTCCAGCAATGCTTCATCCAGCAGCTTATTGCACAATACTTCGTTTGTCTCGGACAGTACATTTATAAATCCACGAACTACTTGATAGTTCCTTTCTGATTCTTCAATTGACAGTAATTTATTTTTAAAATAACACCACAATTTTGCCGGTGCAATAGAGCCCTCAGCCAAACCCTGACCAAAATAATACAACCTTGATCCTTCCCCGCCTAGTACTTCTGGCAGTAATTGAAGAAGAGTCTCTTCGTTAGAACCTACATCCTTACCAAGTAACCGGGTAAGATTCTCAGCTGTATGTAGAGGCTCAACTTCATCATCAAAAGTATCTAAAAGATCATAAGGATGACCGCGTGAAAGCGCAAGTAGTCTCGCACGCTCAATTAAAGAAGTAGGTACTAATAATGAGTCAAGGTGCTCTAATCGACCTAACACATCTTCCGTCATATCCTTCCCATCGTATCTGACCGTGGCTTTAACCGCGATCCATCCCTCGTTCCAGGTGGTTTTCTCAGAAATGCGGATAGCCGCCGCGGATAACTCTTCATGCATTTCAGCACCTACCCACAATTCTCTGAATTTGTCTGCCAACAACTTCTTTGCATCCATTGCTGATGGGGATCCAGAAATCGCAATTTGAACTGCATATTCCAAAAACAATGTAAACCACTGTTTTGATTCATCGAATGTTTTTGGCCAATATCCATAATCTCTTGGCCTTGCACCAAATTCAAAACTATTATTCGAGCTTATACTCCAAACTTGTAAAGCGGCACTCAACAAAAACAAACCTAAGTGGATTAATTTATTTTGATTTGATTCAAACAATCTTACAACAACGCCCAGTCTCTGCTCTCCTGTAGCGTGGGTACCCGAAAGTTTTATATGAAACAAAGATTGCAATAACTCTCGTGCTTTCGAATCTTCATTTAAAGCGAATTGGCATAGCAGATTCACGGCACGATTAAATAAATCCGGTTCATAAGCAATAGAATATAATACTTTCGATATTTCATTTAATTGATCAATTTCTCCATTTATAATCAGTTCTTCAGTTCCTACCCTTTCAATTGCTGAAAGGGTTTCCATGGGCACTATCGGCGCTATATTTTTTAACAGGCTAGTCCCGAATGAATTTATTTTTGATAGGTTCCCCAATAATCCTCCTTCACTTAACCATATCTTAGCTATTTCTTTGGCCTGCTTACTAAGGTGAAGATAACTCAATCGTCTTGAAAATGACTTTAAAAGTCGTTCAGACGCTCTATTTTCAAAAGTATCTAGCATGAAGCTGAGCGGTATATTTTCTAAGGCCCTCTTCGCTAGTCTATTTGCAAGTGCATGAGGTAACACAGCTCCCCATACACTTCTTCGCTGTACAAGTTCACGTCGCCTTAACTCACTTATTTTTTGATAAAGTTCAAGAACATTCATTCCCACTAGCGAACCAAGTAGCTTTAATTCATCATCATCCTCGCCTGTCTGGCAGTCGAAAGAGTAGACAAGCGAACATACTTCTGCTGCTTTTAGCAAATTGTTATCCTGATCATTCCGTTGTACAAATAATCTTGAAAAAAGCGCTTCATCATTAAGTTGTGAAACATCTTCGACATGATCAATTGTTCTTCCTAAAGCAATAGCAATTCGCGCATTTCCACCTGAGAATTTAGCAATGACACGGGCTCCAACGCCGCCTATGTGCGGAAATCGCATCCGAATGACTCTTTCTATTAACTCAGTAGACGCTGGTTCCAAATGAAATATTTCAGTTATCTCCGGCTGATCTTCTCGAACATCATATTCGACCGTAATCAAGCTCACTGAACTGTTTAACCTTGAACAAATTGTAGTTAAGTTTCTATGTAAATCCGGGGGGCAATTATCCACAACAAGAATAGCATTTCTTTGAAATGCAACTAATTGGGTAGCAAAATTTTGGGGATCAGGGATAGGATGGTTTGCAATATCACAATAAAAAGCCTGCAAAGGATTCAAAGGATTTTCACCAATTTTATCATCAAACAATGCTTGCAATAATCGGGTCTTTCCTACACCAGATAATCCAACTAGGCGAACGGACGATCTGGCATTCTGTAATTTATTTCGAATTTCGTTAATGCCATTCACTGCAGTCAAACCACCAGAATGACGAGTCGAACTATTATATAATCGAAGATGGCCATCAAGCAGATATTCTTCTTCTTTTTCTCTTGTAATATTTGACCAATTCCCGTAAGGTTCCCAACCTTGTACTGGACGACCAATCTTTTCTCTGATCCAAAGGATGAGTGAAGGATGAGATCTAACCCACGATGCTATTCTTTCCCGATCGTAGAAATCCAATTTTATTGCTACTGAAGGCTCCTCATCTGACAATGCATCCTGCATTGCTAGTCTTCTGCTTCTGAGCACCGAATCGGATGTTGATCCTTGACTACTCACAATAACATATGCACCGTTATTGACAGCTAAATCACGAATGACCTCTCTCAACATCCCATCCGGTTTCATTTCAGCTATTATTTTTGCACGAGGCATATCGGAATTTTTGACTTGGAAACCTGTTTTAGAACGAGGAACAAAACTATCATTATGCAACATCGTAGTTAAATCTACTCGAACATCTATTCCACCATCTGTTGCATTTTGATGACCACCCCAAGTTACCCCTGCGATCGACAATCCTTGTGAACGTAGTTCTGCTTCACAAAGATATCCGACAAGCGACCGAAGATCAGAATCATTCAATGATTGTATGTCCGTTCCTGTAATCTCTAACAAAACAACACCTACTTATCGAATTGAAAATACGCTTATACAAATAGCCGCGATGCGGCACCACCGCCTCGAGGCTGTTTTTCTCAAGCTATTATATAGTTCCATTTTATCGCATTTTACGACAAATTATCAAGATGTTTCCGTTATCAATTTGATGTATCCATCCCGTTACAATATACAATGAAGGGCATCTTTCACAAGAAGATGACCCCCACTTCGTTCATCTGCGGTTCCGCGATAAAAATGCCGCATCGTCACTATCAGCGATTGAACCTTAAAGGGACGATATAAATGCATCATTTTTTGCGGTTCCTTCATAAACTTAAAAAACGGCCCCGTTAAGTATACTCTTTTCCTATTGGAATTTTGCGATGGTCCATTTCTTAAAAACACAAAATAAAAACCCTTCCGAAGAAGGGTTTGATTGTAGGTATGATGCGGTCGAGAGGACTCGAACGACCACAATGTTTCCATTACTGGCACCTGAAGTCGGCGTGTCTGGCCCGAGACGCGCTAAATTCGGGACCGGGAGAAGCAGATGGAGTCAGGGTTCCTCATGAACGGGAGACGCGCCAGATTATTCGCCCAGTGGATTTCATTCGCCGAATCTGGCGCGGGAGAAAAGCGCGTCGACCGGATGATCCCCCTCTAATTCTCCATTCTGCTTCTCCCTCTATTTCCTGATTGGGGGGCCTTCTGTATGACGATTACGAGTCCAAGCACTATTCCCTACAACCTGCACGGCTTCCACCAACCTGAATTTCAAGATCAGGTTCGGCAATTTCTCCTTGCCGCCTCGCATCGCGGTTTATCTCCCCGAACGATCACGTACTATTTCTTCCACTTGTTGGGCTTGGAACGATTTTTTATCTCTCGCCAGATGCCGTTCCTCGCTTCCAACTGCGTGATGGTCCTTCGCGATTGGCTTCAACAATTGAACGAGCAAGGCTATGCCCGGCATTCCATTCGTGGCCGATTTTATACGTGTCGGCAATTTTTTCGATTCGCATTTCCGGATACAGCTGGAGAAAACTTCGCCATAGCCATGCCTTCGAATTCACAGGTCAGCCCTTACGAGCCCATCTGCTTCACGGAAGCGGAAGTGGAATGCATTCTTCATCAACCCAATCTCAGGCGATTCACGGGACTGCGGGACTACACCATGATGTTGTTATTGCTGGATACCGGTATTCGACTTGCCGAATTAAGCACCTTGCTTATTTCCGACCTGGACTTTCAGGACGGCTTTATTCGCATTGCCCAAGGAAAAGGAAACAAAAGCCGCTTCGTCCCCATGCAGAACACTTGCGCCGCGGCACTCCGCTCGTATCTGCGACTGCGCGGCGGACAGCAGCATGATGGCTTATGGATCTCAAGCAAAGGGCAACCCCTTCAGCCAGACACGATCAAGCAGTTGATTATCAAGCATTGCCATGACGCCGGTATAAGCGGTTCCGCCCATGCCTTCCGACGAACGATGGCCAAATCTTTAATGCATGGCGGTAATGCCTACGCTTTGCAAGCCCTTTTAGGACATAGCGACATCACCATGACCCGTCACTATGTGCCGCTCCAGCCCGCCGATGTACGCCATCGGCACGAAACAAGCAGCCCCGTCGAATCGCTTCTTCGTTATGTCCAGAAATGCAAAGAAGAAAGGAAGATGTCTCATGAATAGTCCCGTTAAACGTCGTACCAATCGCGTGTTCACTCAAACAGATCGGTCTTTTTCGACCCAACCTTCGAACGAGGAATGGATCAATCTTTTCCTCCAGGACTGCCGATCCCGGAACCTCAGCCAACGCTCCATTGCTTATTATGACAGCACGTTGCATTACCTGCTGCAGGTATTGGAAGAACAACAGCAATGCGCGGACTTTGATCAAATCACCGCCGATAACTTACAGCGTCACTTCCTCGGCTACATGCTTGAGAAACAGTTAGCCCCGCAAACGATCAACGGACGTCTGAGCTGCTGCCGGATCTTTTTTCGGTTTCTGCATCGAAACGGACACATCCCGACGAATCCGGCATCAGCCTTGACGTCTGTCAAAGCTCCCAAAGATGCGATCGCTACGTTTTCCAACGACGAACTCGTGCGGCTACTGAGACAACCGGATCAATCAACTTTCACCGGACTTCGTGATTACACGATCCTACTGTTGTTTCTGGATACAGGCATTCGCATTGGCGAGCTCCTCGGTTTGCGCATAGACGATCTCCATATGCACGAGATGGAGCTGAGGGTCATGGGAAAGGGAGCAAAGGAACGACGGGTTCCATTTCAGAAAACCTGCGCCAAAGCGCTTCGGGCTTATCTGGTCGAGCGTGGAGATCTGCCCACTCCCGCCTTATTTGTATCGATTGATAATCAGCCGCTGCAAATTCGATCTTTGCAGGATCGAATCCATGACTACGGCCTGATCGCGAAAATCACAGGCTTGCGGGTTTCTCCACATACCTTCCGACATACGATGGCAAAAATGTACATTCGTAATGGCGGCGATCCGTTTTCTTTGCAACTCATTCTCGGCCATTCCTGTTTGGACATGGTCCAGATGTATGTCCGACTTTTTAATAATGAGGTGCGAGAGCAGCATCAGAAGTACAGTCCAGTTGAACATGCTCAAACTCGAAGAAAATGATAAATGAATAGACGCTAGAGTGCCGGAGCGAACTGTTCAAGTCCGGCTCGCCGAGTGCTACCAGCATGAATCGCGCTAGGCGCTGCCATAGAAGGCTCATCGAAGTTGGATTCCTAAGTGATAAGAAGGCATTACAGTTCAAGGATCAAGACAAGCTTGCTATCGCCTTTCTCTACTGCGAACTGCCTGTAACATGGACAATTCGAGTGGCAACAGCACCAATTGATTCTCCTTAATAAACGCACGCAGTTGCTCTTCCGTCCATAATCCCATGTGTGCTCCCCAACCTTTCATCTCATTCCATTGTAATGGTTTGGGGAGTTTACACAATCTATTTTACAGACTCTCCTATTTTTTTGATCAGCCCTCACAGATGGAATTCCACCGTATTTGGAGCCATATATTTAACTTCTCCGCAATCTCTCTTCTTGTACAGCTCTGAAGTAGAAGATCCAGCACCTGCTTTTCAGTTGGCGTCAATCGATTTTCTCAAACGACCGATTTCTTGCCGAACATGTGCCGCGGCGACCGGATGAACAACGGATTAGTTCTCCTAAACTCGTAACGGGACCTTCAACACAAAAAAGCCGATACCCAGGAGGAAGGTATCAGTCTCTGTTGTCCACTATTTGCAAATGATCAGACTAATTGTTTGGAAAGAGATCAGAGAAAAAATCAGTGATCGATTGAAATTCCAGGATCGTCGTCAATAACACCGTACAGCAGATCAACACCGCGCGGTGTGAGTTTTGCCGCCATTTGATTTTCGTCTATTTGAATATGCTTTACTTCTATATATTCCTTGCCTTTACCCGCAAGATATAAAAAGTGATCTTGCACACTTCGCAACACACATGAGATTTGACGTTCTTTCAAATACGCATCTACAATTCGGTCATTGGTGTAATCAAACCCCTGATGCAAAAGCAATCGCAAAATAAACCCATTCACTTCTTTGAACTGATATTTGGCCACGTCCACGTCTGAACTCACCTTTTCTTCACATTATTTCTCATTATGCTGCACGACCCGAATTACCGTTACCTTCAATGAAACTGACCTTTTTCATTCTAATTCATACTTTTCGAAGACCAATTACTCGTCTGGTCGCCGGAACTACAATGGGTGTAGAATATACGCGAAAGAACAAAACATATTTTTACTCTCATCTCGGTTCCTCAAATTTCATTGTCCGTATCTCATAATATCGCTTTAGGCTCATTGGTCTAATCTAATGATCGTAGCAGCTTATCGCCGGAATGTCGCCGTTCACGTACTTTATCGGTGCATTAATAATCATCAATGACGTAAGCATTGACACTGGAATTTTTTCCACCGCGATTCAATAAACGCGCCTTCCATTGAATCGTTCCATTGCAAAGTTTGGCTTCCTCACCCCGTAATGTCTTTAACTCTCCAGCATCTTATATAACGAAAACTCATCTCTGCTAATACATAGAACTATTCAATTCTTTTAAATCCATAAGTCTCTAATTGCTTTCTGTCTTTTGCATTTAGTTTCGGTACAGCCCATATTAATGAATATTTAGCTCTAGTGCTTGCAACATATCCTATTCGTTTTGATTCGCCCTCCACTTCTATCCACTGTTTCCAATGCCCACCGATACTCTTCTGATCTTTACTCGAAACGACCATTACACTTTCAAAACCACAACCTTTAGCAGAGTGGATCGTATTAATTCTTATTGACGTAGGAGGCTCAAACATTGATATCGCGTCGATGGCACTTTCTGTTGTACCTGAAGGTGTACGTAAAATAGGAAAACTATTAAAATCACGCGGATTTTCATCATATTCTTTTAAACTTTTATATGTATTCAGCAAGATAGAAGGGAGTTGTTCCCTTGCTGTTTTATACCACTCACCATATTTTTTATTTTCAAAATTATTTATAAAAGAGTTTGAGCAACAGGCTTCAAGGAAATCCTTGATAAAAATCCGCCATCTGAATGCAGATTTAATATCAATTGGACAAAAATAATTATCTTTATTTTTAGATCCACCTAACCATTTTTGCAATTGCTTTCCTGCAAGCTCTAACGCCATTATTCTAGTTGATTGTTGCTTCGCTTTCCAAAGTTGAATTGCATCTAATATCAAGTGAATGCTTTTTTGAGCTGAACGAACTTGTAAATTTGATTTTAAAGAAAGTTGACGCACCAGAATAGAGGAGCTTTCAGGTTGGATATTGAATAGGTTTAAGAATGACGAATATTTTTCTTGAAGTACTTGTAAGTCATCATATTCGTAGTAACAAACACTATTGTCACTTAATTTATTATTGGTTCTTCCTGCTATTGTTGTTGTAATAGAAGATATACGATTTGATACATCAACAATCGGTTGACAGCTTCTAAAATTATCAGTTAATTTATAACAAATAAAGTTAGACAGGAACTCCTTTGTATATGTTGGGTTGGCATTCTTAAAATCGTAGATGGCTTGATTTAAATCACCAATAAAATGAAGTGTGCTTCCAGCATCTTTTAATTTCTTAAGGATTTGAATTTCGATCCATGATAAGTCCTGACACTCATCAACTATAATGATGGGAAACCTCTTGGATATGATTGAAGCTACTTTTATATTTTCTTGCAAAGCCTTGAAAGCAATGTTATTCATATCTTCAAAATTTGCAAATCCATCTTTTAAAAATTTAACTTTGTCACTAATGAGTTGTTTCTTTACGTATTCAATTTTATATAGCTCGTTATTATTATATTTATTTCGAGTATCTTGAACAAATTTCTGGAAGTTTTTTGAGTTATAGTACTCAGTAATAGTTAATTTGTAATTCTCGGAGAATTGTATATAGTAATCTTTTTTCTGATAATCATAATAAATTTGATTTGCGTAAATACTTTCTTGTTTTCCAGCTCCATAGACATATGGAATTTTTGACTTATAATTCTCGAGCCAATGATTTTTAAAAGTATCCATCATTTTATCAATCAACCGATAAGAAAAGTCTCCATTCCTCCCATTATTACCAAAAAATTTGTAGCCGAATTTTTGAGCAATAAATCCATGAAGAAATCCTGTTAGTGTCCCAATATTGTGAGGGTGTAATGAGGATAGTTTAGAAAATTGCTCAACGCGATTTTTTATTGTTTCTGTAGCTTCATTAGTGAACGTTAGTACAGCTATTCCGTTGTTTCTATCTGTCCATTTACTAATTTCATATGACATCTTCATCCCAACAACTTCGGTTTTCCCACTTCCAGCGCATGCCTCTAAAAAAATGTTCTGCTTAATTGAGGAAAATATATATTGCAACTGCTGTTCCGTCTTTTCTGAAATGCGGCAAATAAACCGATCTTCCTGTGACGATGATATCTTGTTTGGATTATGAGAACAACTGTCGCAATGAAGAGGGTGGTCTTTCCTGCATAAAACCTTTGACAGTACCTCTTGCATTTCTTCTTTAGTCATGTAAGTCACCACCACAAGACCAAATTACTGCATCCTCAATATATTTTGGGACATTTATCAGCTTGTTGATATTTTGCAATATTGCCGTCGAATTAGATTTATCTGAAGCAATTTTAAAAAGTTCATTATTGATTTGAGTTTCGATTATTTCTGCAAATTGTTGAGCATAAGTTCCTTTACCTACATTCTCATCGTCAATATGCTCAATAATAAACTTTGCATCTTCACTCAGAAGATTCTCATCAACGTACTTATTATCGTACTCAATAATTTTTTCGCAATCTTTACTTACCTTTCCATTTTCAATAGGCCACAAAATTTTAAGCGTTTGCGCCATTAATTTTGTGTTTTTTTCCATAGCAAGATCATATTCAAAAGTTTTTAATGGTGAATGAAATAATCGTGCCCACTTGCTTTTGTTAACATCTTCAATTAATGCAAGGGCGCTATTGTTTCCTTTTGAAGGATTACTGGAAAGTGGGTATGTCTCGATAAACTTTTTTTGGGGCTCTCCATCATCACTCAAAATTGGCATTCCATCTTGATCGAATAAAGGAATTTCCGTTTTCCCCGGATCATTATCAGTAATACCAGAACAACGGATTGGTAATTTTTCATCTCCCGAACTATTATCACAATCGGAGAACAACTTCAAAAAATGTTTAAAATTAATGCCATTTATATTTATAACTGAGACCCCCGCCTCTTCCAAGGAACTCGGCAATGGTTTTTTTGAAGTTTCACTTACTGAAATATTATATTTTGCCAGCGTTATTTGCGCTAGCACAGGAATTAACATAGCTTCACTGATACCTTCTACTAAAATGATTCCTTTTGAAAAAAGTAACGTTGATTTTGTAACATCTAACCATCGATTTAAATACCCTTTACTGTTGCTCATATTGATATCTTTCAAAGCAGTTGCAACAAACCTCTCATCCTTTTGCACGATATGAATTAAGTTGTCTATACTTATTGATGAGGCTAAAACAGGGGAATGTGTCGTAATGACCACTTGAGTATTATGCAACATATCTGTTAACTGTTTTAGGTACTTAATGAATTTTACTTGCAATTGAGGATGTAAATGAGCTTCAGGCTCCTCAATCAGTAATACCGTCACCAGGTTATTGTCTTTTAGCAACTCAAGTTCGGCGAATACTGTAGCGATATATAAAAGGTTGTTGTAGCCTAGACTATTTGTTGCAATATCTCTGAACTTATTGGGATCCGTCTCTCCGCTAAGAGGAAAAAACACCATTTTAATACTTTCAACCACTTTATTAAAGGTTGTCTCTGCAAACTGTAAATTGACACTTTGTCCAAGATGACTTCCCAAGGTTTCCACTAATTTTGTGTTTATGTTCTTTTTAGCTGCTTCTATTTCATTATAGTTCCCATCAGCATTACTGGTGATTATGTCGTTAAAACCTTTGACGCTATCGACAAGTTTCTCTTTATTATCACCATATTGCTTTTTTAGAAGCTGAGCAAGACGAGATTTTTTCCCGTTCACTAATTTCTCTTCAGCATCTCTTAATGGTGGAAAATAAATGCAATCAATACACTCGAAGGTTTCTTCTTCGAAAATACTTGCTTTTGATTGTCCTCCCCAAACTTCTTTTTTATAGTAGCCTTTCCGGTTGGGATTGGCATTTACTTCTAAATGGAGTTGTGCTTTGAACTCAGCATCACACCATGATAAGAAGGTTACTTCTTCATCTGGAGTTAATGAATCAAAGGTGATATCAATTTTAATATTTTCAGAAGAAACTTGTTTATCAAGCGATATAAAGAAGTCATCCTCCGATATGTTCATATATGAAAACTCATTTTCTTTGAGAATTAACCTCAATGCATTTATTATAGTGGTTTTCCCTGATCCATTCTCACCGACTAAAACATTAAGTCCTTTGTTAAATTTTATTTGTGAGGTTTCCTTCGCATTTTTATACCCAGCCACTTTTAGCTCAGATATATACATTACCCCACCTCTTTCTTAGCCTTTGAAATTTGATATACGTGCTAGAACTGAAAGGAATCTTCATTCCCTTTATGTTTTGTACTTTTAGCTTCTGTCTTCAGATTATATATAATTTCCACTTCAAAACTGACAACCTCAACAATTCGTATTTCATTGTTTTTATCAAAATTAAACAATGCATAGTTTGTATATTTTCTATCGCTTACACCTTGATAAGCCACACCATGAAATCCAATTTCAGCACAACAATTACCAATATAATTGGTTAGTAGATAAACCTTTTTCAAGGGCTTACTCTCTTCGTTTATCTCATTAAAAAAACCCTGGAAACTGTGATCAAACAACCCGATGTTAAACAACTTCAATTTTTTTCTCGTTTTAAAAAGAGCAATGTCAATATTTTCATCGTTTAACGGATGAATTTCATACGGGATGGCTTTCATTCGATTACTCAGATATAAAACGGATACGCCAACAGCATTATAACGTCCGTGCTGAGGCAATCCCTCAGGTGGATTCCAGATTTCCTCTTCTCCAAACACATGTTTCCTATCTTTTTTTCGTGCCCTTCCTCTAAAAAGTTGAGTCCCACTTCTTAATTCTATATAGTCTCTCTTTTCATAATGTTTTTGCAGAAGATCATATACTTTTTTCCCCGTTTCATGCTTATATGCCAGAAGAGGATATTTCAAAAGATGCTGTTTAAACTCATGGAGTTCCAGCCAACTAAGATCAATATTATATTTTTGGGCAAACTGAGAAAACTCAATAAAGTCAAAGTCATCTAATCCAAATACCGAAATTGTTTCATGTTCATCATAAACTTGATCATAGGATTCAAAAGTACCTCCATCCGGATTATGGGAGTAATCAATTGGTTCTTCACCGTAGTGGCAAGTTTGACATCGTAGATGTTCAAGTAGTAGCTTATGGAACTTCTCGTCTATTCCTTCTTCCCACAAAAAACTTTCAACAGTTTGTCCTGCGTTGTTTTCAATAAAATTACTTGGGTCTTCTTCATCTTTATTCCAACGATAAACATCATAATCAAGTTGCGCTCCGACACATTTAAAACACCCATGAATTTTTTTTGAAAGTTCGCCTCCAATTAACATGAAGATGGGTATTATCTTCTCTTCAAAATACTCTTCAGGATAATACTCAACGTAAGCATCAAGTTTTAAATTACACAGTAAACAGTTATACTTTGTTTTTTCTTTCCTTTCTCTTATGGTCCGTGGTCTTCTATTAATACTTACTTTTATATTTAGCCTGTTAATGACTTCAATTAGATCGTCAACACAACTCCTGCAAATTACGTAGTACTCGTTCATATTTTCCACTCGCCCATTTAGTAAAATTTAACATGGTACGTTATTTTTCATAATTCGACATATTTGATCAGAATCCTTTATTCCGGCTTATTCTTGTCTGTGAGATCGCACTGATAATTTGACGAGTCCGATGCGGGAGAAAGTGCGTCGATCGGATAGCCCCCACTAACTCCTATTCTGCTGCTCCCCTCATTTCCTTATTGGAGGGTCGCTTCCATACGAGTATTACGGGTCCAACCTCTACTCCCCACAATCTGCAGGGCTTCCATCAGCCAAGACCAGATTCGACAGTTTCTCCTTACCTCCTCTCATCGCGGTTTTATCTCCCTGAACGCTCACATATTATTCTTTCTAACGATTTATTATCTTTCATCAGATGCCGTTCCTCGATGTAAATGGCGAGAGCCACATTGTTTTTATGTCAAGGAATGCAAACTCCCCCTTCCGTCCCCCTCTCGAGGGAAACGCAGGGAGCACGCCCCTTGCACCCCGTCACTCGCCGTTTAGCAGGTCCAGCAAGGCTTTGCTGGACCATAGAAGAGGTGAGGACGAGAGATCGCCATTAAGGCTGAAATGAACACTTCGCGGCCTTGACTGGCTTACTATATACGGAATACAGAATTGTCGAATTTAGCGGTGGCTCTCCCGACTAACACAGTGGCCCTATTTCATTAACATTGTGGCTCTCACTCATCAACCGCGTGGCTCTGCCGCGCCGAAATAATCAACACCTGCACGCTGATTCTTCAACTGTCGGCACGCCCAATTGAACTCAATTGACATGCCACTAATGGACATGAATCGATAATCATTGTTTTGTGCTAAAAGCGAAAGATACCTCAATAAAGGAGCGGAAGTCCAAGACCGTTTTTCTCATTTGATATCGGCTACATTTGGACACAAGGATTCAATCTATAATCGACCTCCGCCTGATGAAACTCTGTATCTCATAAGTGACCCGTTCAACTTGTTATGTCTACCTAAGAAGGAATAGCTATTAATCCTCTTCTTGCACCTAAATCAATAGTTACGTATAACGCATAAAATATGAAGAGCCCTACAGAGATAATCTGTAGGGCTTCGTTTGAAGGTATGGTGCGGTCAAGAGGACTCGAACCTCCACGGTATTGCTACCACCGGCACCTGAAATCGGCGTGTCTGGCCCGAGACGCGCTAAATTCGGGGCTGGGAAATGCAGGTGGAGCAAGAGTTCTTCATGTTGGGGAGACGCGCCAGATTATTCGCCCAGTGGATTTCATTCGCCGAATCTGGCGCGGGAGAAAAGCGCGTCAACCGGACGATTCCCCTCTAAATCTCCATTCTGCTTCTCCCTCCATTTCCTGATTGGAGGGCCTTCTGTATGACGATTACGAGTCCAACCTCTACTCCCCACAACCTGCCGAGCTTCCACCAGCCTGAATTTCAAGACCAGGTTCGGCAGTTTCTCCTCGCCGCCTCGCATCGCGGTTTATCCCCCCAAACGATCACGTACTATTCCTTCCACTTGTTGGGCTTGGAACGATTTTTTATCTCTCGCCAGATGCCGTTCCTCGCTTCCAACTGCGTGATGGTCCTTCAGGATTGGCTTCAACAATTGAACGAGCAAGGCTATGCCCGGCATTCCATTCGTGGCCGATTTTATACGTGTCGGCAATTTTTTCGATTCGCATTTCCGGATACAGCTGGAGAAAACTTCGCCATAGCCATGCCTTCGAATTCACAGGTCAACCCTTACGAGCCCATCTGCTTCACGGAAGCGGAAGTCGAACGGATTTTTCATCAACCCGATCTCCGGCGATTCACGGGACTGCGGGACTACACCATGATGTTGTTATTGCTGGATACCGGTATTCGACTTGCCGAATTAAGCACCTTGCTTATTTCCGACCTGGACTTTCAGGACGGCTTTATTCGCATTGCCCAAGGAAAAGGAAACAAAAGCCGCTTCGTCCCCATGCAGAACACTTGCGCCGCGGCACTCCGCTCGTATCTGCGACTGCGCGGCGGGCAGCAGCATGATGGCTTATGGATCTCAAGCAAAGGGCAACCCCTTCAGCCAGACACGATCAAGCAGTTGATTATCAAGCACTGCCATGACGCCGGTGTACCCGGTTCCGCCCATGCCTTCCGACGAACGATGGCCAAATCTTTTTTAATGCATGGCGGTAATGCCTACGCTTTGCAAGCCCTTTTAGGACATAGCGACATCACCATGACCCGTCAATATGTGCCGCTCCAGCCCGCCGATGTACGCCATTGGCACGAAACATGCAGCCCCGTCGAATCGCTTCTCCGTTATGCTCAGGAATGCAAAGAAGAAAGGAAGATGTCTCGTGAATAGTCCCGTTAAACGTCGTACCAATCGTGTGTCCACCCAAACGGATCGGTCTTTCTCGGCCAAAGCATCGAACGAGGAATGGATTGATCTTTTCCTCCAGGATTGCCGATCCCGGAACCTCAGCCAGCGTTCCATTGCTTATTATGACAGCACATTGCGTTACCTGCTGCAGGTATTGGAAGAACAACAGCAATGCGCGGACTTTGATCAAATCACAGCTGATAACTTGCAGCGTCATTTCCTCGGCTACATGCTGGGGAAGCAACTGGCCCCGCAAACGATAAATGGGCGTCTAAGTTGCTGCCGGATCTTTTTTCGGTTTCTGCACCAGCATCAGCACATCCCGACGAATCCGGCATCAGCCTTGACGTCTGTCAAAGCTCCCAAAGATGCGATCGCTACGTTTTCCCAAAACGAACTTGTGCGGTTACTGCGACAGCCGGATCAATCCACTTTCACCGGGCTTCGCGATTACACCATCCTGCTGCTATTGCTGGATACAGGCATTCGTATTGGCGAACTCCTCGGTTTGCGCGTAAACGATCTCCATATGCAAGAAAGGGAGCTGCGCGTTATGGGAAAGGGAGCAAAAGAACGACGGGTTCCGTTCCAGAAAACCTGCGCCAAATCGCTTCGATCTTATCTGGCCGAACGTGGGAATCTGCCCACTCCGGCATTGTTTGTTTCGATTGATAATCAACCGCTGCAAATCCGCTCCTTGCAAGAGCGAATTCATGACTATGGCCTGATGGCGAAAGTTACGGGCGTGCGGGTTTCCCCACATACCTTCCGCCACACGATGGCCAAAATGTACATTCGAAATGGCGGCGATCCTTTTTCTTTGCAACTCATTCTCGGCCATTCTTGCCTGGACATGGTTCAGATATATGTTCGACTTTTTAACAATGAGGTGCGGGAGCAGCATCGGAAATACAGCCCTGTTGAACATGCTCAGATTCGAAGAAGGCGATAACTGTTCATGTGTGGCTCGCCGAGTGCTACCAGCATAAAACGCACTCGGCGCTGACACAGAAATGCTCATCGAAGTCGGTATTCCTAAGTGACAATATACGCCGTTGTTTCCTCCCGGCTCAGGTAATAGGGGCTATAAATTCCTTTATGTCAGATACACTTACCCATACCCCAAATTTTTCGCCGTCACTTAGGATACGGTTCACCTCGTTTGGGGCTTCGGCAACGAAATACAAAAAAGAGGGGTGGCCTGCCCCTCTTCCGCGTTACGCGCCTATTTCCACAGTCGTTCAATCAGGATAAGCAACAAGCCCACAGTCAGGCCAGTTGCCACCTCAATCAAATACTGCTTGAAATGACCGCGTTTCTTACTTTTGTTCTTTCTTGTTCTTCGAATACGCATCCTCCATGGGTTCATGGGGTACGTACCAAGACTAGAGCAGAACGTAATTTTCAATTATACCTTGTAGAGAATGCATTACCTGCTCTTCAAAAATACCTATTGACCAAAAATTCTCCTGGTCTTCTCCTTCACTCGTTACGAGTGCATGTACCAAGCTTAGCCTGGTATTCGTCAAACCTTGAATGAACAATTTAGCTGACTCACGTTATTATGAGTCGCTCCTTATACTGCACTAGCCTACGGAACTTACCCGTAGTTTAGTGTGGAGCACAAGCCCCTCTTACATTATATTCCTCATTTTATCCACATGCAACATAGCCTGACACTCCAATACTTTTTTTTAGAAAATGAGCATTCAAGAGATTTTCCTAGGGCGTGTATTCAAACCTCAGGCCAACCAAACCATGGAAGCCGCCAGCTTTAAAAAGGCCATGAAGGTCCGCGCTAATTTGTCGTATCGGGTTGCCAATCGCCGATTGTGCTTCAGCTTATTAAAGAGGCATTCGACCAGATGCCGTTCTTTAAACAAGTACCAATCGGTCGTTCGTTGAACGGTGCGATGTTTACGGCTAGGAATGACCGCATTCGACTGCTTTTCATCCAATAGTTCGATAATCTTGTCGGTGTCATAGCCGCGGTCGGCCAACACATTTTGACCTTTAAGATCCAAGGTTAGCAAAATCTCATAGCCCACGACACAATCGTTGATGTTGCCTGCCGTCACTTCGAATTGAAGCGGATTGCCGAGGGCATCCACCACCGCATGAATCTTGGTGGTCAAGCCTCCTCGGGATCGTCCGATGGCTTGAAATTGCTGCCCCCTTTTGCCCCCGCGCCGTGCTGGTGAACACGGACGATGGAGGCATCCATCATCGTACTTTCCGAATCGGGCTCGGCAGCGAGCGTCTCCAGCATCCGGTCAAATATCCCGGCCTTCTCCCAGCGGCGGAATCGGGTGTAAATGCTGCTCCAGGGGCCATAATAGTCTGGCAAATCCCGCCAGGCTGCTCCTGAACGGATCACCCAGAGCATCCCATTGAGCATATGGCGGTTGTCGATGGCCGGGCGTCCGCCTTGGGGTTTCCGTTCCGGCGGCAAGAGGTCTTTGAGGCTTTCCCATTGATCATCACGGATCTCGTATCGTCTTCTCATATGAAAAGTTTACCGGATTCTAGCCCTTTTCGATAGTTTGAATACACGCCCTAGTCCTATTCAATACGAATGCAACTTTTCTCTTTGCATTGAAATATTAGCTTTATTCAGCTTGAGGGATTCCATGGGATCTAAGAGAACAAAAAAACAAGTTGCCGAATCATTTTCTTTAATTTAAAACATTTGGAGTTGTTGTATCTTCTCTACTTTGCCAAGCCTCTCCAAAACTATAGGTTCCTTATCCTCAAAATAAGCGTGACGGATTTCCTGATCGTATTTTATTATCGACGTTCCCCCATCTTTCGCATTACGGAGGCGACAACTATAAATAATAGGGAAGTAATCCCTTAGAAACTTACCTTCAGTATGAGCGGTTAGTGCAATGATTTGGTATCCGAGTTGATTCGCAATAAAAAAAACAGGTTCTAAAACATGGTCACTGGAAGCCTTGCCGAAGGGATTATCCAGAATAGCTGACCTGTTATTCATTTTTGTCTTGGTAACATATTGCCGTTTTTCCGATAGATAACTTTGAATTCCTAAAAAAAGAGCCATGTTTTTACTCCATTTTTCGCCACCTGACCATAAATTGGAGGTAGTCCACTCTTCGAGTGCGTGACTTACTCGATTGTCATTGGAAACTTTGCGAACCTGGACTTTAATGGGATGCTCGCTAATTTTCATTAAAAGGTGTCTCGGGTGCAACCATTTTTCAATGTCTCGACGAACTTTTGTGGTATCTTCGATCCCTTCGTCTGTTTTATATTCGTCTCCGGTCAATCGCTCACTTATCCACTCAACATGGCGAAACAATCGTTCTCGGGCAAAGTCTTCCTCCCACGTTGGAGTTGTAATTACAATGATGGATTTATAAGCGTCTTCCACTTTGACTCTCGTCATCTTTTCAATATTGCCAAGTTCATCACGCACTGTAGTCATGTACGTATGTAACTGCTGAATAAAATGTTTTAAATCCTGATTAAATTCTTGCATCCCTTGCTCCGCAATCAAGGTAGCACGCGCTACACGTTCCTTCATTCCGCGTTCCCATTCTCTCAATTCTTGATACGTACTTCGCTGCCGAATTCCATTAAGCGCTGCCTGACGCAATTTCTCGTTTTTAATCTTAAACTCCACAAATCGTTCAAATTTTTGACGCTCCCTTTCGACCCCTTGCTTTTCAAGCGTCACCCGTTTATAAATGTCCTCTATCTGTTTTAGGAATTCAAGCACGAATTGCTCCTTATTTAAATTAAACTCGTTCCGTCTTTCCGTGGGAAAAACAATTTGCCGGACACGTTCAGATAGAAATTCATATCTAATATTCTGTTTGTCCATATGATTCAGCATTTTTTTCAATTCTTCCATTGCTGTTCTAGTTATTTGTTCCTCCTTTTCCAAAAAAGAACGTTGAGATAAGAGCCGCTTTCCTTTTTCAATCAGGTGGGTTTCAACCATATCCAACGGATCACTAAAGGAATGGATTGGTCCTTTATGTCCTTTATGATAAGCATCAATTTTTTCACTTAATCTTGCTTCTACTTCTCTTTTTTTTAATTCCGCTTCCTTAAAGGATATATGTTTATCTTCCATAAGATTTGTCAGCCCACTTAATTTGGACGCTGCCTGTTGAATACGAATTTGTCCGTCAGCCGGAAACTCCTGGTCGGGAAGTTCAATTTTATACTCCGCTAGTTTTATTATTTGCTGTTTGATCTCCTCCTGATATTGGAAAATCCGTCTTTCAATTGCGCTTTTTTCTTTCTCAACCTCCAGCAGCATCTCCTTTAGTAAAATACGAGTTTGTTTAAGCGCTGCTTCCGAGTTTTCTGCCGGCATCGACTTTTCTATCTTTTTCAACTCTAGGAAAAGCTCTTCACCTTTTAATTCACTAATCAGATCGTATACAGCCTCACGGTTACTTTCCAGTTCTTCCAGTAGTTCAACCAAAGATTTCTGTTCTTTTTTCATTCGATCTATCATTAATTGAGCAATTTTCATTTCCTCGCTGCATGCTTTAAGTTGAATATTAATCGTCTGTAGTTCTTTCACTTTATTTTGCCACTCTGCAGCTTTACGCATTTTATACTCTAACTTACGAATAAAATCGGATAACCACTGTCTTTTTTCCGCTATCGTTACTATCACTTTTTCGTTTTCGGCTAAGCTGGTATCTAATTGAACAATCTCCCCACGGAGTTGACGCAGCTTCTCTTCGCATTGCTTTTTCTGTTCAACCCGTTCTTTATATACTTTATATGAATTACGTTGAAGGAAACGTTTAAGATCATCCATCATCCTTATAATGCCGTTCAACTCAAACTCACAATGCTTTACATTGTCGGCTGCTGCCTTTGCATGATCCGCAATTTTTTGCTTCCATAGTTCAAAGCCTGACGTTTCTAACACATCCGGCCAATAAGACGGTGTCACTGTTTGATAAATAAATGGTTGTTCGGCAAGTGTCCTGGCTTCATAAACAGAAAGTACTATTACTGGAAAAGTAAGCTCGCTAGCAGAATCTTCAAGTTTCTTTTCAATTATGTGCTTATTCTCAGGTTGGACCACAATACTCATCTGCCAAAACGGAAAACGAACAAATAATTCCTGCTTGTTTAGTTGCGTTTCACGTAATAATCTTTCAGCAAAATCCGTTCCGCTTTCGACAGGATAATCGATTTGTCTGATCCACTGGCGAATCCAAGGGTCAGCCGTAAAGACATCCAAATCACCGTATGAATCCTGCAAACGGCTAGCAACCCGTTCCTTTAGCCGCGCGCTTTCTAGCGTTTTTTTCTTCTTTGTCTCCTCAATTTCAAGCGACATCACAATTTTGTCCTGCTCCAAATAAACATCCGAAACATTTCTCAGTGCATACAAACCACGTAAATCCGTAAGGAGTTGTTCTTGCTCTTGAATGACCCTCTTCACAACATTTTCCGCATCCTGATGTGAAAGCTCTGTGACCCTTATATCTTCACGAAGAAAACCGATCAATTCAAGATTTTCTTCTTTCTCCTTTTGAGCCTTCTGCTCTAGCGCTTTCTGCTCAACAAGTTCTTTTTGAACTTGCTCCAGTTTGTTTATCCAGACGACTAACTCGCTTTCTACGAGTTGCTGGCTGTTTTCCAAAATTTCAAGTTCAATGCGTTCCTTCTGCTTTACCAGCTCATCGGTTAATACAGAGAACTTTACCGTTTGTTTATCGAGTTCAATCAATTGAGCATGCTTACTCTCAATATCCTGATCTAATTTCGTTTTTTCTTGTTTGGTATTCTCGATCTGACGTTTAACCGCCTCATACTCTCTCCCTAAGTAGTGCTCCTTGTCTTCATACACATCTTTTAATTGAGCTAGCGTGACCTGCAGCTGTTCCTTTAACTCCGATTCGTCATGCTCTTCATCTAATGATTTCAGACGCAGTTCCTCTGCCTGTAACTGAGCTGTTTTGCGATCATAATCCTGTTTGTCTCGTAAATACTTTAATTTTTCCAATTCATGCTGTACTTTGAGTTGCTCGGTTTTAATCGTTTCATAAGCAGTTCTTGACTCAAGAAAGTACCGATTCGCTTGTTCTTCCTTAATAGTCAAGTCAGCAATAGCAAGCGACGCATGCTCTTGCTCGAGTATCTTTTCTTCCTCTATTAGACTCTCTAGTTGCTTTTGTAGCGTGCTATATCTTTCATCCGCTTCCACTTTTTGAGCAGAGGTGTAAGAATATATTGCCTTCATTTGCTCGTAATATTTATTTTCTTCTTGCTTTAATTGATCCAGCCGTTCGAAACCAATCATCATACCTGCCAATTCTGATTCAATCCGTATATTTTCTTCAATCTGTTCCTTAAGCTGCTTATTCTTTCGAAAATTATCCCGATTCCCTTCGAACAAATCAGTAAATCCCCCAACACCATGTCCACCGATTGCTTTTTGTACGGAAGGAATAAGCAATCGATTCACCAGGTCAGAGGTGGTTTTGCAATTCTCAAAGAATGCCTCTACGTCGCCTTCACCGCTATTAATCGTAGCAAGCGAATCCCATTCAGTTTCAACGATTTTAAAATGCTTTTCCAAATAAGCGCGATAGCTTTCAATGGTTGAAAATGTTTTTGCCGTAAGATGCTTTCGGCTCATTCCTATATAGTAATCATTTATTTCCCCGGCAGAAGCGGGGCGCAGATTTTCTCTCGAATCCGGAACTGAGAATGGTATTTTCTCGATAGCTCCTTCGTCATTTGTTGTATAGGTATAAACGTATTTATGAGAGTCAAGTCTTTCATTTCGAAGAAACAAGGTGACCGCAGTAACCGCATATTGTCTTGGCTTGTCCTGTAAAATCCATTCAATAGCAATATGCGCATGAGCGCCGCTTAATGTTAGCGTTTGGAGCAACTTACGGTCTGCCAGGTTAGTATGGGGAATCACTGCCTGGAGAGCCGTTTGAATAAATACCGTCTTTCCTCCTCCATTTTCCAATAATATTGCGGCATTATGACCATCGAAACGAAAAGTTTCATCATTATATCGTTTTCCGCCGCCCTCATATACAACATTAGCAAATCTAATTTTAGATATTGCCGGCATTCTCGTTCTCCTTTCGACCATCATATTGATACATGAACTGTAAAATGCCCCGATTGTATTGTGTCTCCATAAAGTAGCGCTGAACAATGATCTGAGCTTTCTCGGTCAGCGTATACTCATCATCGCCAATTTCCATCAATATCTGTTGTTTTTTCATAAACTCACATGTTTTGTACAAGAAACTGATTCGTGTAACTGTTCGCCCAGCTTGTCTGAAGGAGGATTCTCGAATATCATTTAATGCGTCCCATTTCTGGATAATCGCGATCCAATTGCAGTCAAAATCCTTCTCGTAACGCAAAAGCGCTTCTTCTCCATGCTCACGCAACGTCTCTATCCGTTCTCCAACTTTGTCCAGCCATTCATCAACAGTTAAAAAATCACGCTGGATATTGGAAGATTGATAACTGCAATAAAATTCGCCTATAAAAATCAAAATGCATAAATACATCATATACACATCAGCATTTGTAGCATTCACGCCAAGTTCGCGACGTACTTCTTCCATTTTTAAATGAAATGGAGAGAAACCTGTCTTCGGAATGAGGTACAATATATCTCCAGCTTGCACAATTACACTGTCGACTCGCCAAGCGAATTGTTCGGTCAAACTACGAACATCGTCATTCAATAAATAAGGTTCAATCTCCTTCCCAGACTGTTCCCCATTACCCATTAATGCTGCAAATATCTCAAATGCCTGCATCACTGCCTGCTCATTATATCTCACGTTCTTTCAGTCTCCGTTCCACACGCATATTCTGAATGGCAAATCGAGGCGCGGGCTGAATGACTCCTATGCATTCGGTTACAACAAGAACATCACCTTCTAGTTGCACAAGCGCCCCATTCATAACATCTCCGTCTCGATCTGGCTCCCACCTTGCTGGGGAACGCTGATGCAGGACTAGCCAGAAATCATAGTAAGATCGATGGTTCACAATATGTGATGGAAGCAACTCACTGAGTTCCTTGAGTTCGATTTCACGACTTTCCTTCATAATCTCCAGAACTTGTTTCATAATAAGTGAGAAATTTTTTTGTTGTATCTGTCGATTTTGTTCAACCTGCTCATCGTCCACTTCTGGGTAACCATAGTTCGTTGGCTCCTGATTGAAGGAAGAACTTCTTTGTTTATCAAAGACCGTCAAAAGTGACCAACTTCTGTGCCGATGTAACGATGTGAAAGTTGTAGCTAACCCCTTAGCCGCGAGAGGAGGCAATGGAGAAGAGACAAGTCGTGATACAATTTCATGATCGAAATGAAAAGTTTGTAATCCAATGGAATAAAGCGCCTGTTTAGCCGAATCAAATGCTTTGTTCTTTAATTGAATAGCCTCTTTGAGTAACAATTGGTGCAAATGATGGACCTCGCCTAATTCTTTGGAGATTTGCAATAGTTGCTCATAAGCTTTCAAATCTTTGGATGTTTGCAAATCAGCACTTTGCTTTTGAGTCGTATCCATGACAAAATTGTACAATTCTTTGAACTCTTCGTCTTCTCTCACCAAACGTGAGTGAGTGTCTTTAACGATTTGCAAAAATTTCTGATAAGTCTCATCTGATACGATATTTCTAACGACATCCATTCCAAGCCGACGCATCTGTTCCCGGATCACTTCTACGGCAATTCTCATTTCGTGTATTTCAGTTAGAGCGTTGACAAATTCGCCTTTTTCAAGTTGCTTACGAATAAGAAGTTGATTAATGGAAATTCGAAACTCGCTGTAATACTCTTTAGTAGCAAAAATAAGCTCGATTCCCGCTTCATCCAACGTATAATATTGCCGATTTTCAGATTTATCAAATCCAGCTGTCTTTAGAATAGAAAAGGAATATGTTTCGGTTATCCTTGTCTCCCAATCCCAATACTGTTCCTCTTGTCTTTTCCCTGTTGGATCACGGTACGTTTGAACAATGGTTTCTGCAATTTGATGAAAACGTGAGCGACTAAGTTGCAAGCGTTTTCCGCAGATACTATACAAAAAATCTGATAATTCAGGAACACCTTTTTTAAATTGGCGTTGAAGCATACATTCAAAAAAGAAAAGAAGCGATAACAAGCCCATAGAAAACCAATCCACGTTTTCATCTTCTTCATTTCTCTTTCGATACTTTAATCGAAATAAAGGGTCCATTATAGCTAGCCGTTTTACTCGTTCACCGTATCCTTTGATAGCATCATCCATTACTCTTTCCATGAGTGCCTCCATATTTCACGAAGTTCATCAGCTTTTAAAGCCTCTTGCGGGTAATAGCCGCCCTTTGCTAGCATCTGACGGACCTTGTCCTGTTCATGTGCCAGAAAAAATCTGACAAAATTGTTTTCTGCCTCATGATTATGCCGTTGATTCTGTTTGCCGTAAGTAAAATCTTTTTCAAGGAGCGCACGATAAAAAATCAAACAAGGTGGAGCAAATCGTCTATGATGAAGGCTATTCCAAATCGTAATACCCTCACGATCCAGATCTCCAAAATATAAAAGCCGATGCGTTCGATCCGGCATATTCAATTGTTCTTCCAATTTCATAATACTAGATAAAAAGCTTTTTCCTGATCCATAAATTAAGGTTGTATACGGTGACTCTACAAGACAAGTAGAAAGCGCGGCGTACACTGCCTTATTTTCTACAATCAAATGAATATGCTCAGCCGATGCCATTTGCGAAGGATTTATAGCAAACATTAGTGGTTCTGGTATAGAGACAATTCGCAGTGACGAGTAGATCCCTACTCGTTCCAAAAAAGCACGGCCTCCCCCTTCATCGATCCATTTTTCATCGCCTGCAAGTTCATAGGAACGTTCAGAGGAGAATGCCTCCTTGTCCGGAAGTCCCTTTTCGTTTATATATTTATTTAACCGATTGATTAATTCCTGATCGTTCTCCCAGGTCTCAAGAGACAAAGTAAAATAGCATGATAAATTAATCAGAGGGTGTATTTGTAATTGTTTTATACGGATTTGCTCCTGCAGCGGTTTATTTAAATCTTGTTTTTGTATGCGAAAGGCATGAGCAAGGCCATGATGATTGATGCCATGTGATTTAATCGGTTTAAGAAGCTCTTCCATTTCTAACTGCCTTATGGCTGCAAAGAATATATCGTATTCCACCTCTCCTTCGAAAAGATTTTCAAGCTGACGGAGTTTAATTGTTTTCACTTGTATATTGGAGAGTTCCAGTTTGATTTTTTCGCACAATAATTCATTTGATCTATACATTGTCCATTCACCTTCTGACTATCCTTCATTGGAATCATTTGGTATAGTCATATTTTATCAAAAAAACTCAAATTAATCATATGCTTTTTCTACATGTTTCTCTATGTTAGAGTAGCCATCATTCTGCTCCCTACTAAGATCGGGGGTATTACGCTCCAACATCCAACGAAGTGCTATAGTTACGACAGTACCTGCACTCTTTGCCACCTATATCTAAAATGCAAGTAATCGGCATTACCAAAGCTTCACTGCGGAAGTTCTGCGGCGAGGCAACGTTCCCTTTGACTGCATGCTGAAGAAGCAAAGTTGCCAAACAATTAAACAATTCGTAATGCTTCTAAATCCTTTTCTAGTTCCTGCATCGGCCATAGCAATCTCTGACAAATTCAGCAACACACCATCTATTTATAATGTCATATTTCCTTTACATTTTTGTCATCTCTGCAGTTTACTTGGGTTATTCCCCCTAGATATTATCCAGACGAGACGCAAGTCGTTACTTTATACTGGAGCAGCATCGGCTTCACAGAAAGCGATAAACAAAAAAAGAGGCCAGGACAGGTCATTGCCCATCCGGCATCTCTTTTTATTGTAAGGCTTTACGAAACAACATCATCTACAGATTAACTTTTCCTGAAGCCTGGAGCAACGAATCTAATTTAGCGGAAGCACTCTTAATAATAGGCACTGAGCATTCCAAAATGTCATCCCCATAAACAAGAATAAACCTACTTCATTCCAGGTGCTTTTATGGCTCTCACTCGAATGATATCTTCCATCCTGTTGTAAACATAATATACTTTGTAGCCCATCACTACAATACGACGTGTATTCGCCCATGACCCCCGATCATATTCACGATAACCTTCATGTGGAGCGATTACAGAAAGACGAGCATGTATCGAATGAATGAGCTTGATTTGAAATTCTTCTGTTTCCTGTCGAGAAAAAAGCAGACTTTGTATGGTAGCAATCCGCTTCAAAACTTGCTCGGAAAAAGTCACCCGTCGCATTATTCCGCATGGAACTCCTGAATATATTTAATGGCCTCTTCAACCGAATAGTTACGACCGGCCTTTTCATCCTCTTCGGAATCCTTCAACATGGTTTGAAGTTCCGGGTCAGACTCAATTTCTTTTATAATCTCGCGCTGATCGTGCGGAACAGAGGAGATAACCGTCAACTTGACTTCCGTACCCAGTACGTCGGCAATAACTTCATCCTCGTTATGAATCAGGCTCCAAAGCTTCTCCTGAAGTTGATTGTCCAGCGTTATTTTTTTTATTCCGGCCATATATCCGTCACCTCAAACCCATTATAACAGATGATGAATTTTAATTCCTTTATAATTTGAGATTACAGTACTGTAATACACAAAATAAAAACCCTTCCCGAAAGAAGAGTTTGTTTGAAGGTATGGTGCGGTCAAGAGGACTCGAACCTCCACGGTATTGCTACCACCGGCACCTGAAGCCGGCGCGTCTGCCAATTCCACCATGACCGCATATAAAATTGTTGCTTGACTCTCTTCCCCCGGAGAGTTACTGTCGACACACCAGCCGCGCCTATGTCGGCCGCACTAAAGATTTCTTTAGCGGGGTGCGCTAAACTTTTGAGGGAAATTTCATGATTGGTGCGCCTTGCGACTGTTTGGCGCGCTGCTCATTTTGCAAGAACCCAATCACCGTGCGGGCTGAGTACCGGTTGAAGCGTTAAATTGTGGGCGCGCTAAAACCTGAATCCAGCGCGTCTGCCAATTCCGCCACGACCGCATAAGGTGTGCTGTACTGCCGATGATTCGGCATCAGCGAGAAATAATATACCATGCGGCAGGCCATACAGTCAAGTATTCTTTTTAGAAAAGCTGCCGCACTCCAAGCCGAGTACCGGCAATCACCGAAGTTAGTCCAACACGGCCGTCATATGCGCTTTGGTGACCGCCCAGTGCGTAGCGCTCCAATATTTAGCCTTATCCTTCATATAAATAATTTGCGGCGATTCGTGTTTGACATTCAGGTCCTCCGCGATCTGATTCGATACGGCGCGGGATTCAATGACCTTGACCAGCGTATAGTCCACGTCCGGATTCGGCGTACCATTCAAATATTGCTCGTATTCATGAAGCGCATTGGCGCTGACGGGACAGGTCGTACTATGCTTTAAAATAACCTGTCCGCGTTCGGCGGATTTAGCTACAAGCGAATGCCACTCGTCGGCAGTTGATATTTCTCTCCAGGTCATCGTCGTACCTTCTTTCTTTTATTGGCAATCGAGTAATAGCTTGAATTGTATCATATCCGATCGACCGCAGCCAGGCTAACCGCAACCTAGCAATCCAAAGGAAACAATCCTATTCAACCTATGATATCGTCAGCATCTAGTAGAACGCTCCAGAATTAACGCTCTAACCCGTACGACCATCGAAACGGAACCGGATTCTGGTTCACTTCCTCAAGATATCGCTCGATCCGTCGTTTGAGTTCGTCCTTTGATTTCACTCGAAT